>CAZPXK010000010.1:0-25754 GCA_964590035.1 uncultured Bdellovibrionales bacterium
GTATCCTTTTCTTGTTGAAAGTCGATTGTTCTTTGTTTTTTGCTTTTTGGTACGCCTTGACTCCCCTAGTGATTTTTGAAAATTGGGAGGGGAGGATCTAATGAGGTTCAAATATCGAATTCTACCTGTCTACCGGTAGGCAAAAATTTCAAAAATAAACTATAAGAAAATAAATACAATAAAAAATACTTTGAAATACCTACAAGGACGCGGGGAGTATCAAATAAGAAAACTCTGAGCCACATAAAAGCCATGTGTTTTGTAAGGAAAAAGACCAAACGCCTGCATCCTCAATGGTCTATGCAAACCCTTCCTGTCTCTCTCAGTATAATGTCCTATAAGTTACATTATCTGACGTTATATACATTCTATAAATAACTCACCTATAGTAAATACTCTATCTGAGATTAACAGATGCACTAGCTTTTTTAAAGAAAAATCATGTAGTAGGTTCTAGATAGGTAGGTATTTCTTCTATTATTTCAAGAAATTGATCAAAAGTAACGAGTTTTATATTTGGCGGAAATCTTTCAGGCTTACGCAATTTAAAGGTGGTAACGTCCCCTACTTTGAGATTTTTTGAAACAAGGACAAGATACAGTTTTAACTTAAGATGTGAGTATTTTTGTAATTTTATATAAATATTACTCTCAAGATTGTGATATGTTTCTGTAGCAAATACATCTACTGCAAAATTTTCTAATGGGTTAAATATATAAAAATCAGCTCTAATTTTTCTCGTTGTATCAATTGGCTTCTCAAGATGAACAAATGGTTCGTGGAATTTCTTGTAAAGAAGGTCTCGAAGATGTTCTTCTACTACTCGTGATCTTTGATTCGAATCTAATCCAATCTTGGAACGATGGATTCCTTTTGAAAGATAAATATCCTTAAGTCCAAGGAGCATTCGTAATTGTGGTAGACCTCCAAATATTCTTTGAATTTGCCTACGCGATGGAAGATACTGACACTTATCTATCTCATCAGGAATTTTTGGATAATAGTTATGCTCGCTATAAAACCTTTCGAAACCGCTTCGAATATTTTCTAGATTCCATTTTCTTGTCTTAGGCATAGATATATGTTTACTATACTTACAGTATAACATATATATTAAACATTATTCAACTTCTTTGAAAATAAAATAAGCCGTTTGCGTTGCAAACGACTTCGTGTTATTTAGCCAACCACCGCTACCGTACCCACTAGTTTAGTGGAACTTTGGTTGTTGCTGACCAAGTTGATCGATCGTGTTCAACAAATCATGCCTGGTCGTATGGGCGGCGTCCAACTCTCTTTGAAGTTGTGCTGCGCCATCAAGCAAGTACGCCCGCTGACTTTGAAGACCATGAATGTCCTTCTCCATGCCGAGAACTTTCTCCATGAGACGGAGATTGTCCCGTCGCAACTGCTCGTTCTCCAGCAGCAGACGATGCAGGCCCGGACAAAGTACCGTCACTAGTCCCGTCAGGACAGCACGCAGCCAAAGTCGCACTGCCAGAAAACGCCTATATCTCATCATTCCATCTCCCGTATTAACCTTCGGCCACCACTACCTGATTTCGACCACGTATCTTGGCTTCATACATGGCCTTATCGGCTCGAGCTGCGGCATCCTCAAACACCTCGCTTGCTTCCTTGAATGCATCGAGCTTGACACCGGCGATACCGATGCTGACAGACACTGGCATGCCTACATCAAGCTCAAACTTAGCGATGCTTTCTCTGATTCGTTCTGCCGTGATGGCAGCATCAGTCAAGGATGACCGTGTCAACACAACAATGAACTCGTCACCGCCAGGACGTGCCACGATGTCCACTTCGCGAACCGCAGCCGATAAAACCTGCGCTATCGATTTGAGTGTACTGTCACCTGCCTGGTGTCCATAGCTATCGTTGATAAACTTTAGCTTATCGACATCAATGAACAGAACAGATGTGTCCTGTCCGAGGGTATCGCGGCGGACATTCTCCGCATGACGATGGAATGCCCTATGAAGCAGCGTACGATTGAGGAGTCCAGTGAGAGGGTCTCTTCCAAGGTCATCATAGGCTCTTGCGAGCTTATCTTCATACCCTCCCCGGAGAGCCTCCAGACTGAGCTGATAGGCTCGCTTTACTTTTTTGAGTTGCCGCTCCAACGAAACAACCGTATCGCGCAATTCCCTGAGTTCTTGTGCGCTACTTCCGAACCGTTTTTTTAATTGTCTCACGTTGAGTTCCTTTCTGGAAAGGTTACTGGGCCCGGGTTATTCCGGGAATTTGTAAAGGTGCAATGGTTCATATTGGCATAAAATTGATAATTTGTCAAGGTTACGTCGGGTATTATTCTTGATACAATATGTGTATGAGAATCTCCTATTCCAGTGTCGGGACGTATCAGAACTGTCCTCTCAAGTACAAATACCAGCATGTCGATCGTATCCCCGAGCCCAAGAGCAAGGAGGCGGTTTTTGGGACCCTCGTACATGCGGTTCTCAAGTACGTACACACCCCTGCCCTACTCGCTCCCACCGTCGATCAGGCACTCGACTATTTCGCCAAAGGCTGGAATAGCGAAGTCTACGAAGATGAACTTGAAGAGCGCTCGGCTTTCTCGCAGGGCGTCACTATCATCCAAAACTATTTGGCGCACAACAAACCGAACGATTTCACGATTGTCGATCTCGAGAGTCGTTTTGCTATCGAAATAGGAACGGAGGAGTCGGGTAAACATATCGTCTCCGGCATCATCGACCGTATCGACAAGACACCCGATGGCTATGAAATCATCGACTACAAGACGACACGCAAGATGCCTTCACAAGACAAAGTCGATAATGACCTCCAGCTCTCTATTTACCTGCGCGCTTTTCTTGAGCGTTATCCCAAGGAATGGGAACGCATGGACAAAATCACCGTCAGTTTGTATTACGTGAAGCACGGTGTAAAGCTCTCAAGTACGCGTACCAAAGAGCAACTCGAAAAGGTTGATCAAACGTTTCTCGACGTCATCAAATCGATTGAGGAAGCCAAATTTGAACCTATTCTCTCGCCGCTCTGTGACTGGTGTGGTTACCAAAAAATCTGTCCGTTATGGAAGCATAAGTTTGCTGAGACACACCGAGTAGAGACCGAAGAAGTAAAAACAGCCATCAGTGAGTATCTGGATTTGAAAGGAAGAATGAGTGAGGAAAAACAACGCTTGGGGAAACTTCAGGCGATGATTCTCCAATATATGGAGCAAGAGGGTGTCGACCGAGTGTTCGATGACCAGGGCATTATCGGCAAGTCACTGCGTAAGACCTACAAGTATGATGCTGAAAAATTACGAGCAGTACTTGAACCACTCGACAAATGGGAATCAGTACTCAAGGTGGACGGCATTGCGCTCCGCACTATTCTCGCTACCCTTCCCTCTTCGGCTAAAGGATTAGTAGAGGAGACAAAAGTACTCGACAAAGAAAGTACCAGTCTGACCGTGAAGAAAAACAAGATAGAAGTCGACGATGAACTTGCTTTTTAGTGATGCCGCTTAACGATCACTTTCGGATTCCAAGTCGTCAGGACACGGAGCAAATTCGCAGTTTTGACCAACCTTACCGACGAAACTGCCGTCCGGACATAGCTTGACTACATCAGTACAAACAGGTGTGATTTTTTCTTTGAGTACAATAGGTTCTTCTCGTGGTGGAGCAAGTGGTGCTTCAAAAGGTTCTTCGGTAATACCGGGTCGACTCGGAAGATTGTCGCTGGGACAGCGAGTGAAATCGCAGTTTGGTCCACTACGGGAAACCAGGCTCCCACCAGGACAAACACGAGTTTCTTCCGTACAGGTTCCTGCACGGTCAATTTTCTGCTGCAGCGTCGGGAGGTATGTCAGAACAAATGCCAGAATGACAATAATAAAAAGCGCTAAAGTAGAAAAAAGAAACGTATCCGGATGAAGATCTCGTTTACGAATATGAGAATTGTTTTTGTGTTTCATGTACTCAGTATATACCCGAAGCGCCTGAAGTGTAAATAAAAATACTCTCCGGAATGGAGAGTATTTTATTCAGCTGGGGCGCTAGGATTCGAACCTAGGGTCATGGGACCAGAACCCATTGCCTTACCGCTTGGCCACGCCCCAATAGCTTATTCGAATGAGAAATTCCCTATCAAAAAGCCTCCTTATCCTAGCGAAAAAGAGGCCTTTGGTCAAGAAAATACAGTACCTACACCTTGAGATAACGGCGGATGGCGATGCTACTGGAGAGCACCCCAAGAAAAATACCGAGGAGGAGAAGTCCGATGAGGACAGGAGCGAGGAATTCAATGTAGAGACCCATAAAATTGCCCTGTGGCAGCGCTCCCTGGGTCAATGGGGAGATGATATAAGCTGCACCAAAGAGAGCAATGGTCGTAGCAAGGGCAGCGGCAATACCGTAGAATACTCCCTCAAAAACAAACGGCATACGCACATAGATGTTCGAGGCACCGACCAGACGCATGATTTCAAATTCCTGACGGTGTGAGTAGATGGTGATACGAATGGTATTGAAGGTGATGAGAACGGCGATAAAGATAAAGGACAACCCCAGAATCAAACCAACTTTCTGAATGGACTTATTGTTCTTTTCTAGGTTATTGAAAATCTTGCGGTTCTTGTCGTAGTTGATGCGGCTGATATCGCTCTGAAAAGTTGAGCGCTGGATTTGGTTGACGATAACTTGAAAGTCTTCCGGATGGACGGCCTTGATAACGAGTGATGGCAAGAGTGGGTTCTCACCTATTTCTTCGATAGCCTGGATGACAGCCGGGTTGTTTTTGTTTTCAGCCAAAAACGTTTCCAGAGCAACATCACGAGATACGTATTCAACGGAAGCAATTTCCTTTTTATACTTAGAAAGTTCATCACGTATCTCCAAAATACGAGGTTCCGGAATATCGGGATTGAACGAGACGTTGACGCTCACCTTTTCACGCATGTTCTGCAGCATATAGTGCGTCGTGAGACCCAGGAGCGTCGAGAGACCGACGATGAACAACGACAGGGTCAAGATACTGACCGTCGCAAAAGACAACCAACCATTGCGGCGAAAGTTTTGCCAACCTTCCCGAAACGTGCGCCAAAGTTTGAGTGACTTCATCATAGACCTTATTGTAACATATATTTCCCTTTGCTTTCATCATGAGCGATATGCTCGTTTGAAATGTTGATAACACGTTTTCCTAGTTTATCGACAATTCCCTTGTTGTGTGTCGCTAGGATGATGGTCGTACCGAAGGAGTTGATTTCAAGCAACAATCGAATGATTTCATTAGAGGAAACAGGATCCAGGTTGCCCGTTGGTTCATCAGCGATAATAACTTTTGGACGATGAATGAGGGCTCGTGCCAGTGAGACACGCTGCTGCTCTCCTCCAGAGAGCTGATGTGGGAATTTCTGCATCTTGGTACCCAGACCGACGATTTCCAAAATTTCCGGTACTTCGGCATCGATTTCTTCCTGGGTTCGTCCGTCAACTTCGAGGGCATAGGCGACGTTTTCAAAAGCAGTTTTATTCGGAAGCAGTTTGAAATCCTGAAAGACTGTTCCGATATTACGACGATAGTATGGCAAATGCTTGCGGTTGATCTGACTCAGTGGTCGCTCATTGAAGTACACCTCACCTTCGGTCGGAATTTCTTCGGCATAGATGAGCTTGAGAAGCGTAGACTTGCCCACGCCACTAGCTCCGACGAGCGACAAAAACTCCCCCGGGTAAATGACGAGGTTGATGTCCTTCAGAACAGAGATATCATTCTGGTAGGTCTTGGTTACCTTATCAAAACGAATAATAGGTTGTTTGTTTTCCGGCATAGTGTGTTTTTTATGAGTGAGATTGGAAGTAGCGGAGAGTACTTTCGATAAACATATCCAGTGTACCATCGAGGACTTTGGCTGTGTCACTCGTTTCGGTATTGGTTCGATGGTCTTTGACGAGCGTGTACGGGTGTAGGACATACGATCGAATCTGATTCCCCCACTCAGCACTCTTGAATTCGCCCCGCAGTTTTTGCTTTTCTGTGGCCTGCGTTTCCAGTTTTTGCTGCAACAGTTTTGAGCGAAGCAGTTTCATAGCCTGTTCACGATTTTGCAGCTGCGAACGTTCAGTCTGACAGGTCACCACCGTGTTGGTAGCGAGATGTGTGATACGAACCGCACTCTCGGTCTTGTTGACATTTTGCCCCCCTGCCCCAGAAGAGCGATAGGTATCGATACGCAGTTCTTCCGGTTTGATAACAATAGCCGTATCATCATTTTCAATCACCGGCATGACCTCGACTGAAGCAAACGATGTCTGACGCAGGCTGTTGGCATTGAACGGTGACAGTCGCACCAAGCGATGGATGCCCGCTTCGCCATGGAGATAGCCGTACGCATAGGTACCATCGATTTCAATCGTGACGCTTTTGATACCGGCTTCACCACCACGAGTTTCATCGAGAACACTGGCGCGAAACCCTTTTTTCTCTGCGTAGCGCAGATACATGCGCATGAGCATCTCGGCCCAGTCCTGAGCATCGACACCGCCGGCACCGCTGCGAATAGTGAGCAGTGCGGAAGCGCTATCGTAATCACCACTGAGGAGTGTCTGGAACTCAAGTGCACCAATGGACTGTTCCACTGTGGCGTATTCGTTTTGCACGAACGCGATTGATTCTGCCGAATTTTCCAGAGACAATGAGCGTAACTCCGAAAGCGTGCTCTCTAGCTCAGCAAAAGAAAGACGTTCTTTTTCAATCGTCTCAATCTCTTGCATGATACGCCCTGCTTTTTTGGGATCATCCCAAAAACCAGGGTGCTCACTGGTCTGTTTCAGCTCGTCTTTGCGCTTGGCCTTTTTGGCAAAGTCAAAGATAGTCCTGCAACTGCAGGAGTTTTTGTTGAAGAACCTCTATTTTCTCGGTCAACTCAGTCATACAATGGTCAGTATAGCATATATTCTTGTCCTCAAAAAACATCTCGACAGAGAAAAAGAAGTATGCAATGATGCCAGTGGTTTCTTTAACTCTCGACTCAAACAAGGAGTTTTGAGATGGATGCTTTCAGTAGGCTTGGTATCGCCGGTGACGGTCAACTTGGTAGGATGCTGACCGAGGCTGCCAAACAACTCGGCATTACCGTCGTTGTGTACGGTACATCCGGGGCCAGCCCAGCGGGTCAAATTGCTCCAGAGATGATTGTGGCTCCTAACTACCAGGATCCGACGCTTTGGAGCAGCTTCGCACAGTCCGTTCAGGTGGTCACAGCTGAGTGGGAAAACGTCCCAGCGCCAATGCTCCGGTTTCTGGCAGAGTCAGTGCCGGTATTTCCTTCGCCTCGCTGTTTCGAGATCGCTTCCGATCGAAGACGCGAGAAGGAGTTTGCAGCAAGCCTGGGTATTCCCCCGGCGCCCTATCTCAACATCAACCCAGGCAGCGAGATGGTAGTTGTGAAGTACATTCTGCCTGGAATTTTGAAAACCTGTTCCGGTGGATACGATGGTCACGGGCAAACAGCTATCACCACTGAAGCAGAATTTGAAGCAGCGCGTGCCAAAATTACTACTTCACACGTCCTTGAAAGACGTTTGGCATTCGCCTGCGAGATATCGCTGATTGGTGTTCGTTCCGTTGTGGGTGAAATCGCGTTATACCCAGTAGTCCGCAACATTCATGAACAAGGTATCTTGCGGCGCACCATCGTGGGCGAAACACCCGCAGGCAATGCTGACATCCCGGAAAAGGTGCGGACGAGGGCTGCCCGCATGATGATCGCTATTCTCAAAGCGCTGGACTACGTGGGGGTGCTCGCTGTCGAAATGTTTGTACTGCCAGATGGTCAGATCATCTTCAACGAAATGGCGCCACGTGTTCACAACTCTGGCCACTGGACGATCGAGGGCTGTGTAACGAGCCAATTCGAGAACCACGTTCGAGCAGTATGCGGCCTGCGGCTCGGTTCGACCAAGCTCACCTGCCAGGGCGCCATCATGCACAACGTGCTGGGAGATGAGATTACTCCCTACCGTACAGGACAATCCCACCCATGTGGAGTAGGTCAATTTTTCCATGACTACGGCAAAGCCGAGGTACGACCTGGACGCAAGATGGGACATCTGACAACGATTTACAAATAACAGTACGGGGCAGCGACAACGAAGATTTCGCACTGAAGCCTGGGACAAAGCATGTGTCTCAGGCATTTTTTTATTACCAAGCAAGATGAAAATCAACCTTTGTTTCCGAACAACTACCGATAAAAAGATGGGACACTTGTTATTTTTGTAGGAGCCAAGACCGGGGATCGAACCCGGGACCTGCACGTTACGAATGTGCCGCTCTGCCGACTGAGCTATCTTGGCATTTCTAAATTGCAATTATCATCATAGCATAATTCTTAATTTTCAAGCTTTTATTGAAGTCCT
Source organism: uncultured Bdellovibrionales bacterium (assembly GCA_964590035.1). GTDB lineage: Bacteria > Patescibacteriota > Minisyncoccia > Moranbacterales > UBA1568 > UBA1568. Next base: position 8,415 of record CAZPXK010000010.1, read on the forward strand.
GATGTGAGGGTACCACGTACATGTGCACGGTTACTTGGTCTTCGGTTCAATCGTCCTCGCCCCTTATTTAATGCAGCAAAAGTTGGTGTTAATGAATCGCAATTAGGACAAATAAGGCGCAGATTACTCTCTTTATTATTAGACCAATCACCATCAATATGATCCGCTACTAAAGGCACTAAATTTGTGCTCGGATTTACTTCATGCCACCCACAAAGACAACATTTATTGCCAAACTTTCGACGTAAAAAGCGTTTTATATACTTAGAGACAATACCTATGTTTCTCAGCCCTGTTGTAGTGCCTGATTTCCACTGCTCAATAAAAATACGATATTGATACTCCTGCTGACAGAGGTTACTACAATATTTATATTTTTGACGAGCAACTTCTGTTTCACACACGAGACATTTTAGTCGCTCTTTTTTAATCGTTGACATGATTAAATCATATCAACTTGCAGACCAAAGAGCAAGTTATCATTGGTCGTATTCTGAAAAAGTACAGCGAGCGAATCGGTCGCATTTCAATCACTTGGCTAATTCTTCGTCGATAACGAATTTAATGTCCGAGGGAGCGACGGCTCCATCGAGAAACGTACCGTTGATAAAGGTAGCCGGGGTGGCGGTCACGAGGAGCGACTGTGCCTCTGCCCTGTCACTCACGATTTTTTCTTGATATTTTTTACTGTCGAGACAGCTGGCAAACGAACGGAAATCAAGCTTGAGCCACCAGGCATAGTCCTTAAATTTCTGTGTCCCATTGCTTTTGCTCCATTCGGCCTGTTTGGTGAAAAGGTAGTCGGCATAGGTATCAAACCTACCCTGTTCATTGGCGCACTCTGCCGCCAGAGCAGCGTTTTCTGCTTGGACATGAAGGGAAAGCGGCAGGTGCTTGTATACGACGCGTACTTGTTCGCCATACGCAGCCGTCACTGCTTTGAGGTTTTTATGAAATGTCTGACAGTGTACACACTCGAAATCAGAGTATTCTACGATGGTTACTTTGGCAGAATCCGGCCCTGAGACGATATCAGTTTCTTCTACACTGGGGAGTTTGAGGTAGCGTCCGGCTGGCAAACCTATTTTGCTCATATCAAAGAAATAGCGTCCTTCTTTGCCCTGAAAGAGGCTGGCCGCCTGGGTATAGAAGCTCGAGTGCAGAACGTCTTTGGAAAAAATAAAGGCGGGCACTGTTACGATATCAAAACGCTTGGCATACTGTTGGCCGAGTTCGTCACCGATATCGATGCGCGTTGCTTCAAGCGTAGGAATAACTCGACGCAGCCAAACTAGTGCCTCGCTTGGATCACAAGCACTACAATCCTTGTCGGTAATAACCTGCAGTTCAACTCGCGGATCACTGTACCCTACCCATGTCTTGCCGGCTGTTTCCAGAACATTGTGTGTTTTGGCAGCCCACGTAGAAAATCCCTCACCCTGTATCAGCTGTATGAAATCAACAAACAAACTTCCCAAGAAAAGACCACCGGCAATAATGCATATAGCGAGGAGATTTTTGTTCTTGGCTTTCAGTGTTATGACTGATGACTCTTCCGGTTCGGATGGTGCTGTTTCTAACATAGTGATAGAAGTATGGAATTATAGAGATATCGGACAAGACTCTCCCTGGAGCACGGGTCGTTCACTGGTAGCAAATGACCCGCCCTGCTCTATGAGTTCTTTTTGAAGAAGATTGAGATCGACAGTATTATTCTTGATCGTCAGTCGATAGTCATCAAACCCCATCGTTAACGAATCATGTACCAGTGTCTTGATAAAAAACCCACTCAAAACGGCGCAAAAAAGAAGTACGGCGATATTTTGCCGACCGAGGGCTTCCCAGTATTTTTTGGAAGTTTGGAGAGCGGTAGTGCTGATTTGGCGCCAGTCAATTCTGTTCATAGGCTTATTTCTATAAGAAAGCACCTTAGCATGAGACCGTATATGTTGACAATCCCCTCTCTTTAGAGGTCATGCGGTGCACGCAGGGTCTGCCAGTCTCCATCAGGGCTTGGTCCAAACCAATCGGAGAGGTACCCCTCGCAGTGATTGGCTCCGCTACAGTCTTCTTTCCAACCGATGTCCTCCGCTCCGATAAAACGCCAATAATCAATCCCTATCTGAAGACGTGCCATGCCGGTAATTTTTGCTTCAACTTCAACCACATAATTCATGCCAGGCAGGGCCTCGACCTGGGGTTCGGTCCATCCATGAAAAATATGTTGCGGCACCCGAGCAACATCGACGATCAACTCTTTCTCATCGTGAACAACCGCTGCCTCCAAAAGAGGATCAGTTGTTTGATCAGAAGAGGCATACCAGTGAGGGATGCGCTCAAAGAGTCTTCCGACAAACAGAGGCTTGTCATATGAAGAAAAATCATTTACTTCAATCACGGTACGTTCCGTACCTGTTTCAAGATTGTGTTCAATGAGACGAATTGCCCGCAAAGCGAGAGTTGCTTCTTCATGAGATTGCCACATGCAAGGTACGACCGTTACCGCCTGAAGGAGAGGGAGTACAGCATGAAACTCTTCCGGGGCGGTGGCTCGCCACACCACTTCTTTTTTGTGCTGAGCACCCAATGGAGTCTTCAATACACCAAAAAATCCGGCCACTGATTCCGATAACGTACAAGATTTTTCCGGATGAGCAAGAAACTGCTGGATACTTTCTTTCTTCCATTCAAGAGCAAATACTCCGATCACGACAAAAACAAGCAGCCCTACTATTCCTTTGAAAGCATGCTCCCATTTCATAGATCAGTTTTTTCGTTGCTCATTGGCAAGATATTTTCGAGAACATCGTCGAGATCGTCAATGCTCCGTGACCCGATACCATCGGCTTTGCACGAAGGATTGCGTAGCTCGGCTCGAACGGTCTCGACTGCGGTGATCGGCTGCATACTTCGCATGATATTGTCATTGACCGCTATATTTGGTCCATTTTTGCATCCAGACAAGCAGCGTGGCGACCGCATCACCAATGCCTCTTCGGGAGCAAATCCCTCACGGAGCGCCATAAAAACGTTCTCCGCGCCTCTTTGGCAGCAGTCTGATTCGAGACAGACCTTGATCGTGGCTCGAGTGTCTTTGTTTGGGGTTTTTTCTTCCATATCCGTCACACTGTACCACAATTTTACTTTATTGACAAGGGGCAGTCTATGAGGTATAAATACATATCTTTCCACCGGAGGTTTCATGAGCAAGCTCCAAAGAGAACCTGGTCGTGCAGCAGAACTGAATCCTCTGATTCTGGTTCCCTACCTCTGCCGAAATTGTGGTTCCGGAATAGTGATGGCATACCGATACGATAATCCAGATAATCGAATCTGTGTCCGATGTAGGGAACTTTCGATAGAGCCAAAACAACCCATCATCACGTTCGAGCCGTAACATCCGCCTCGAGCTTTTTTCTTTCCATTGACAGGTACAAATTCCAGACTATACTGGAGGCAACGAATTCAGTCCTTTTGTTTTTCAACCCACTGGAGGTCTTCATGACCAACACGCGTTCAGTCTGTCCAGAACTTGCGAGCTTTGCCAAGCAAGCTCTGACAATTGCTCTCGAACAGCACAGCTTGAGACTTTCACAGGAAAAAGAGCCATCCATGGTATGGCTTCATACATCGCTGTACTCACTCTATTACCATGACCCTCAATTAACCGTGCTGGCTCGGTTCTTGGGAAATGTAGAGAGTGGAGCTCTTACCCTGGGCGGCATTCGCATCAACGGCCGTGGATATGAGTACGACCTGACCTATACATTCGAGGGTCGAGACGTGTCCGGACTCCCGCGTCTTCTTCGTCCGGCGCCAGCGCCGATTGTCGACACGACCGTCCATACCTAGACCCTAGGTCCTGAACCGCCCGCCCGAGCCAACACGCCCGGGCTTTTTTCTTTGCAGAGCCACCCTTCAAAACTTACGGTGCGCGAACTGAACGATAAAGGCCAATTGCGCTTCTAGATATTCTGGTTTGTCCCGTCGATAGGAGAAATATTTTTGCGGTAAACAAAAGGTACACTCACCGGAATCGACAATATTTTGAGGCGCTATCCCTGATGCTATTGCTTGCGCCCCGATGATACCTTTCAGATCTACATGGATGCCTCCGTTATGGGAAATATATTTCGGATACGGCGCAAATTTTTCCAAAACGTCTTCTTGAATTTCAAAGTGTTTTGCACAGATTCCCGGACCGATGGTCAGTATGGTTTTGCCTGGCTCCCCACCCAGCCGATTGATAGCCGTCTGTGTCTCTGCCACGATACCAGCCACGATCCCCCGCCAACCGCCATGGGCCAGTCCGATGATACCAGCTCCCTTTTCCTCAAAGAACAGCGGGAAACAATCAGCTCCCGTAAGCGTGAGGATAATATCCGGTTCTTTGCTAACCAGTGCATCCGTTTGTGGTGCAATGTATGGTGAGCGCCGATCGATTATGGTGACCCGTGTCCCATGCACCAAGTCGGCGATAGCGATTTGCTTTCCCAAGAGACTATTGCTTTCGAAATACGCTTTGCGATGAGCGATATTCTCCGCCAATGGATCGGTGAGCGGCAAATACATCGACCCATCCTTCTTTTGCGAAAACCCTTTGATAATTTTGTTCATAGACTCAAGTATACCAGAAAAGAAGGGTCGATGGTGTCAGTACATGCCGCATCATTGACAAAGCCCTACCATCGGAGGCTATAATGACAACATCGTAACAATCGGGAGAGCATCATGCCCCTCGTCTATGTGCTAGGCCTGGTGGTTGTCGTCCTTTTGCTCGTAATCTGGGGATTCCGCTCGTTGCAAAAGGGGTATGACCGGGGAGAAGACGATCTCCAAAAAATACCGCCACTAGACACCTCAACCATTCAAGACTACTCCGTGTTCAGTAAGCTTGATGACTTGGAGAAGGACGACACCAGACCTATCCCGCTACAAGATCTGGACACGGCTACGGCTCCACGGAGCAGATAGTCCGCCCCAACCCCCGTAGGCAGCAGCGCTGCTTGCGGATTTTTTTATTACCAAATGAAGTGAGTGAAACGAAGGTCTGCTTTCGTTTCCGAACGAGTGCCGGTAAAATCAGGTAAATACCTGTTATAAAAAAATTTCAATCATTGACTCAATACTTCCCATGTGTCAATTTATAGACATCGACAACACAACAAGGAGAGGTATATGGCTGAAACAATCACCCCTGCATACGCAGTTGGTCAAGTTCTGGCCTTTTGGACTTTCACAGATCACGGTATCGAGGAGTTAAACAAACTTCTCCACGAGTTGACACCGAATCAAGAATGTAAGGAGGGTGTCGATGACCTGCGGGAATTCCTCATGACGGGATATCTCATCCTGGCTTCCAACCAAGATCAGCACCGCGGGACGATTGGGATTGCACGCCTCATCGTAAAACATACTCCCGTACCCCATGGAGAAATCCACGATGTCATTGTCGATGAACATCATCGACATCAAGGTATTGGGACGGCACTTCTGGAGGAGGCTCTCCGTTATGCCAGGGCGAAAAAGCTTTCTCTCAGGTATGTTGATGTGCTAGTAGAGCCACAACAAATTGACTTTAAGAGAAAATGCCAAAGCCTCGGCTTCGTGCCCGTCCCTCCTGCCGAGCCAGGTGTTGAGGGCAGTAGCAAACGCTACCGCCTCATGCTCTGAAGTTCAGCCCACAAGCCCCGGTGAATTCACCCCGGCTTTTTTCTTATTCAAGAAAAAAAACACTGAGTGAAGATTCATCAGTGTTAGTCTGCGGCGAGTGTGGTGAGTAACGACGGGATACGTAATCTCATCTCAAGATCGAATGCGAGCTGTGGCTCCACAGTTTTCTGCCCACAGCCATCTCTGTAGTAACAGATAATGTCTACTACAAAGTACCCCCTAGCAGGAACACAACGTATTTCTCCTAAAACACGCTGTGCTTCAATCCCATTTGTCCGGTAATACACCAGGCGCGCTACCGGTAATTCCGGACGACAGGATTCCTCGACAACTTCTCGCTCCATCGGGGAGAGTTCTTTCCACGTTGGGCTGTCAATCACCCAAACCACCAAGACTTCTGCCTGCGCACACAGCGCGACCATGGCCAGCAAGAACGCAACTACCAACTTTTTCATGACGCCTCCTTAAGGCAAAATGAAAGTTACCTGCATTGTAGAGGATTTTTCATTACTGTCAAAAACGAACTCTTCTAAATACTCACCTCTACGCTTGAAAACCAATCTTATTTGTCGGAGCCTCAGAAGCCTCTACCTTACCGAACTGCGCTTCATACTTCCCGAGGTTTTCGCTCATAGCAGCGAGCATACGCTTGAAATGACTAGGACTGACGATTATCCTCCCATTGAGTGTGCCCGTTGGTGGAAAAACATTGAGAAAATCCAAAACGAACTCTTCTTTGGTATGCAAAACCTGCATGACATTAGCATACTCCCCTTTCATCTTTTCATCGGTCGCCTTGATTTGAATCTGATTAGCTCCTTGTTCTGGTGTATTCATATTTTTTGAAAAAAATTATTCTTTCTCCAAGTATACCACTTCTTCACTATGATTTTCTTGACAGAATTAATAATAAAGTACATAATATATTGTCATCAACGACAGAGGAAAGGAAATCAAGTGGACGTATTCGACCCTTTATCAGCCATTGCCGATGGCGCGAGAATCCCGAGAGGGTCTCCTGCTCGAAGTACAGAAGTTCCTTGGCCGCGGCGTCACCATGGCAGTGCCAGAAGCCGGCCAGACTTTTCGCTATATCGATCCGAAGCCCGGTCACGTCACAACCGTACTGGTGCTAATTCCAGAAGATGAAAAAAGGAGCTCATTCTGGGGTGAGATGTACAACGCCAAAGGCATCGCGGCCAACTTCAATCACCATATGAACCTCCTGGTTCTTCGTGCCAAAGGCAACAGGGATACAGCACCCCGTGTTCGTGGCATCATGCTCGGTCATGAAGGCTTTCACGCCTACATTGCCAGTACCCGCAAGTCGCAAGACCAGACAGATGAAGAGTACTGCGGTGAAGAGGCTGTCGCACATCGCATGGAAATTGAAGTGATGCGCCCCATCGCCCCGGAATTCAATCGAGCGGTCCAACGTGAAGCCACCAAGATTGAAGCGATCGTGAAAGCGAGTCCCAATGGTCGCGTACCGAGCTTCTCGATTCCGCTTGACATGGCCATGCTCGACAAGACATTCGGTGCTCCGAAATCAAAGCTGGACACCGATTACCGCGGAACGCTTTTCTCGCACGCCTCTATCTTCGAGGGCGCCCGCAAGTACTACAAGGGTGACGGCGATCAAGCCATGCAGCACCTAGCAGGATATCTGTGCAGTACTTACCGTCGCAACGGTATTCTGCGCTAAACCTGAAATCTAGGCTAAACAGCCGGCCCTCCACGCGAGGACCGGTCTTTTTCTTTTATTACGTAATTCTTTAACTAGGAAAACAGTAATTTTTTGAACTCCTCTTGTTCTTCGGGATGGAGGCGGAGGTAGTATAGTGCGTCTTTCAGGCCGCTTTTAGACCTGAAGTCAGCATTTTCAGAAAGAAGGAGGAGATCATCAAGGCCGATGAAGCTTACCTCGATTTTTTCTCCGGCGTCTGGTGTGCCATCATGAATCTTTTTACAGTCACGGGCTATATAAATCTCTCGTTTCCAAAGCACTACTCCCGTATCCTCAAGTGTTCTCCAGAGAGAAAGATTCTCCGATTGATACCCAGTTTCTTCCAAAAGTTCTCGCCCTGCGGCATCAAGAGAATTCTCTCCCTCCTCAACTCTACCGCCAGGCAGAGAAATAAACGGGACCCCGTAAGGTTGTTTCTGATGAAGAAGGATAACCCTATCCTCAACGACAGCGATGACATCAACAGAATCCGGCCTCTCTACTTTTTCAAAGATAGCCTTCGATCCGTCGTAGAGCTCTTGCTCCCATTGATACACCTTGAAAATCTCACCTTCAAAAACGAGCTTGGCATTTTCAGGAAGAGCCTTCTTTTTGTCCTCGGACATATCAGTAATTAATTACGTAATTTTTCTTCGAATAAAGCTTTCACGAACTCTTGACAATTCTCCTTTATTACTGGCATTATACCACCAATCGGCAGAGGGCTCTGTCGAAGCAATTTCACAGGAGGGCTCGTGGAAACCATCAATTGTCCGGATGTCATACTTTCGAGTCGCTATGGGAGCGAAACATGGCCAACATGGAGATGGCGCAAGGCCTTAAACATGCTGTATAAGGCGCGTGCTCAAGAAGACAAGAAAAAACATATAGAAGCTGATCCGTTTTGGGAATCGACTGAATTACTCCTTCGATTTCTGATTCTTTTGGATGATGAAGCCGTTGGCATGGCGACCCTAACCAAACGTTCAAACGGATTAGGTACCGCTCTTATTGGAACGGTTGAGGACGTGTATGTCCACCCCGAATACCGCGGTCAACACTTGAGTCGGTTTTTGATGGAAGCAGTTTTGAGGGAGGCCCGTAGAAGCAGGCTCATCACTCTCGAACTTACTTCTAAACCACGAAGAAAAGAGGCTAACAGCCTCTATGTATCGCTTGGATTTCAGTTGGTTGCAAAAGCAAATCTGAAAATCGGTGATCAAGCAACAAATTTCTACCGCCTTTCTCTTTTTCCGCTGGAAAAATTGTTTATCACGCCATAAATAAGCATCGAATTCAGACCGGCCCTCCACGTGATGGCCGGTCTTTTTCTTTTGTTACGTAACTTATTACGTAATTCTTTCCTTCTAAAAATGCATTATAATTCGACGACCGTCATATTATGTTGCATTTTCGTGGTAAAGAATACTGGATTCAGTGATGATTATTTTTGGATGATGGTGAGAAAAAATGTATTTTGAGTCGCTCCTCATTGTCTATCCAATCAACAGTCATCAAACGAACAAATGCTTCTGTTTTGTAGAGACTGACTAACTCTGCCAACTGCTTTTCGCATGGGTACGGAGAAACAAAAACACTCTGTTGGAGTTTATAAAACTTCAATTCATACAGATGTTCTCGTAGGATACCGCGAAATCCGCGACTTTTTTCTGGAATATCAAAAAGAATAACCCGCCATTTTTTATCCCAGTCTTTTTTATTCTTAAAGTGGATTGAAGATCCAAAAAGCTGTTGGATACGAGCCTGTCGTTTCCCCTCTTTAGTTAGTACGAGAATACATGATCCATCTGGAAGTGATTTCTTTTCTACTAATTTTTGCGAAGAAAGGCGCTGCACCGAACGGTGAAGACTCTGTTGACTCACCTTCTTCCATTCTTTGGCCAACAACAATAAGTTCCTATGCATTCTTGCTGGTGACTTTTCAAAACTCAAAACCAGTCCTCCAACCAAGAGGATAAGTAATTTCTGTTGTGTTGGTCCGAACTTGTACATACCATCCCTTTATCCCCTTCATGTATCCCTTCGTAAAATACAATATAATTCGACGGCCGTCGAATTATATTCATCGTACTACTAGTGAATCCAACTCGCATAGGAAGGATTGGATTCGACTTTTCAATCTTTATTTAAGCCAATACTTAACTATTGATTTTTTTCCTACTTTGTGCCATACTATTTTGTCGTCTCTGCACGCGTTTAGACGATGGAGTTTCTTACCAATAGCTGGAGAATCGACATGTCGAACAGTTCTCTGTCTCGATTGGATGACTGGCTGATCGACTCAATCTTTCAACCGACTTGCGACTGGATCCGCATGAACATCGGCTGGAGCAAGAGAGTGCCAGCGGCAACCTTCTTTCTCATTTCTGCCGCCAGCCTCATTCCCTACTTTCTTTGGTGCATAGAGAATCGACAAGTTTCCATCATACCGCTTCTGATTTTACTGAATGTCTATCAGGCCACTTGGTTTTTTGAGAAAGAGGTCACGGGAGACGAGGAAGGTCTAGGGATGACCAGTATCGACCGGCTCGAAGGAAGATGTTTCAGAAAGTTTGGCCTAGTTGGGTTACCTATTCTCTGTACAATGCTTCTTTTGTTCTTTCTGATGCTCGATAAAGCTCCCGAGACACGCGATATTTCTTTTCTCACCTTTTTCGTCACAAATCTTTGCGCCGCGTACTTCTTGGCCTGTACCGACCAACCGAAGATGAAACGGACCCAACTGAAGGAAGCTCACATCAGCGGATGAGTCAGACTGATTCAACAGACGTGCACCGTCATTCAAACGGGACCAAACCTGGCCCGTTTTTTTTCTTTACCTTACCTTACCTTACCTTACCTTGTCTCATCATTGATCCACTTCGCATAGGGAGCGTTAGATTCGACGTCGAGTTTTATAATACACGGAGTTTCGTAGGGATGGGTGGCCTCCACTGCTTTTTTGACCTTGGTCCAGTTCTCTTTCTTGGTTTTGACAAGCGTCACGATTTCCTTGGCTGTAACAATCTCTCCTTTCCACCGATAAGAGCTCTCGATGGGAAAGTAATTCACACAAGCGATGAGCCGGTCACGCAGTAACGCCTCAGCCACTTTCTTCGCTTCTTTCTTATTTTTATGGGTGATATAGATGACGATGAAGTTCATTTGCTTTTTCTAAACTTTGTCTCGAGAATAAATGCTAAACCAATAAAGAAAATACAGTCAAATAGGAGTTTAACTAATGAAAAACCGAACTCTTTTTCAAATGTATACCCACCAACATAAACTTCGTTAGGACCTTCCCATAGAAACGTGAATGGAAAACCAACAGAAGTTTTTGGTGAATCCATAGTAAGTACTATCGGGATCACTTGAGCTATCAGACCAACCAGTATCACTACTGTTACCATAAAAAATTTACTTGTCATCATAATGTTTTCTTGCTCCTCTGGGGTTAAATTTTAGTGACTTAGATGAAGTTCATAGATTTTCTTTTAAACTTTCAGCGACTGCCTTTTCTAGAATTTCATACCGTCTCTTTGTATTGTCATTTGAAAGCATGAAATCACGTGTGGTTGGAAAGTTTTTATTTTTCATCACTCCTTTTGGAATAACCGTGCCCTGAGGAAACTGAGGTCGGGTCAAATCAACCTCGTTACCATTAATTAGGTTAAAGTAATGAGATACCGTTTTCCCATCAGGCAAGACCGCATCTGCCCACACGATTTCGCCACCGAGGTAATCATTGACCACAAGTGCCGTTACAGCACACTGACCAAACGGTGAATTGTCCGTACTCCACGAATCTGGAGAATACGACGTCTCCTTTGACCAAGATTTTTGCAATGCTTTTTCAAGGTCAGATAAATTCATATATTTTTGTGGGTTGTGTAAATGATGACGAAGCCTATAATGCCGAACTACTAAAATTATAGGCTTATTTTAACATAAAATCACTACTATTGACTTTTTGTCAAAAATATGCTATCATGCTCAGTTCGTAAGTTCACGAACGCCATGAGGAACAACCTTGGATCCCTTTTCGTTTTTTTTGGTCATTGCCCTGATTTACTGGTTCATGAGCAAGCCATCGGCAGTGACCACACTTACCTCGCCGTGCTCGTGTGATTGCTCACAATCACAGCCCAGCGGTAGGACCTACTTTTTGGGTCTTTATACCGGGGAAGAACGCCGGTTCAAGAAGTCGTGGGAAGACCCCTACGACGAAGAACAGTGAGTCCATGCCGGCAAACACCGGCCAAACGAAACGGCAGAGTCACAACCGACCTGCCGTTTTAAATTTTTATTCTCATTCTTTCTTTTGCGCTAGACCATCGATGACTCGGGCGTTTGGGAGTGATGCGAGAAAGCTACCAGAAACAGCGAGTTTGGATTTGCGAATACCGCTGCCGATGATAACGGCCTCTGATTCAGCTACAGCCTTGTCGACGAGTATCGGCCAGTCTGCAGGCAGTCCGATTGGTGTGATGGCGCCATACTCCATTTTGGATTCAGCTATCGCTTTGTCCATCGGCGCGAATGAGACCCTACGCACTTCAAGAGTGTTCTTTACGATTCCATTCACATCTGCTCGGGTGTCCGCCAAAACAATACAAGCGGCAAACCATCGCTCCTCCCCTTGCTTTGCTTCGAGAATGACGCAGTTGGCAGCCTGATTCGGCGCCACTTCATACTCCGCACAAAAAGCCGCCGTGTCCGACAAAGTAGGATCAATCTCCGCTACACCAACACTTTCCGTATCAGCCATGGCCGCAAGCGCCTTGGCGACCGGTTCCGCAATCAATTCCGGTTTCTCTGCAACAGAAAACATTTCCAGCTTTCCCATTTTTTGGATCATATATGTAATCTGTTACGTAATTGAAAATCATTACTAACTATTGACAATCTCTCAATATTACTGGCATTATACCACCAATCGACGGGGGTCCCTGGTCGAAGAATCGGCCCTATCGAAGGAGCAGGGTATGTATGCAATCATGAAGAATATCGGTAGCTTTAGCAATCCACTCCTAGTCAATTGGCTGGGGCGTGGAGGGCTCATGTACTCGAGACTTGAATACACCTATCAGTATCCAGAGATGAAGCTGATGACCTTTGGCTCGATTCCCGAAGCGAAGACGTTCATCAGTGACCACCCTGAGGTCTGTGATGAGCGCTGCGTGATCTGCGAAGCAAAATTCGGACCTGAAAACAGGAGCGTCATCTTCGAACCCATCAGGAGCTGATGCAAGAATACGCCCTGTCAAACCGTAAAGCCGGCCCTCCACGAGAGGACCGGCCTTTTTCTTTTATTACGTAATTAATTACGTAATTTTTATGTATCATAATTCCACGGCCGTGGAATTATGATACATTTTTATTCTTGCGAGATGATAAGAATCGTGAAATTCATAATAAATTATTTACAATAAACTACTTCCAATTTCATTCTGTCTGGATCTTCGAAAAATACCGCATAATAATGTTCCATCTGATACTCGGAAGAATAATCGGCAGGACCATGAGTATAAAGTGTTGAGACTCCCAATTCTTGCAGAAAAGCATTAAAATTATCGACTTCTTCTTGGCTATTAACTCGAAATGCTATATGATTCATTCCGACATTTTTTCTATGATAACCATTCAATGAAAATCTCTCCTCTGTCTGGACGAGAAATATATGGGTCTTATCTTCGGCTCTGAAACCAGCAATTAAATCAGGTTTATCCAATGTTATTTCTTTCCATCCTAGAAAGTCAAAGATTTTCGAATAAAATTCTCTTGATTTTTTCAAATCAGAAACGTTGATTTCGATGTGAGCAAGAGAGTTCATACTAGGTTAATCTTAATCTTTAAATATTCTTCGATTTGAGGCATATAATAATGCTGCATGAAAAAATATTTATATTACTTTCTCTAATATTCTGTTGGCAATTCAGCATAAGATGCTTCGAGTCTTGCTTGTTCATCCTTAGTTTGAGTCTCCACGTAGATTCCAAATTGGATTCTGCTAACTGTGGAGTTTTTAAGTTCTGTATCTACCCCTCCACTTCCTTCAATAAAATGCAAGACCCTAATTCCAGCTTTACCGCCCGCCGACACATTATCTTCAGTAGCAACGGCTATATCAAACTCAATCGTTCTTTTCCCATTCGTCGAATTAAGATGCATATCTCTACCGGATTGTTTTCTTGATTCTTCAATAGCATTTACTATATCCAAAGTAACTTTCTGAATAAAGTCCTTTAACTCCATAATATTTTATTAGAAATTACAGAAAAGCGGGGCATTTCGCCCCGCTTTTATACTACTCTTTACTTCTTTTCTGCGCTAGATTCGTCGGCTTTGGCCTCTGGTGCCGGTTCGGTTTCGGCGTCCTTCGGTGCCTCTGCGGCTCCTTCTGGCTTGGCTTCACCAGTTGCTCCAGCTTGAGGATTGGCCTTGGCGGCCTCAGCCTCTGAGGCTGCCTTGTAGAGCTTCTCGCCAATCTTTTGCGCTGCTTGGGAGAGCGTCTCTGTCGCTTTCTTGATTGCGTCGAGGTCGTCACCGTTCTTTACTTTGTTCAGTTCGGTGATAGCCTCTTCAACCGGCTTCTTTTCATCAGCCGTGACCTTGTCGCCGGCGTCCTTCATGGCTTTTTCTGTTGTGTAGGACAAGGTATCGGCCATGTTGCGAGCTTCGATCAAAGCCTTTTTGTTCTTGTCTTCCTCGGCGTGCAGTTCGGCATCTTTCTTCATGCGCTCGATTTCGTCTTTTGACAAACCAGTCGATGATTCGATGCGGATGTTTTGACTCTTGCCGGTGGCCTTGTCCTTGGCAGACACGGTGAGGATACCAGAGGCATCGATGTCAAACGTCACTTCGATCTGTGGCACACCACGAGGAGCTGGCATAATGCCATCGAGGATAAACTGACCGAGGGACTTGTTATCCCCTGCCATCTCGCGCTCGCCCTGGAGCACGTGGATCTGGACAGACGGCTGATTGTCAGAGGCGGTCGAAAATACCTGTGAGCGACTGACTGGCACAGTGGTATTGCGATCGATCAGTGGTGTACGGACACCTCCCATGGTTTCGATACCAAATGTCAGTGGTGTCACGTCGAGCAGGAGCACATCTTTCACCGAACCTTCGAGCACACCACCCTGGATAGCAGCACCGAGAGCCACGACTTCGTCAGGATTGACAGTGATATTTGGTTTCTTGCCGAAGAACTTTTCCACTTCAGCGAGTACGAGCGGCATGCGGGTCATACCACCGACGAGCACTACTTCCGACAGATCCTTCACATCAATCTTGGCATCAGCAAGGGCTTTCTTGACTGGTTCAAACGATGCTTTGACCAAATCCCCAACCAATTCTTCGAGCTTGGCACGAGAGAGCTTGATGAGGAGATGCTTGGGGCCACTGGCATCGGCTGTGATAAACGGCTGGTTGATTTCGGATTCCTGGGCGGTCGAGAGTTCAATCTTAGCCTTTTCAGCCGCTTCCTTGATGCGCTGGAGGGCGAGAGGGTCTTTGGACAGGTCGATCCCCTCTTGCTTCTTGAATTCATCGAGGATCCAATGAATGACGCACTGGTCAAAGTCATCACCACCGAGGTGAGTGTCACCGTTTGTGGAGCGTACTTCTACGGTGTCTTCCGATACTTCGAGGATAGAGATATCAAATGTTCCACCACCGAGGTCGTAGACGGCGATCTTTTCATCTTTCTTCTTATTGAAGCCATAGGCCAGTGCAGCAGCGGTCGGTTCGTTGATGATACGACGGACATTGAAACCAGCGATTTCTCCGGCTTCTTTGGTGGCTTTGCGCTGTGAATCATCGAAGTAGGCCGGCACAGTGATGACAGCATCAGTGATTTTTTCTCCGAGCTTTTCTTCGGCATCAGCCTTGAGCTTGGTGAGCACCATGGCACTGATCTCCTGTGGAGAATACTCTTTGCCACCCATGACGATCTTGACGCCTTCACCAGCTTGCACCACTTTGTACGGCAGGGTCTTCATGTCACGCTGAGCATCTTCGTCGTTGAAATGTCGTCCGATGAGACGCTTGACCGAGAACAGCGTGTTCTCCGGATTGGTCACACTCTGACGTTTGGCAAGGAGTCCTACCAGACGTTCACCGGTCTTACTTACAGCGATCATCGACGGCGTCGTGCGATTGCCTTCCTTGTTTTCGATAATGGTCGGGGTACCACCCTCCACGAATGCCATGGCTGAGTTGGTAGTCCCCAAATCTATACCAAGTATTTTACTCATAATTATATTATTACTACTTATTTATAACTTTAATAACAAATATACGCTTACTAATTTTCAATTTCTAATTTACAATTTTCAATGAATTTCCAATGGATTAATTTTTTAATTCTTCAAACTTCTTTTAATATCGCAATGTTCTTCGACGAGAGAACCTCGCTCATGAGCCGTCCCACTTTTCGGTGAGACGGCCGAGCGCAAGGTTCTCTACCTACTTCACCGACACCGTGACCTTCTTCGGCTTCACGGATTCCTCCTTGGGCATAGTGATGGTGAGAACGCCCTTGTCATAGTGTGCCTGGGCGTCATTTCCCTTCACTGCCATCGGGAGTACTACCGAGCGAGAAAAGCTCCCTGTGCGGACCTCCTTGCGGTAATAGTCCTCACGCTTCACTTCCTGCTTTTCCTCGGAACTGCCGCTGACGGTCAGGACATCATTTTCAATAGTGATGTCGACCTTGGCAGGATCGATACCGGGGAGCGAGAGCTCTGCTACGACGTTGTCTTTGTCTTGGTAGACATCGAGTGCCGGAAAAAACTCTGCTCCGAGAAACTCATCTCCGAAGAAGCGACCGAGGTCGTTCGACGGCATAAATGGAATAAGATGGCGTGTCATATGTTCTCACCTCCTTTCATTACTAATTTTCAATTTCTAATTTACAATTTTCAATCAATTTCCAATGCTGTAATTTCTCAATACTACGAAACACTGACTCTTGCTGGACGGACCACCTTGCTGCCGACTTTGTATCCTTTCTGGAGTACCTTGGCGATTTTGTGTTCTTCACTATTTTCTTCGCTTCCTTCTTCTGTGCCGACCGCTTCATGGAGACTCGGGTCAAAGGGCGTTCCCGGTTCGGCCTCTATCATGGTCACTCCATTTTCTGTCAGGACGGTCTCTAGTTGCTTTTCGATGTACTGGATACCGGTCACCCAAGGACTGTCTTTTTGTTCGGGTGGAACGTGCATAGTGGCGGCACGGAAGTTGTCGAGCACGGGGACGATATCGAGAACGAGTTTCTCTATCAGATATCCGCCCAGCTCCTTCTGTGATTCCTGCTGCCGTTTCTTGTAGTTGTCAAAGTCCGCTTGCAGTCGTTTCAGATCGTTCAGATAGTTGCTTTCTTCTATTCTCTTCTGTGATTTTTCAAATATTTCTTTAAAATCAGCCTTATACTCACTACTATCTCTAATTTCTTCTATAGTGACCCACCGATACTCATTATGCTCGTCACTCAATGCAACTTCTCTATTCTTCAAAAGTGCAAGGTGAACAATACAGGCAACTTGAATTAATTTTTTTCCATCGTAACCACCTATAGTACGTACATACTTACATACTGGGCCAATCATCTCATAGTCAATACTTTCACCTACTTCTTCTGTAATTTCACGATTGAGCGCCTCCGCGAGACTTTCACCAATGTTGACTCTTCCGCCAGGAAGATCCCATAGACCATATCTTTCAGCATACCCCGCACTTACTTTGGCCTCCTTTACTATCAGAAAGACTTTTTTAGAATGATCGTAAAAGACAATCTTTTGTGACAACTGAAAGCTTTCGTGTGTTTCATGATTCATGCTTCCTGATTCTTGATTCTGTTTTTTGTTAGACATAGGTTATGAAAATTATTACGAGTGAAGAGCCGAGAAACTTGCGCATGTATTCGATCAGGGATT
>CAZPXK010000011.1:0-2197 GCA_964590035.1 uncultured Bdellovibrionales bacterium
GATCTGTGCCAGCGATATATCGGTAGTTGAAGCCGCTCGTATTGTTGGCCTTCATCGAGCGTTCGTCATCCCAACCGTAGGCCACGATAGGAACCATGGAACCAATCGGGAATCGATGCCATAGTAGATCCTCAAATATACGCCGGACACTGGCCGCAATCTTGCGATGCACCACCAACTGTCCCGTATGCAAAGTATCATCGAAAGAAATGAAGTTAAGCGAGAGGACGATCAGGTCTCGCTGTATCGCTTCCGGAACCGACAGCGGGCAGGGAAAATTCGGATCACGACCAGTTGCCGTCTTGGTATCCATGAGATGGAGTGCTGTGGCACTAACACCCGAAACGCGCCTCAAAAAGCGGTTCATAGTAGCCCCCATTTTTTAAAGAACCGTATATGACGCAATTCTATTCCTTCTTTTCGTAGTATGGGGATGGTCTTCTATTTTGGTGCAAAAAAGCCCCAGACCGGGGCTTTCTTTTCCTAGTAATCCTTCAGCTTTCTTAGGTGCTCATGCTCACGGATTTTCTCGAGGGCCTTGGCCTCGATCTGGCGGATTCGCTCACGGGTCACTCCAAACTCCTGACCCACCTCTTCGAGTGTATGTGTAACACCATCTTCGAGTCCAAAACGAATACGAAGAATTTTTTGTTCACGTGGCGTCAATTCGCTCAGGATGTCCGAGATATGGGACTTGAGCAACTTGCGTGAAGCGGCCTGATGCGGCATGACCGTCTCAGTATCCTCTATAAAATCACCCAAGACGCTATCGTCTTCATTATCGCCAACACTGGTTTCGAGCGATACGGTTTCCTGGGAAATCTTTTGGATGTGACGAATCTTTTCCACTTCCATGTTCATTTCCGCAGCTATTTCTTCTGCCAATGGTTCACGACCAAGCTCCTGTACCAAACGCCGAGTGACTTGAGCATACTTGTTGATCGTTTCTACCATATGCACCGGGATACGGATAGTACGAGACTGGTCAGCTAGAGCCCGCGTAATCGCCTGGCGAATCCACCAGGTGGCATAGGTCGAAAACTTGAAGCCTTTGCGGTAATCAAATTTTTCCACGGCTCGAAACAGACCGATGTTCCCCTCCTGAATCAAGTCTAGGAGCGAAAGATTATGTGAACGGCCCACGTACTTCTTGGCGATAGACACTACGAGACGGAGGTTAGCCTCAGTCAGACGTTGTTTGGCATTGAGGTCATTTTTCTCGATAGCCTTGGCCAATCGAACTTCTTCTTCTCCTGAAAGAAGCGCCACTCGGCCAATTTCTTTCAGATACATCTGCACCAAATCCGAAGTACCATCAGCTTCGTCACCCATCTCCATCATTTTTTCCTTGGGCTTGGCCGGAGTTGTTTCTTTCTTCGTCTTGGACTTTTTACCCTTGCCAAAATTCTCACCTACTTTGTCAGTTTCCAATTTGAGCATTTCCTCCGAACCAACCACTCGTACTCCAGAAGTTTCCAGGCGTTCGTAAAGATTTTCTAGGCCCTCCAAATCCTGTTCAACATCAGGGAGGATATGAATGATTTCATCCTCCGTCACGAACCCTCGCTGCTTGCCACGAAACAAGAGCTCATCAAAGGCACTTTTCTTCTTCACCTCTGCCTGCTCTTTCTTGGCTGCTCCTTTTTTAGCAACTGATTTTTTCTGAACTTTTTTTGATTTTACTACTTTCTTCTTAGTTGTTTTTTTCTGAGCCGCTTTCTTCTTGGCGGGTTTCTTGTTTACTTTTTTTACCACTTTCTTTACCGGTTTTTTCATGCTTTTTTTCGCCCGAGGAGCGGTTTTCTTAGGAGTTGATTTTTTCACCGCTTTCTTCACGGCCTTCTTGGGCGCTTTTTTCGGCTTTTTCACCGCTTTCTTCATTTTCTTGGATGCCATACGAGCACGAGTTAAAATTATGTGAAATCCCCTTCTTTCCTCCTAGAGGTATTGTATCATAGCAAATCTTGTCTCACGAGGGAAGCCCTCCCGAAACAGCCACAAATTCCGCCAATAATTGCTGCTCCAAAACTTTGTCTTTCTTTGCTCGGGCGTCATTCAGAGACTTCTCGAGTGCCAAGAGTTTTTCACGCCTAGTCACCTCTCCATGGAGATCGATTAGATACCGTTCTACCATACCCTGCAATACTTCTCTTCTATCTTCTCCTGTTTTTTCCACAACCTCCGGAGATTCCAATAT
>CAZPXK010000011.1:2297-24250 GCA_964590035.1 uncultured Bdellovibrionales bacterium
ACTCCCTGCAAAAATTCGGCATATTCATCTACCACCTGCCGTTTGCCTGATGGCGTTTCAGTATCATATTTCTTCAAACTGGATTCGAGGAAGTATGCCAGGGCGGGCTTGGCCTGAGCCACCACCTCACGCAATTTTTCGGCATCATCCCGACCCATATCAGCCGCATCCTTGCCAAAAGGCAGCGCAACCACGGTTACTTCCAGCTCTTTTTCCAGTGCCAATTCAGCGCTTTTCTTGGCTGCTTTTTGCCCGGCACCATCCATATCAAAAAACAAACGAACTTCTTTGCCATAGCGCTTCATAAGATTGAGCTGCTCTTCAGTCAACGCCGTTCCCGATACAGCAACTGTATGTGAAATGCCTGCCTGATGCATGGCAATCACATCCATGTTGCCCTCTACTACTACCGTCAGTCCTACCTGTTTCATCGCCTGCTTGGCATGAAAGAGTCCATAGAGCGCACGACTCTTGTGATAAATAGACGTCTCGGGCGTATTAATATACTTGGCCTGTGTCTCATCACCACCCGGCGCTACCCGTGCCGAGTAACCGATGGTATGTCCAAAAATATCAAAAATGGGAAACATAATACGATCACGAAAACGATCGTATCCCCCAGTAACCGTATGTGCCGTATCCCGAGGAGCAGCACTTTCCTTTTTAATCAGCAGCCCAGTTTGCTCAAGTTCCGTCACGGAGAAACCTTTTTTGGTAAAAAATTCCAACTGATGGCGCCATCCATCTGGCGCATAGCCCAGACGGAACGATTTGATACTTTCATCAGAGAGTCCACGACCACGTAGGTACTCGAGTATCTTTGTTTTCCCTGCTCCATCCCACAATTGTTTCTCATAAAACTTGGTGGCTAGCTCGAGGAGCGCAAAGAGTCGATCCTTGTTTTCTTTGGCGCCGGGTTCAGATGACTGGTACTTTGGGAGCTCCACTCCAGCTTTTTCTGCCAAGAGCTGGAGCGCCTCCCGAAAGTCCAAGCCCTCAATCTCCATGACAAACGCAAACACATCGCCACCTTTGCCACACCCAAAGCAGTGCCACATGTTCTTTTCCTCATTGACCATAAAAGAAGGTGATCGTTCCTGATGAAACGGACAACAGGCTTTATGGTGTGTCCCGGCCTTTTCCAACCGTACATACGTCGAAATCAGCTCAACGATATTGATTCGCCCTTTGATTTCTTCAGTAGTTCCGGTACTCATACTGCCTTATGAAATATGATGTGAATATATGAAGCATAGCGCCAACGACCCGAAAAAAGCAAATCCTCCGGACCGACCGGAGGAAGTATTTTCTTGATTGATTTTCTTCGCTATTCTTGTCCTACTATCACCAGAATATCCGCATCAGCTGGAGCTACTTCTCCGTTTGGTATACCAGCAACGATACCTCCCAGATTTTCCGCTA
Source organism: uncultured Bdellovibrionales bacterium (assembly GCA_964590035.1). GTDB lineage: Bacteria > Patescibacteriota > Minisyncoccia > Moranbacterales > UBA1568 > UBA1568. Next base: position 3,720 of record CAZPXK010000011.1, read on the forward strand.
TCTGTTGTGAAAGCTCGAGGCTTTTTCCGGTAACATCTACCACGATAGTCTGAGTATATTCGTTCTTTTTAGCAGCATCTTTTGATACTACAGCAATATCCTTAAAGGCAGCAGTCAATTGTTTCTCTTTGAGATTGGTTATCCCGACTGTCTTCGAACCATTGAAGAAAGCCACTCTCGTAATACTTGGGGTGGTCTCCTCTACGGCGGGTTCTGGGGCAGCAACGACCTGTTGTTCAGCAGGCGGCGTATTTATATTGACCGTTGTCACATCGACAATCTTTTTAGTGCTTGGCCGATAGAGGATAGCCCGCCCGGTATTACTATAGATGAGTACCTTGTCGCCATTCTCAGACTTTTGAAAAAATGGCTGTTCAGAAAGTTTATTCTTGTCGGTCACAGTAGCGAGGGTCGGCGTTTCATTTTCAGGAAGCATCATGACCGCACCAATTTCTTTGGCAAGGTCTTCAATTTCTTTGGCATCAGCTACCTCTACAGAATTTCGAAACTGATAGTAGAAATACCCTGCAACGGAAATGGTTAGTAACAGCAGCACTCCCAAAACAAAAACTACTGGCCAAAGGGATTTCTCTTTGGCTACAGGTGAAGAAAGCGGCGCTAGAGGCGCTTCTGGTTCAGAAACACTACGAGTGCGAGTTGTCCGTGTAGTTCGTGGAGGCATATATCAATAGTATACAACAGAGACGCCTGAAAAAAAAGCTAGTACTGTTCATCAATCTTTTGATAGATAAAACGTGAGATGTCTTTCATGGCCGTTTTCAAAGTTTCCGTGTCATGGCCGCGAGTCATGATACAGACGAGATACGGATGATTGGGGAAATACACAACACCACAGTCATGGAGCTGTCGTTCCACATCTCCCGTACCGGCTTCTCCAAATTTGTGTGCCACAGTCACTTCTCTCGGCACACCAGCTGGCAACGCCTCACTATACTCAGTCCGAGAAAGAAGTGCCAGCGCTTTTTCAGAATTTTCACGTGAAAGGTATGAGCTATTAAACAAAATACGGAAAAAGCCCGCATATTCTTTGACGGTTAGCTTGGAATCTTTATTCATCAAGACATCTTCACCGACACCGAGCATAGCAAAAAGATCTTGTAGTACATTGAGGGGCAACCGCTCGGTAAGCAGGACTAGGGCTTGATTGTCGGAAAAAACAATCATACGCCGAATCAATTCCTCTACCGTATATGTCTCGCCAATCTCTATCCGTTCTTGCGGTACGATAGTTGGCGTAATATTAAACTCTCTTTCCGCTGTATAGAGTACTTCCCGCTGCAGCAACGCGGGATTCTGTTCAGAGAGGTGATAGTATGCCATCATCACTGGCACCTTGAGGAGAGATGCCGGAAAAAATTCTTCCCGCTCATTGACACCAAATGTCGGACCGTTATTCAAATCTCGAAAATACAGCGCGACGTCTGAAAGATTTTTATTCTGCTTCAGATGAACGACATACTCTTCCAGATCATCATGAAAATTTTCTTTGCGCGCATCGAGCAACCCCTCAGCTACTTCACATTCCAAAAGCGGATTGATATATTCATATCCCCCGCCCTGACGGATTTGCTGAGAAAATGTCTCGGCAGGAGACGAAAATTGATTCCACAAAAATATGCCAAAGACACCCGATCCAGCACCAGCTAAAAAAACCACCACAAAAATTATGACATTTCGTCTATTCATGCTCATCATTCTAACACGCCCTATTCCTTATCTCTACACCACCGCTAAGGAGCTACCTGCGTTTCTTCAGATTCAATAATATCTTCAACAACTGGGACTACCGCTTCCTCAGAAAGAATATCAGCAGAAATATCCGCAGGTATAGCAGCAGGAATTTCAATACTTGGCGGCACAAAAACGGCTGGATCAAGAGTCGTTTCTTCCTCCTCTTCTTTCTTTTCTTTTTCAGAATTGAATGACTTGGCTTTATCAACCGAAAGCGCCATCCAGGAGAACTGGAGATCCCGTGGAGCCTTTTCAGCCAACACTAGCGTAAATCCACGTGGTGATTTCTCGGTAACCAGATACCGAATATCCTTATCAAAGACAGAATCGAGATATTCTTTTTCGAGGACTTCAATATCCTTTTTCAACGATTCGTCAGCGTCAGAAAGGAGAGGCGAGGCATCATTGGTCAGTGTCGCTGTTACGATAGGCTGTTTCTCATAGGGCACATCAAATGCAATACGGACTTTCTTGGCTCCCTTCTCGATAACCGCAAAACCGGCCGTATCTCCACCAAAGGATGGGGCCTGCTCAAAAGAGACAGCCCCCTTGAAGAGTGTTTTTCCGAAAAAATGAGCGAGTTTGGCAAACGTGGCATTGCCGGAAAATTCTGAGTCACCACCAACGGTCATACCGCCAGTCAGTGTCAATTTCCCTAAAACCGAGGCATCGAGTGACGCGACAAACGATCCAACCGTAAATTTCTCAAGATTCAAAAGTGTTTTTTCCGTCATCACAGGCGAACCTACTACCGTATCTCCCTCTCCAACATCAGCCCGCAAACCAGCATACTTCTGCTCCAAACTGGCAATCTGGTTCGTCCAGATCGAAAGTCCCTCGATGCTGTCCGCCTTGATACTCTTGGCAAAAATCTGATCAGCATACAAAGCTGGAGTAACGACCTCGCTCGACGCCGATACTCGACCTGTAAAGATTTCGGAAGACTGCTGATTGGCGGCTAGTTGCTTCTCATGCAACTCTTTCAGAAAATCTAGGATTCGCTCTTGCTTAGTTGGCACACTTGTAGCGAGGCGGATACTTGTCGCATCCGATCCAAGCCCTTGCTCGGCCCCATCCGCTTCTGCACTCCCCGACAGACCATCGGCTCCGTCCGTAGCATCACGTTCGGCCATGGCCAATTCAACTAATTGACCCGAGTAATCAGTCAAGTTCACAAAAACGAGAACCGTAGTACAAAGAAGAGCATTCACATCATTTGGATCCTCGCCCTCACAGACTGTCCAGTCTGCAGCATCGGAGAGCGTCGTACCAAGCACCCGACCAGACTGTACTGCCCGCATAGCATGACCTGGGCGATTCGCTGATGTCAACCGATCTCCCGCATAAATCTGACCACCTTCGTTTGTCACCCTGACCGGGACACGACCAACCAACGCCACAGGATACCCATTGGTCAATGGATCTCCCAGGACAATGCCAGGACTGGTTGCCACCACACCAAGCATATCCCTCTGATAACCACTACTGGTTGGGTCGACATAGGCCGACCGACTCTTATTTATCGCCACGACAGTCCCTGCTTCAAGTCCTGTATCTGAATAGTAATTTTCCGCCAAGTCCGCCCCGCCAGTAAATCCAATTTCCGAACCCGTGCTCCCTACTGCGGTGATACCATCAAGGACGATTTCCTGACGAATCGCATACAATTGATTGCTGATATATTCTAGTCCCTGTCCAAGACGCACATCTTCTGTCCTACTGGTAAAATGCCCTTCCGAAGCTATAATGAGCGTTCGAGAAGAAAGATCCACTGCTCGTATATCGTCATAGTCAGTCCCCGTCCAGTCTGTACCACTATCATCGGTTTTGCTCGCTTGGCTATGATACACATCGGCCACAATACTCGGGCCATCCTGATGATTATAGCAAGTCACACCACCAGTATCAGAGCCGCTATTGGTCCCGACACACAACTGACGAGCTTCACCGAGCGGCGTCTCGGCTGTAATACCAATGCCTGCCACACTACTCGATGCTCCATATAATTTTTCCGGATCCACCCGGAAATCTGCCGAGGTGTCCATGGTACACGCTCCCGGTATAGCAGGTGTAAAGGTAAGCGACGTAGCCGTATTAGAAGAGATACGTCGTGTAATACCAACACAGTCCGTATCATCACTCCCCGTAATCTCAACAATCTGTCCGGCCAATTCATTCACATACCAGGCCTCACCTGTATCAGTCAAAGAAGTCGAGGAGGCTGCAGTAGCATTATCTACGGTAACCGTTTTCTTGCTCGCCCGAGGCCGCTCTACATTGAAATAACGACGAACATAAAGCTGCGTCATGGTCGCCTGTGTCGTTGTCCCAACAATGTATTGCACATCATCAATTTGGCCATCCCAGAAGTTCGTGCCCGCACCACAGTTGGCTGTCACTGTCGTTACACAGGAAGCACCAATACTGACAATCTGAGAACCATCAAAGGTCGCTGTTAGACCGGTAGCTGTGGAAAGAGTCATGCCCTGTCCATCGATCCAGGAATCAACATCATTGGCGTTGGTTCTCGTGATTATGAGGTTGTGCCACTGATTATCATTGTAAGCATAGGTCGAGGTCGCTGTAATATCATACGATGACCCTTGCGTCCAAGTGGCATCATCATCATTGGCAACTACTACTACACCGGTAGTAGTCATATACGCTGCCACACAACCAATTCCCTGTGCAGGCACCGCAGTCACGCATTTTTCAAAAAGCATATCGACACCCGAGGCCGGTGCCGTTGCAGAGTGCCGAAACCACAGGCTGAGCGTCCAACCGACCGTCGACATATTGAACGCGGTGTCAACATCACAAGTGTTATCCTGAGTATTATCCGAGCAAAGATAGTCATCAGTATTATCAAAGTTAATCGCTTTCCCCTGGACGCCGTTCACTCCCAGAGTCGGAGTACCCTTGATGGCCATGTCAGTATTGGCAATGGAGAGATCTTGCGCCTGGGTACCAGACGTATCATCCATAGGAAGCACCATATCATTGATACCAGCGAGCATCATCATCGGCGTCTGACGCGTCGCATTGTAATACTTGACCCAGCCAAATGCCTGTGTTGTATGATCATGGAGCTCCGCCATACCGAGGCTATGCCCAACATAAATAACATCTTCTGTATTCAAATTATTCGAAGCGCGTTCGGCAATCTCCAGGTTATCCGGAGCACCAGCGATGATATTGAAGGTGGCAGAAGCCAGAGCTGGTCCGGTACCAATAGTTTCGTCCCATTTCCGATTATAACCACCATTCACCTCACTAGCCTTGTCCGTATCGATGGTATCCCAACGTTCCAACTGATCCTGTGTAGTATTGAGCGCATAGAGAAAGCCTCTACTAGAAAGAGCAACAGCGGTATAGTCATCAGCCGTAACATCAGAATACTGGTGCAAAACTTGGCCTGACGGATTGATCAGTGTTATACCAGAATCGGTAGCAAGCCCAATAAAGACTTTTCCATAGCCAGGGTTCGTGTTGGTAGCACTACCCAAAGCTGTCACAGCTGACTGGGTACGTGACATAACGACGGTATGAACATCGTTCACTCGTTCCCACTCAGCCTGTGTTCCAACAGGTGAGATTTCAAGCTTTGTATTTGGATCGACATTGTACGTTACGGCTGTATTGCGCTCGCTAATACCAGCATTCGCCGCCGCACGATTAGTCCCATTGTAGTTCCACATACGGTCGTTGACAAAGTCAATCGCGTAGAGCCCTCCGGCAGAAGTACCGTTGGCACCGACATAAATAACACCATTCAGGGCATGGACACTCGATGGATCATTGTTGGTATCAGCTCCGAGCGCATACACAGAAGCGTTCTGACTAAACTTCATCCACATATCATTGGTCGCGGCATCAAAGATATAGAGTGCATTTGTCGTCACGACAAGAATGGCTTTTCGTGGGAAAGCATTGTTATAACAACGGTCATCAGTTGAAATATCACACGGATCATTTGGTCCGTCATCGAGTGTTTCTGAATACCAAGACAAATTATCGGTAGTTGCCCAATCTATCCAGCGCCCACCATCACTATCACCCGTCGTATCATACACATAGATATCCTTGATGTTAGCAAGCGCTGTATGCCGATTCAGACCTTTGCTAATTATCTCCCCATAAGTTGCCGAGTTGCCACGCGTGACCTCAGAACCAACCTGAAGCAATCGTTCGGTCGAAGCAGTCCCACTTATAGAGGATGTCCCAATGCCCACTCGACCCTCACCATCGATGATGAACGGGGTCGTATCGCTAGATACATCATCCACGCGGAACGCCAAGTTGCCGGTCCCAGTGGCCCGGTGATCAACAAACAATGTTGTGTTTGTATTGGCTACACCAGTGTTCGATACCGCAAGTACGTTTCCTGTATTGGCCGCATTTGAACCAGTGAGGGAGACGTCTACAAGATTGCCAGTAAACGCCGTAGAGGAAGAGGTCACACTGATACCCTTACCACTGGTCAATCCGTTCGTCGTGATAGATAGTCCCGTCTCACCATCGATAGCATTAGCTGTCAGATTCACACCATTCGCAGCATTTGATGACTGCACCATATCGAGAATAGCAATCCCATCCGTGGTATGCTGTTGGGTGAGCGAGAGCAGGAAGGCCGAGAGGTTATTCCCACCCGAGGTTGGATTGGTAAATACGAGACCATCGTCATCAGCAGTGAGTGAAATGGTTACATTACTACCATCAGCATCAGCACCGTAGGTTGCCTGCAAATCAGACGATCCGCCACCAGAAATTGTACATTCGGTCTGGGACGCATTGTCAGCACAAGATACACCAGCACCCAAAAAAGCAAGCGTCGTCCGGACTGTCAGACTCGAAGCTTCATCTTTAATCAGGTTATATCCACCGCCTCCCGATAGAGTAGTCCACGCCGCCCCATCATAGGTAATCAACTGATTCCCAGCCGCGTCCCAGGCAATGTATCCCTCCCCTGACGTAGGATTCGACGGGGTAGCGGAGGCAGCTTGTGGCAAACGCAATCCCTGAACGGCAGTAGTATTGTGAACGATAGAACCCAGGTCCATATAGGCCAGTGCCGAAGCCGTAAACGACTGGCTACCCGAAAGACTGATACCACCGTTTGCCGTGAGAACACCAGCGAGAGTCAAAGCACCGGTACTGGCGACAAAGTCTGTTCCAGTATTACCGATATTAGTCAGGATATTGGTACTCATATCAATAGTACCGGCGGCAGTGAAAGCGCCCACCGTATCGGTAGAGGCATCAAAGGTGATGCCTCCATTAGCCGCGATGGCACTGGAGGCCGTCACCGTTGTGGTTGATATTCCAGTCGCTCCCGTAATTGCGCCCGCACCAGAAATATCCAACGTGGCCGAATCCAAGAGAGTATCCCAACCAGAACCCACTACCAAAGCACTCTCTGTGCCAGCCCCCCCAGTGATAGCACCGACATTGACACCGACCAATGTCCCCGCTCCGACACCCGTTGCTGCGATATTGACACCCCGTTGAGTTCCGCCGGTTGTGATGGAACCTGTCGTGACAGAGAGACCATCAGAAATAACGGTACCAGTTGTCTGAGTAATATTGGAATTAACCACTCGAACACCAGAGAAGGTTGTATCACCCCCAAGTACACCACTATGGGCTAAAGCACCGCCAGTGATCAGTGCGCCTGTATAGCCGTATGGTGTACCATTTCCAGTATTGCTCGCTCCAGGGAGAGTAATCGAACTACCAATCACTGACTGACCAGTGGCAGTAACGTTGCTTGAGACATCGATAGACTGTCCCGTGAGGGCGCCAGCGAGAGTCACAGATGCGGGGGCGGCGATGCCGAATACAGTACCACTCGTTTGGATAAAGTCGACATCAAGAAGTGCATCAGGCGTTGCATCGCCGACTCCCGCGTTACCAGAAGCATCAATGACAAATGGAGTAGTATCAGTATTAGCGTCATTCACACGGAAACTACTACCAGTGCCTTCATTGGTGATAGAAAAAGCATATGCTTGACCGGAAGGAGCAAGGATATCTGTCGAAGCATCGAGGTCGAGCTGATCTTGGAATTCTGTGAAGTCGAGGGAATCGGCAGTGATAGAGCTTGCTCCCAAGGTTCCTACGGAAAGGATACCCGTACCAGCCGCAGCTTGAACCACTCCACCAGCGGAAAGGCCAGAGAGGGTGATGACACCAGAAGCGGTCACAGCGTCATTCAAATTTATAATCCCGGCACCATTGGCGACAACGGTCAAGTCTTCCCCGGTAGCGGTCGTAATATCGGTCGCTGCACCAGAAAATATCAATCCTGTAGAACCGATTGTTTTATTGGTCAGTGATTCGGTACCAGCCAGTGTTATGAGTGTTCCAGTTGTCGGAAGAGTGACGTTGGTCGCTCCACTCATAGTCAGCGTCAGGTCATTGGAAGCAGAAGTGGTAAATGACCCTCCAAAAGAAATAGTTTCACTATTCGGAATAGTGAGGGTGCCCGTGGTATCTGTGACGGTCAGTCCTCCGACCTTGGCCGCATTGAGTGCGTAGGGAGCGGCCGTAAATCGCACCCGCGGCGACATTTCTCCATCGCTATTGAAGTTGATACCGAGATAAATATTGTCCGTATTGAAATCAACTGATCCAGGAAGTGTAGTCGTATCACCGAGGTTGGTCTGAAAAATTCCATCCGTTACCGTCAACGACTTGGATTCGGTCCAAATATGCGTGCCACCAGTGTCGACGTCATACAAGCGGAATACGAAGGTATAGCTCCCATTGGTAACATTAGTCCCATCGCTATTGACGACCTTTCCCTGGAAACTAATCTGTTCATTGATACCAGTAGCAGCCAAGGCCGGTGAAAGCACACCAAAACCTGCCAGTACGACACTCGCCAGAAAAGAAGAGAGCAAGAAAAAATTCTTGAACTCGTTTTGTATTATTTTTGTCTTGAAGTTTTTCGGTGAGAAAAGCATACACAAAAAATCTGGGTCGGCTCACCCCGACTCTCTCCCTTTAGAATACCAAAAAAGCACTCTTTCGCAAAGCAATTTTAGAACCAAAAGAGACCTATTCTGCGTTACTGCGAAAGAAAAGAAAGACTTTGAACAATCATCAAGACTTCTTCCTCAAAATCATCACTTTCAAAGGGAGAAGTGATGGAAATACTTATAATATAACCATTCTTTTCAAAAAATACCGTTCTTTCATAGGGCGCTGTATTTTTTTCAAACAAAACACCTCGCCATAGGCCTTCTTGAAAGTTTTTTGGCTGGTATTCTTCTGGTGTTCCCTGACGAAGCTGAAAAGCAGGCTCGCTCGTCAGGTCTGGCACTCCTCGATATGCCACGGTAACCGCAATTTTTCGCCCTTCGACATCAAGCGTAGAAAGGAGAAGCGTTTCTACCACCGGACCACTCTCCGGAGTAAAGTGCGATTTTTCTACGTACCCTGATCCATGAAAAAACTCTATAAATTTCCCTTTATAGAGCTTTTTTTGACTCTTTATATCCGAAACCTGATCAGCACCCGAGTCTCTCACTTGAATACTTCCTTCCACTTTTCTTTGCAAAAACTGCCACAGAAAATATCCAGATACACACAGCAGCAAAACGGCGATCCATACCATTTTACTTTTCTTTTGCATCTTTTCTTTTCGCTGATCCAGCTCTTTTTTTTCAATTGTTGACATGCTTTTTTTGTTTTTTCAATGCCAAAATGGAAATCAATCAATGTCGTTTTCTTTTTTATCCTTTCGTAGAAGCTTTTTTTGCCACCACCAACGCCTCATACTATATATTCCACCGCCTACCAAGAATAACGCTATGCTTTGCCAAGGAAAAAGGAATATCTTTACTTCTTCAAAAGAAAAATCATCCTTTCCGTCGTAACGATGCGCGATAGTCACTGTATAAAATCCTGGAAAAAGTACCTGAGCGAGCGCCTGCATCTCTGTGACATAGGTACGTTGTGTTTCTGGGAGTATCAGACCCGATTCAGGATTGATACTGCCTTTTTTCACCATTCTTCCCAAGGGATCAGTCAACATCACTCTCCCTCTCGGCACCACATGCACATTGCCTCCATTTTGAAAACGCAAACGAACCTGCGTTGGTGCAAAAAACGGATTTTTTGACCGTTCTGTCCCCTTGAGCTCTATATCGTACTGTTCGCCACCCTTTTTTTGGGCAAATACCAGCATCGAGATCGATTGACTCACAGAAACAACGTTCTCATCACCACTCGGGCTATCTGTACCAATCTGAAACAATACCGCTCCATAATGTCCACCCGGCGACAGTGAGTCTCGATTTTCTATAAAAACTCGCAGCTGTTCTTTTTCTCCTGGATCCAAGAAAATAACGTCTTTCTCGGGATACATCCAGGAGGCCAAACCGTACTTTCGTTCCAGACTATCAGCGGCTCCTAAAAAAGCCACACCACCACTTTCATCAAGCGAACCAAAGTCCACGACAGAAGGACGGAGAGTCAGTGGCGCACCAGTCGTATTAGTCAGTGTTACAAAAAAGTCAGTTTGTGCGACATCGGCAGAAAAAGAAATATTCTGAAAGACCGGCTCCAGAGTGAGACCACCCTCCGCAGAAACAGTCTCTGTGTGAGCCGCTACCAACACGAAACAAACGAAAAACAGGCGAAAGTATTTCATTCTGAAACAACGTCTTTTTTTATAATCTTCCCCCATATACTCTGAAAAATTGACCGCATACCAACAAACGCAAACAGCACAATAACCAGTATCGCCAGTATCAACCTCCATGGCACTACCCAAAATGATACTTCGCCCTCAATCGGGATATCACGCTGTCCATCATCGTAAATGAGGAGCATCTTCCCCGTATACTTCCCAAAACGAAGCTTGGAGGCATTATTCCAGTCCCAGGTGAGCTTCTTTTCTGCCTGGCCATTTTTATCGAGTACTACTTTGCCGTCTACGACCTTTTGTTCATAGAGGGGAAAACCATCGCTCCAGGTAGTATCGAATACACGGCTTGAATTGGGGATGATACTCCCTTTTTCTTGGTTAATCTCAAGAATAGCAATATCTTTGTCGCTCCCCTGATTGATAAAGATGTTTCCCCGAGGAGCAATATGAACATTGCCGGTGTTCTTCAACTTTACCGTGAATGTTGATGGGAGAAATTCATAAAAAGCGTGCTCAAGAGAAAACTCGGCCACCTCTACTTGTCTCTTGGCCTCCGGGACTCGGGCCTCGAGGAGTACAAGTACCGCCGTACCACCCACCAGAGCCGTCTGTCTTTCCTCCTGTGGCTTTTCTTCTTCGGCACGAGAAAAAACAAGAGCGTAGTAGTATCCAAAAGAAGCTTCTTTGGGAATATCAAAGGTCGCTGTCACTGTCTTCCATTCATTGGGTGCCACGGTAAATGTCGGCTCTGAAAAACGAACCCAATCAAAAAAAATATCCCCGTCCTCTCGTTCCATGAGCTGTGGCTTGCCAGAGGACTCGTAGGCTCGGAACTTCATGATCGTAATCTTGAGTTCCTCGTCCCGGAGCCCTCCATTCTTGATCTTGAGATCAGTAGAAATCGATGTTCCTGGTTCTGCCGTGAGACTGATTGGGAGAGGAGAAGTAATAAGATTAAGACTCCCCTCTGTCTGAGCCTGGACGGGAGAAGCGAGGAACATAAAAACAAAGAGGGAGAAAAACCCTCTCAGGAATTGAATTTTTGACCGGAAATATACCATACAAGTATTTTCAGTATACTGCATATCTTGCAGAACAAAAACCCCCTTTCCTTAGAGGAAAAGGGGCCTATCTTTTTTCAGTAACTCTCTCAAATCCTAGAAACGACCGGCAGCCACCACTGTCAGAGTATCCGTATAGTCAACAGCTGCAGCCTGGACAGCGCTAATCTTGGCACGCTCAATGAGGGTCAGAACGTCTCCATCGGTCGTACCGTTGGCAGCAGCAATGGGCTGAAAGGTCGTTGAGAGCGTTCCTCCAGAAGTAGCATTGGTTCCAGCATATTCAGCACCGTAATCCGAGGCCTGAGAGACAGTACCCGTACCGGTTCCACTATCGGTCGTGATATCCACGTCGAGTACATATCCAGTCAGTGCTGCCAAATCACTTGGGGCATTGTTTACTGTACCAGCTGTTGCAATCGATGCACCTGTCGAGGCAGAGTTCAGAGCAGCATTAGCACTCTTGACCCAGGCTACCCAACCAGCAGCGGCGTTGGTGGCGATAGTCACTGTTCTTCCTGAAGATGAAGCTGTCGTCGTCGACAAAGTACCAATCGAATCTGTATTTCCACTGAGTACAAAGGAAAACGTCGCTGGAACCGTAGCAGATACAACAATCTGATCACTGGTAATAGTTGAGAGAGCAAAGCCGGAACTATCAATAGTCGTCGGACCCGCCAATTGAGTAGTAATAGTCCCTGCTAAGTCATTGGCAGCGCCGGCATTGGTAAGAGTACTGGTTCCCGTAAAATTGAAGCAGTAGAGCGTCCCCACAACCATATCTCCGCTCGGGAATGTCACATCTTGTCCAGTGGCAGCTGAGGCAGTCCCAATACCAATCCAAGCAGTAGCATCTGCTGGAATATTGGTCGTAGTAACAGTCCAGTTAGCTGGAGTATCAACCGTGGTAAATCCCGTAGGAAACGTCACTTTGACAGTTGTTTCTACCGAAGCGGTCGTAGACTTGGCACATACCATACCACCAGTAGCGATAGATGCGGTCAAACGATCCAGTCGCACGTAGGCCTGAGTCAGACCCGCTGCTCCTGCTGTTTTAGCAAAAAACAATGGCAAGCCAAAAAGAATTGCAAAGGAAAAAAAACCAATAATGATTTTGTTGGAAGTAGCGCTTAAAATCTGCATAAATATAGGTTTTTGTTTTTGCGAAATGTACTGAGAATTCATATTCTCATGACGTTTCAATGATATCACAAAAAAGAGGCTTTGTCAAAAGAGAAAATCATCTTTTACGCTGACTTATCCACTAAAAACTCGCTGACGCAATGATAGTGAGCGTTTCGGTATAGTCACCTGCTGCCGGAGTGACGGCCGAAGACTTGGCCTTGAGTAAAAATGACCCCCGACCATTGGTCGTTGGAGCAGCAATAGTGAATATCTCACGAATAGAAGTATCCACAATACCCACCGTGTTACCCGTCTGATCATAGAGCGTCGCTTCTGAGAGTCCATTGGTCGCAGTCGAACCCTGCACTCCAAATCCTTCTGTCAAAGCGGTCAGGTTTCCAGTAACAGCACTAATCGTATAGGCTGCTCGGGTACTGGCCAAACCAGCATTGCTCCCGTAAAGATAGACTCGCCCGCCAGTTTCGCCGTTGGTAACAAAATCCACCCAAATCTTTTCGGCGCTATCAACCACGGTACTCGCTACCAAGCTCCCGAGAGCTATCGAAGAAACACTATTGTCTACATCGGCTGCCGATACATCGATATCAAACGTCATCTGCGGATTGACCGTCGCCGCTGAAGCAGTCGGCCCATAGTCTGTTTCTGTAAATTTCCCTTGTATAGCTTTGACCTTGACCTGATACGTCGTCCCAGAAACCAGTCCAATAATGAGTGTTCCACCGGCTCCACCCCAATTGGTATAGGTCTGGTAATCTTCACTTCCAAGAGCGACTCCTACCGTATCATCATTCTGCACATAGCGAGTATCACTCACAAAACTATCCGTACTGATGGCAATAGCAAATTTCGTATCGCTCGGATTGTCACCGATATCCAGTACTATCTTCAGTTTATTATAATAACTACTCGGGTTGGTGAAAGCCGGTGCTGGTGGGACATTGGCTTGGTTAGTAAACTGGAGTCCTGGTCCCAAATCATAGGTTGTCCCATCAAGCTTCGCAGCGTTCTGTTCACCAACTATCCCTTCAATAGCATAGCTCCCCGAAGTGCCATTTCCTACTCCACCGCCGCCATATCCAAAATCCTTCAATTGATAGTTGGTACTAGCTGGTAACACCAAAAAAATAAAAAGTCCCGAGAGTGAACGGTACTTTTTAAACAAACAAGAAAAGCGATGCCCCATATTTTTATAACAGAAAGGTGCTGCCAGAATCTTTAACTGGTGATATAGTTTTGTTTCACTCTATCGATAACATCCTGAATAGGTACGTTAGCCTTTACCAGGTATTCTACCGCTCCCAGATCCATAATACGCTTGATATCTTCCTCCTGACTGAGGTTCGAAAGCACAATAACAGGGACATCTTTGAGATTGGGGTCAGCCTTGAGCTCGGCCAATGTTTCAAATCCATCTTTCCCCGGCATAATCAAGTCAAGAAGAATCAACTTTGGACGAAGTATTTGCGCTGCTTTCATGGCCTCATTCCCATTACCTACAATCTGCGATTCAATCTTTTCTTTAGCCAGCTTGGTCTTGTAAATTTTCGAATAAAAAGGGTCGTCTTCTACTACCAAAACATAAGGAACCTCTGCCATAAAAATCACTATAAATTACTTATACTTTAAAAACTGTTCTTCTATAAGTTTACCACGAAACGATGTCGCTCTCTATTTTCCAAGAATGAGTACGAGCGATGCCAAGGCTGTTTCTTTTTTTGTTGTATCTGCTGGCTTTGTCGTTATCGCAGGATATGTCTTGATCAAATCTAGTTTTACCTGCCCAGCTTCCTTTTCCTTGTCAGAAGAAAAATACACAACGGTTCCTGAAAAATCATTGAGGGTATTCCCTATAACCGTCTTGGTATACCCGTTTTTCTTCAATGCTTCCGCAGCTGTACTAGCACTGCCCTTGGTAGCACCACCATTGAGTACATGAATCTCCGTAGCTTTGGCTGATTTTATAACCTCATCATTCGTAGCCATCATCTCCTCGTTCTTTTTTTCCGGGACAACCGTTTTCTCTTCCACAACAACTACCTCTGATGGGGCAGCTTCCTTGGTTGATAATGTGGCAATAGACGGAAGAGCTGCCTGTTTTGTATTCATCTGAAAACCACGGTACCCACCCCAAGCTATCGCCCCGATCACACCGAGTATCAAAAGAACAATAACTACAAAAAGTATTTTTCCAAACAAAACCCCATGAGACACTGGTTTTTTTACTTCTCCATCTTTTTGTTCGACTTCTTGGGTGATTGGTGATTCCATAAACATCAAAATATTCAGTAGAGGCTCTCTTGTTAGTATAACATAAAGACTCTGCCCAGCAGAGTCTTTATGTTATAAAGCAGGATGCTTTTTCCTTAGCGGATTGCTCGTGCCACAGCTGCCACGACCTGCTTGTCAAACGTATTGGGTACGATACATTCTCGATTCGGTTTTTTCACGAGAGCAGCCAGATTTTTCGCCGCACGAATAAGCATCGCATCAGTAATACGTCGTACCTTGTGGTCAAGTGCTCCCCGGAAAATTCCCGGGAATCCCAACGAATTATTGATTTGATTAGCAAAATCCGAACGTCCTGTGGCAGCCACAAAAGCACCGGCACGCTTTGCCTGTTCTGGCATAATTTCTGGAACAGGATTAGCCAGAGCAAAAACAATAGCCTTATCCGCCATGCTCTGTATGTGCTCCTCCGTGACAGTATTACCCTTAGATACCCCGATAAAAACATCGGCTCCGACCAGGGCTTCATTCAGACCACCCGTTCGTTGTTCACGATTGGTTTTTTGTGCCAAAGATGCTTTTTCAGGACTAAGATCGAGTCGTTTACTATGAATAATCCCCTGACTATCGAGCATAAGCACATCTCCTACTCCAAAAAGAAGCAGGAGCTCGGCAATAGCGGTGCCAGCAGCACCAGCACCCGATATCACTATACGGGATTTTTTCGGCTGCTTTTTTACTACCCGAAATGCGTTGATCAGTCCGGCCAAAACAACCAGCGCCGTACCGTGCTGATCATCATGGAGCACCGGGATAGACAATTCTTCCTGTAAACGACGCTCAATCTCAAAACAACGTGGCGCAGCGATATCCTCCAGGTTAATCCCGCCAAAGACCGGGGCAATATTCTTGACCGTCCGGATGATTTCTTCCGTATCCTGAGTAGCAAGCACAATCGGAAAGGCATCAATACCAGAGAGTGCCTTGAAAAGCATTGCCTTGCCCTCCATAACAGGAAGCGCTCCTTCCGGTCCGATATTTCCCAGTCCGAGCACGGCCGAACCATCAGAGATAACCGCTACCGTATTTCCCTTCATGGTATACTCGGCCATTTTATCCTTGTGGAGTGCCACATAGGATGACACAGCGCCTACTCCAGGTGTATACACCAAACTGAGGTCCTGTTTGTTCTTCACGGATATTTTCGGCACGATACTTACCTTGCCGCGTAACTTCTTGTGCAGCGCCAGAGATTCCTTACCAATATCCTCTTTTTTCTGTGCTTTCATACTTTTGTATCGTTACTTTTTCCCCATTTCAATCCCCAAAAGTTTCACTGCATAATAGACGACGAGTGCGATAACAAGAAAGTCAATCGTCACTGCCAAAAAATCCCCCCACAAAATTTCTTGCCCGGCAAATGCCCATTTCGCTTCTTTCAATCCTTCTGTTCTTCCTATCACCATCCCCAAAAGTGGGTTGATGATATCGGTCACCAGTGCTGTCACTACCTTAGAGACGGCGCCACCGAGCACAAATCCGACTGCCAAACCGATCACCCCCTGCTTCCTAATAAAATCCATAAATTCACCGACGTGCAGCATAATCTTCTTGTTACCAGTTACTCCTCTAGTATACCATCCCCCATCGGCACCTCGATAACCAAGAGAAAAGCCCCTGTCTGTGCTGTCACGGCGACAGCCTCCGTATCCCACACCCCTAGAGCATCACGCTTTTCAAGTATTTTTCCTGCCACCGTTACTGCTCCGTCAATAACAAAGAAATAGACGCCCCGACTCGGGCGCTCCAAATCATGCGAAAATGATTGTTCACTCTCAAATCTCCCCAAAAATATTCTTGCGTCTTGATGAATACCAAGCACTCCCTGCTCGCCGATTTTCCCGACGACTGGAAATAAACGGTTACGATACTCCAGAGCATCAAAACGCCTCTGATCATACCGAGGCATCACATCCTGTGTTTCCGTACCAATCCAGATCTGAAGTAGCGTCAGTTCATCAGTAGGAGAGGCATTGTACTCAGCATGCTCCACACCAGTGCCAGCACTCATCACCTGAACCTCACCTGTCTCAATAACGGCACTATTGCCCATACTATCTTCGTGTTTGAGTGATCCAGAAAGCGGGATAGTGACAATCTCCATATTGTCATGCCCATGCCGTCCAAAACCCGATCCTGGTGCAATCGCGTCATCGTTCAAAACGCGCAGAGCACCAAAGCCCATGCGCGTTTTGTCATAATACGATGCGAAACTAAATGAATAGTGAGTAGTCAGCCAATCATGTTTGGCATATCCACGCGATGCCGCTTCATAAAAAACCGTTTTCATAGCAACTACTTATACTGTTGTGAAAACCTCTTTTTCATTGTAACGCACCTTGGGGGCAGTGGCGTTTTTATCAGTCACCAAACGAAAACCGAGAGCGACTACCACCCGCGATGATAACCCTCGAGTCTCGAGACCTAGGATTTCATCAAATGCTTTCGGATCAAATCCTTCCATCGGCGCCGCATCGATACCCTCGACTGCGGCAGCCGTCAAAAGCACTCCGAG
Source organism: uncultured Bdellovibrionales bacterium (assembly GCA_964590035.1). Classification (GTDB taxonomy): domain Bacteria; phylum Patescibacteriota; class Minisyncoccia; order Moranbacterales; family UBA1568; genus UBA1568. The sequence goes on from CAZPXK010000011.1 coordinate 21,133, forward strand.
TGCGATATAGACCTGGCGAGCCGCCCACTCAGCAGCACCAGTCTCGCCCTTCATATCGATAGCGCCATTGATCATCCCACTAAACCCGGACAATACGTCTACTGAAATACCCTTAGCATCGGCAATACTCTGCATATACTTTTCTACCAGTGCCGCATTGACATTTGTTTCACTGCAGAGCACCACAAAATGAGAAGCATCAGTGATCTGTGACTGGTCATAGCCAGCTGCTCGCAGCTTGGCACGCACTTCAGCATTTTCTACCACGATAAAGTGCCACGGCTGCAGACCAAACGACGACGGCGCCAGACGCAGTGCCTCCTTGAGAGTATTCATCTGCTCTACCGACAATTTCTTCTCAGTATCAAACTGCTTTGTGGCATAGCGCCACTTGAGTGCTTCAATAACATTCGACATACTATTATATTTATTTGTTACCCTTGCACGATACAGCAATACATACTATTATACAAGTACATACATATTAGTAAGTACTATATATTTAACTGAATACTATGAAAAAGACCGGAAACAAGCCATCTTGTCCACTCGAAAAAACACTCAGCCTCATCGTTGGCAAGTGGAAAACCATCCTCCTCTGGCACCTCTCAAGCGGCAAAAAACGCTACGGGGAACTAAAAAAGCTCATCCCGGATGTGAGCGAAAAAATGCTCATCCAATCACTCCGTGAACTCGAACGAGATCAACTCGTTCTCCGAAAAGCTTACCCTGTCGTGCCACCGAGAGTCGAGTACACATTGAGCAAACGCGGCAAAAGCCTCTCTCCGCTCATCTGTGCGCTCAACACCTGGGGAGCAAAACATCTTTAGAAATCATCTTTCTCTTCTATCAAAGAAACATAAGGATTAGCTACCAAAAGTGCGGAAAAATCCTTCCATTCAGTCAATCGATCCTCGAGCATGTCCGCATGCTCCACAATGAGTGTGATAGACCCCTCCTTGTCTGCCAAATCCGCCACACACTCTTCGAAGGCATCGAGATTGCGTCCGAAATATTTCGGCAATTCCAAGACCGATTCAAACTCATCATACGCCGCCTCGAGCGTCAGCATATTATTGGCATCGAGCGTATAGGTGCGCATAACGTGAAAGTAAAAAATGACTTTTCCATCATACTACAACTACGCGTTTGATGAAACAAAAAAATCCCTAAATAGGGATTTTTTATTGCGGAGATGGAGACCTGCCGGCAGGCAAGGATTCGGTCAGGGATAATTCTGTCGCCGACGCTCCAGAATTTCCACGACCCTGGCTCACGGTTTCGCGTACTCGCGAAACACCGCTCCGCCTTTCTCATCTCTCTCAAAAGCCAAGCAGTTGGCTTTCTCCTCTCCCTCGCTCACTTCATTCGCTGCGGTGATGTATTAGCCTTTGCGCGAACCCACTTCGCACGCGCGGAGCGCGTGGTGACTTGAAACTGCCTCGTACGCTCCGATTGCGTGGTGATGCGAACCAATGCGCCTCGGACACGCTCGCGGACTCGCGTGTGCAAAAACCAAAAAATTTCCTTGCATTTTTCTCGCGTCTCCTCCCCCCACCCCTCCACCGCGAAGCGGAAAAAGAAATGGAAAGGAAATTTTTGGTTTTGCTTCGCCACAAGGAAACTCCACAAAGGGCAACAAAGTTATCACATTGAAGCCCATTTGCTCCATTTCCTTGTGGCGACCGAGGCGCCCCCATATCGACGTTTAGTGGTAGCTCTAACCTCTGCGAACCACCCACAACCGCCTTCGCATAGCCCGCTCGCATTCGCTCGCGCTGGCTGCTTCGGCGTTGTGTGTGTTCGCTTGGTGGCTTCGGGAGAGTTCGGTGGTAATTCAAAGAATATGGATTGTGCTAGGCACAAACAAATCTGTATGTGCTTGCCTCACCCACCCAATGCGCGCACAAATCCCCACCGTTTTTAGGAAACATTATAAAACGGCAGGGATTGCTCCCTCGATGCCGATAGCTGTAGATATTTTTCTATTTTCTATCATCATCAAAAAACTCGTAATAAGACAAGACACTTATAGCACCGATAACAAACCAAAAGAAAAATTCCTCAAATGGAAATCTATATCCAAAAAGTTCAACCCAGCCAATAAAATAACCATTATCATAGAATATCCAATTATTTAGATGCAATCCAGTTAATTCAAACAAAAGGGCTAATACAAAAAAGTAGGAAGCGGTTTTAACATATTTAGATAACAAGCGAGGGAAAACAGATAGGAACGATACAGCTGGTAAAAAAATAAAAAATAAACCGAGATAAAAATAAGAATAGCTGATTTTCAAAAGATCTGGTTTAGTAAATAGGATTGTAGTAAAAACAAGCGCAAAGATAATCCATGGCCATACTAAATATTTCATTCTTTTATCTATCAATTCATGTTTTCCTTCATCTAGAAAATGCTCATAGAAAATAAGAACGCTATATGAAGCTAAAAACAGCCAAATAAAATCTTCAATTGGAATTACACCAAATAACCGAAAAGGAAATACTGTGTGAGGAACAAACCAAGCCCCGCTAATCGTAGCGATGTAGTCTGCAAAAAAAGTTAAAGGAATTGCCCAGATAAAAGAAAAAAGCGCAGTTTTTGCTACCATATGTTTTGTTCGGAATGAAAGCCAAATCGAAGGTAGCCCAAAAAACAACAGGGTTGTTAATAAAAAATTTGCTTTTAGCAGTAGAGATAAAACTACAGAAGCAATTGGGAATAAAATGAGTAGAAAAATATCTAACTTTATTAAAAACTTTTGATTATTACTTTTCATATCTTTATTTTAACAACTCATCCACCGAAACTCCAAGGGCTTTGGCTATCCGCTCAATCGTTGAAAGTGTCGGATTTTGTTTCCCCGATTCAATAGTGCTGATGTAGGCACGGTCAACGCCAAGCTCTCGACATATATCGCCTTGCGACATATGCTTTCGAGCCCTAATCTTCTTCATATTTGCCGCTAGTTTTTTTGATGAATCTGACATAGTGATAATGAAAGTATAGCCAATGTTGTGTCTTGACTCAATGGTGTAATAAAATACAATATATCTATGACTACGGCGAAGCAAAACCAAAAATTTCCTTTCCATTTCTTTTTCCGCTTCGCGGTGG
>CAZPXK010000012.1:0-22305 GCA_964590035.1 uncultured Bdellovibrionales bacterium
AGTTGTTCTACCGAGCACATGGTCACATTGTAGCTTCTCCTAAAGCAAAATGCAAGCACAAAACAAAAGAAGTTCGACTTCCAACCGGAGGTCGAACTTCTCAAAAGAAAGAATCTAGTTCACTGAAACGATTTCATACTTGACGGTTGCAGCAGGAGTCGTGACCTCTACCTTGTCTCCCTTGCCTTTACCCAAGAACGCCTGACCAAGAGGTGACTCATTCGAGATTTTTCCAGCAGCCGGGTCAACTTCGTTCGAACCTACAATTTCAAAATGAAATTCCTTGCCATGGACTTTGACACCCAACTTGGAGCCCATGCCAATCGTTGAAGTACCCTTGTGTTTGGCGGCAACGACTGAATCCTTGAGCATACCCTCAAGCTCAGCTATACGAGACTCATTCTCGTTCTGATGATTCTTGGCCTCGCTGTATTCAGCATTTTCAGACAGGTCACCCTGTTCCTTTGCTTCCTTGATAGCCTCCGCAATCTCCTGACGAATCTTTGTCTTGCGCTCCTCAAGCTCTACGGTCAGTTTTTTCAACCCTTCCTCAGTAAAAATTTTTGCCATAATTGATGTACAAATGAAAATTCTCTCCCGAAGGAAAGAATAGATTTAGATATAAGAGTTTCTCAATATTACCAAAATATGAATAATTGTCAATGCTGAACATTTTTGGCTCTAAAAAAGCAAAAAATGACTATTTTTCTCGATTAAAATACCAATCATACACTTCTTTGGTCACCGGAACGGCATTGTACCCCTCATCTCCTTGTCCCTCAACCAACACGATCATAGCCAGCTCTGGAGCCTCATACGGAGCAAAAGAAACGAACCAGCCATGCGTTTTTTCAGCTGAACCAAACTGGGCTGTTCCTGTTTTTCCGGCTACTGCCACTGGCATATCCTTGAGTGGCTGAGCCGTCCCCTCAGTCACTGTCTCTCGCATCCCTTCGCGAACAATACGCAAAATATCCTTGTCCATAAAGTCCTGACGAATGACCTTGGGTGCCACAGCAGTCACCTTTCCGTCGGCAGAACGGATCTGTGATACAATCCTTGGCTCATAGAGCGTGCCACCATTGGCGATAGCCACCACAGAATTGAGTACCTGGAGCGGCGTCGCGGTCACAAACCCCTGCCCGATAGATGCATGATAGTCGTCACCAATATACCAACGCTCACCAATTTTTTGCTGCTTCCACTCGGCACTTGGGATGAGCCCGTCTGCCTCACCCAACATATCAATACCCGTCTTTTGACCATATCCAAAGAGTTCTTCATATTTTTTCATACGATCCATCCCGAGACCGCTGATATTTCCATATCCACCACCGATAGAATAAAAGAAGACATCACTTGAAACAGCAATCGCCCGCCTGATGTCAGTAAACCCGTGTACCTTCCAGTCCCCAAAGAAAAATTTTCCGATACTAATACCTCCCCGACTCTCGATCTCTGTGTGTTCATTTACGATTCCCTCGCGAAGCGCTGCTGCTGCCAAAACCGGCTTTATGGTTGATCCCGGCGGGTATTCCCCTGATACTGCACGGTTAAACAGCGGTTCAGATGGATCTTCAATCAACTTCTTGTATTCTTCTCCGGAAATCCCACCGGAAAAAAGATTGTTATCAAAGCTCGGCAAACTGACCAGTGCCCGTACCGCTCCGCTCCGCGGATCGATAATGACAGCAGCTGCTCGCTTGAGTTCATTTTTTTCCAAGATAGCCTGGAGACTATCAAATGTTTTCTTTTGCAAGTCGGCATCAATATTTAAAATAAGATCATTGCCCGGGATAGGCCGCACAATACCGAGTGCTTTTTTGATCTTTCCAAACGCATCTACTTCTACCCGCTCAAAACCATGTTTACCCCGCAGCACCGACTCATAGCTTTTTTCCAAACCCTGCTTCCCGATAGAATCCGTCAACAAATATTCTGGATGTGCCGCCAACTCTTCTTTGCGGATTTTTCCTTCATAACCCAAGACGTGGGAAAAGATAAGACTATCCAGATAGTTACGTTCGGTCGTCTTGTACAGACTGACTCCTGGAAAATTCTGGCTGCGACTGAGAAAAATGAGCGTTTCTTCCTGAGTCAGTTTTTCCTTTAAGAGTATCGGTAGTGTTGAACGTGTATCGATCCGACTGAGTATTTCTGACAACACTGCCTCTTCAATACTGAAATCTACAGAAAGAGTAGTTCGTATTTTTTCACGGGCTTCACTGCCGGCAGGGATATCCGCCGGTATCAGCACCATATCTATACTCGGTACATTTCGTACCAACGGTTTTCCCGAGATGTCATACACGATACCGCGTGGAGCGGGCAACACCAGCGCACGCAAGCTATTGCGAAGCGCCGCAGCCTGATACTCGCTTCCCTTGATAATACTCAAATAAAACACTCGTCCGGAAAGTGCCATGAGAGAAAACATCATGACCCATAGAAAGAGGGATGACATTTTCCGATTCAGTGGCCACTCCATTTTGACAGCATCCTTTTCGGTCACCGTCAACACGGCATCATCTATTTCTATGCCGCCCTTCTTATGAAGAAATATTCCTTTGCGAACAAAAAAACCCATAGTCTAACGGATGTTACGAAACTGCTTTTGATTCAAAAAATTGAGATATCGTTCAAATCGATCAATAGCATAATGCGTAAGCAAAAATACCGGTAAGAAAACCACCAAAGAAAATAACAACGTATCCACAGATGGTGTCGCCCGCAACAGGAGCGATGTTTCGGGAGCTATAAAGCGGTAGACCACCAGAGAAAAGAGTCCTTGGTACAATAGAGCAGCACCGAACGCCACCAGCCCATACAACACAAGCCCAGCACCCTTATGTTCGAGCAACAGTCGCCGCAACAAGAAACTCGTCACATACGCAAAGAAGACGGCGTAGAGAGAAAACCACGACACTCTACCCAAAGAAACGGTATCGAACAGGAGTGTCAGCGGTAGAGTCATAAAAAGAGCTGAGGGAAAATTTCGTATCAGAACAAAGGAAATAACGGCTCCCAGCAGAAACAACGGTGAGCGAAACCATGGGAAAAGAATATTGAAAAATGAAAGCTGGAGAAACACCAACAGGAGTAAAAAAGATATCCGAAAAAAAACGTCTTTCATGGTACAAGTGATTTTTTAATAACAAAGACGTAACGAAGTGTACTGAAATTTACCGGGGAGACGATTGACGCCCGCTGATACAAGTGATCAGAAGAAGGGCGGATGTCCTGGATAGCACCGATGACCAAGTCCTTAGGAATTTCGCCGCCCAAACCAGAAGTAACCAGGCGATCCGCTGCCTGAAGCGCCATATCCTGTGGCACCATATCAAGCACGATCCCAAGTCCATATTCCCCTTTGATAATTCCCTGTGCATTTCCCTCAAGCGTCACTCCACTCACCACACTCTCGGGATTAGTGAGGAGCATGACTCGAGCACTCCCCGGAAAAACCTCTATCACGCGCCCAATCAAAACACCACCTGATACTGTCACTACCATGCCACGCTCAATCCCCTGCAGTGACCCCTGATCGATAGTCAGCCAATTTCCCAAACCGGCAGCATCTCGCCCGATAACCTCAGCAGCACGCAATTCGAAACGATCTCTCGGCAACAATGACAGTTCTTTTCTCAACACATCGTTCTCGCTCGCAACTGACTGCCACTTCGCGTTCTCACCAGCCAAGCGAATATTTTCTTGCACTAGGTATTCATTCTCACGCTTCAAATTTCCGATAGAAGTCACAAAAGAAAACGTATCACGCACTTCAAACGCTACCGACGACACCGCACCTTGTATCGGCCACGCTATGGTTGAAAACACCACGCGTAACGGCTCCATAATAAAGCGCGGTTGCCACACTAAAAAGACCATTAACACTATCGAAACGATAAAAGCGCGGAAAAATTTTGTTTGAGTAAATTTTCGACGAAGAGCCATAGGCCACGCAGGTATACCTGTGAATATTTATCCCAAAGGCTTGTTGTCTTCTTCTTCTATCAAAACCTCTTTCAAGTTTTCCATATCATCGAGCACAATACCCGTACCACGCACCACTGCCGTGAGTGGATCCTCCATCATCCGCACCGGTATCCCTGTCTGATTGGCAATCAGTTTGTCCATACCACGGATGAGGCTGCCTCCTCCTGCTAGGATAATACCGCGCTGCATGATATCTGCCAAAAGTTCTGGCGGCGTTTCTTCGACAATAGTCTTGATATTATTGACAATAATTCGAATCGATCGCGACAGCGCCTCGCGGATATGTTCGTCTGTTGCCAGTACTTCTTTTGGCAAACCTGATACGAGATCACGACCGCGCAAAGGAAATGTTAGTCGCTCCCGCTGTGGATAGGCACTTCCAATAGTAATCTTGGCTTCCTCAGCCGTACGCTCTCCTATGAGAATATTGAATTCATCACGACTAAAACGAACAATGTCTTCGTTCATCTCGTCACCCGCGATGCGAAGACTCCGAGAAATAACAACGCCTCCCAGTGATATGACGGCGATTTCGGTCGTCCCGCCACCGATATCCACTACCATATTACCGGCAGCATCGGTCACCGGTAAACGCGCACCGATAGCGGCGGCCATTGGTTCATCAATGAGAAAGGCCTGCCGTGCTCCGGCATTCATAGCCGCCTCCATGACCGCGCGCTTCTCTACCTCTGTCACACCCGAAGGAATCCCGATGAGCACTCGAGGCCGCCGGAGAAATGAAAAGCTATCCTGGTTGACTTTGTTGATGAAATAACGAAGCATCTGTTCGGTAACTTCGAAATCACTAATAACACCATCAACGAGTGGGCGTGTAGCCACGATATGCCCCGGTGTCTTGCCTACCATTTTCTTGGCTTCTCGACCAATGGCCAAGATTTGCCCAGTTCGCTGATTGACTGCCACCACTGACGGTTCATTGATCACGATACCTCTTCCCTTGACATAGACCAGCGTGTTGGCAGTCCCCAAATCAATCCCGATATCCTGTGACAAATGACTAAAAAACCTATCAATAAGGCCTTTTTGGAAGTTTTTTATAAAGCGCTCAAGACTCGACATAGACGAAAGAGGGAGAAAAAAGTGAAAAATCCGCCGAAAAACACAAAAAGGTACTCAGTAACTATCTCAAATCTCATGTCTCAAGAAAACATTCAGATTTCGAGCGAAAACCTTGAAAAGTGAGAAGGGCTATCATGATAACCCGACGAGCTTTGAAAGGCTTGCAGCCGAAATCTGGAGGTTTTATGAGACAAGCGCTTGTTTCTGCCTTTTTATGAGCGTTGAGATTTGAGATAGTTACTCAAACAGGACATCCCCCATTCTATCCCATTCCCAGGAATATTTCCAGTGTAAAAGAATAAGCCTCTCCCATGACGGGAAAAGGCTCTCTTTTCTCTTTAAGCGCAAGCTACTTCTTGAGAGTAATACCGAGTTCGCGCAGCTGCTCGGAAGAAATCTCGGAGGGGGCTTCCATCATCGGATCCTTACCCTCGCCCGTCTTGGCAAAAGCAATGACCTCGCGAATATTTGGTTCATTCTGGAGGAGCATCATAAGACGATCAAATCCAAAGGCCAACCCTCCGTGTGGGGGCGTCCCAGATCCAAGAGCCTGGAGCATATGACCGAAGTTCTTTTCGATACGCTCCGGAGCATACCCCATGATTTCAAAAACTTTTTTGAGCGCCTCTGGCCGGTGATTGCGGATTCCTCCACCACCAATCTCATAGCCATTCAGTACCATGTCATACTGCGCCGCCACAATCCCGCCGATATTTTTCTCTGCCATCAAGTCTTCCATATACTCCGGCTTGGGTGCGGAAAAAGGATTGTGCGTAAATGTCCAGCCGCCATCATCAGCCTTTTCAAAAAACGGAAAGTCCACCACCCAGCAAAACGCCAAGAGATTCGGATCATTCTTGTCTTCGCGGATATCGGGCTTGTCTGAATTGTACTTTTCCATTGCCTCAGAGTAGGTCAAACGAGGAAACGGGAGCGTTTGAATTCTCTTTTCCGGATACAGCTCCGTGACCAGATCCACGATCATCTTTTCATTGATAGCCATGACATCTTCTTGTGTCACAAAACTCATTTCCAAATCTATTTGCGTAAATTCGGGCTGTCTATCGCCACGAGTATCTTCATCACGAAAGCACCGGGCGATCTGAAAATACCGTTCGAATCCGGCAGACATAAGGAGCTGCTTGTACTGCTGCGGGGACTGTGGAAGCGCATAGAACTTACCCTGATCCAACCGCGAGGGTACCACGTAATCACGTGAACCCTCCGGTGTCGACTTGGTCATGTTTGGTGTCTCAACCTCGACAAATCCTTCCTGAGTATAAAATCCTCTTACAAAATGCGTAGCGAGATGACGCTTCCGAATATTCTGTTGCATCCGATCACGACGCAGATCGAGGTACCGATACTTCAAACGAATCTCTTCATTGAGTTCCTTACCATCAGAAGCGATATCAAACACCGGGGTCACTGCCTCGTTAAGCACCGACAAAGTAAGCGCCTCTATTTCAATAGCACCATTGGGTTGCTCGGTATTGATCAACTTTGGAGGACGAGCATTGACTTTGCCCACTACCTCAACCACCCATTCTGGACGCAGGGTTTCGGCTACTGTTTTGGCTTCTGGGTGATGAGGCAGTACAACCATCTGTACCTGACCACTACTGTCACGCAAATCCAAGAAAATTAGTTTTCCGTGATCTCGACGAATATGCACCCAGCCCTGAAGCGTGATTTCTTCTCCGATATGTTCTTTGGCCGCACTGATCATTGTCCGTTTCATAGTCATACATCTCATGCATTAAAATCCAACCTGCTACTTCCCCTGAAAATAGTCGTTGACGGCATACACCAACTGACTCGGTGTTATTTCGGTCTTGAGAAAAGCCTGCGTCACAATACCGGCATCTTTCAGGACTTTGACACTTTCATCTTCCATAGAAATCGATGCAGACAAAAGAAAAATTGGGACATCTTTTCCTTGTTCTTCGTCTCGCAATTTCTTGATGAATTCGCGACCATCCATATTGGGCATCATGACATCCGTAATAATGAGATCAAAAACCTCACTCAGTGCCGCCTCCAAACCCTGCACTCCATCTTGTTTGGTAACTACCTCGTACCCCTCGCTCTGCAAGCGCTTGGTGAACATCTCTACAAATACCGGCTCGTCCTCAATCAAAAGAATCTTTTTCTCCAAACGAGCTCTTTCTCCCTCTGGTCGGGCATCATTGGCAGAATTTTTATCTTGCTCATTAAATTGGCGCAAAAATCGTTCAATTTCACCGACTACCTCGGAGGGAGAGAACTCCGTCTTAGAGATAAAGCCATTGGCGCCCAGTTTCAGTACCTGCTCACGGTCTTCGGCACTACTCAAATTGCTAAACACTACTACTTTCAAATTTTGATCATACTCCTTGTTATGGCGCAGCTCTCGCAGGACTTCAATACCGCTCATTTCTGGCAATACCAAATCAAGGAGGATCAAATCAAATTTTTGTTCCTGCACATATTTCAAAACAGCTTTACCCGAAGTCGCATTGACGGTTTCAAAACCGGATGACTCCAACTTCTTCTGATAAATCTCGGCAATAAACGGGTCGTCTTCAACAAGGAGAATTTTTGCCATAAGTCATGTTGGAGTTTAAAACAAATGTAGGATATCAAAAAATTGGCTTATAATCAACATTAGAGACTTGCTGCCTTCCCAAGCGTCTCCACCGGGAGCTTGATAATAAACGTCGCGCCTTTCCCATGACCTTCTGACTCGACAGAGAGTAACCCTCCATGAGCCTCCACAAAATTCTTGCCTACGTAGAGACCGAGCCCAGTACCAGAAACATCCAACTTCATAGTCTCCGTGCTTCTCGTAAATTTCTCAAAAAGACGCTTACTTTCCTTTGAATCAACACCAATACCTGTATCCTTTATCCTGATAGAGACACACTTTGTATCTCCTTCAACAGTTACTGTGACGCCGCCTTCTTTGGTGTACTTGAGAGCATTATCAATCAGGTTGGAAACCACTTCACGAATCTTGTTCACATCCAGTGTTAGTTTTGGCAGGGACTTGCTTGGCAACTTGATCTTGAGTGACAACTTTTTGTCTTTGGCCATGATCGTAAACATGTCAACGATATCAGCCACGATTGGTTCCAGTTGGGCTTCGACAAAATTGTACTGCACCCGACCGGATTCAATACGAGAGATACTGAGGAGATCCTCGACTAATTGACCCATACGGTTATTCACAACGTACACCTTGTTCAAGACATCCTGAAGTGTCATAGGGACTTTGCCATACGAACCCTCGAGTATGAGTGAAACATAGCCCTTGATGGCCGTGAGCGGCGTCCTGAGCTGATGCGAGGCAATGGAAATAAATTCTGATTTTGCCGCATCCAAACGTTTCAATTCGTTGTTTGCAATAGCTAGCTCCTGCGTCAAAGCCTGCAATTCCTCCTTACGCTTCACTTCTTCTTTAACAGACCGAATCAGTATGATTCCAAAGATAGAAGCCAGGACAAATGTAATCGCAACAAGTATATAACTCGTCATCTCTCGGATAAAGAATAGCTGTGATCCAATCAAGGATATGAGCCCCACCACCAATGCCTGTGCTCCAATAAGTTTCAAATTAAAAGCTTGGTACTTCACAATCAAATAGGTAAGAAATCCGAGAAAAACCGGCATTCCAAAAAGTCCATACTGAAGAATTTTCCAGTTATCCGGATCATCTGGATTGATGACCGAAGCGATACTGCCCGCTATGTTTGCTCCAGAAAAAGAGAGGAGAAACAGCACCGAACCAAGAACAAGATATGCGACTTGAACCCGAGCAGAATCACGCGTTTTAAATATTTTCCAAATACCATATCCCAGTAACGTTAGGAAAAACACTACCTCGAGAAAATAAAAGTAGTTGATTAGTATTCCCTGCTGCGCCTCACAAAGTGTCGCATTAAATCCGGTTATATTGAAATGCGTAGGCAAAAGAACGAGAAAAGGAGCAAAAAGCAGAGCGAACGCCGTTTTATATCGCATTGCCAAATCTCGCTTTTCAATAAAAACATAGACGAAATACACCGTGAGACAACTCACCATGTTTTCAAGAAAATTAATTATCGACCAAAAAAACATTGTTTTCCGACTATCAGGACTACTCCACAGGACCAGATCAAAGGCCGACCAAAGAGCGAAAAGGACTGTTACTAAAAAAAATAGCCTACTCGAGAGATCCTTTCTATTCTTTAAGAAAATAAACAATCCCAAAAGTAAGGTGACAATCGCCGTAGGAATATGAGAGTAATACAAAATGACATTACTACCCAAAAAAGACTCAATGACAAGCGAACAATAACCTGAATTTGTAACAATATTGAAATCCATAGGGGTTTTAGTTTTATCTGTTTTGTATTATTTTATCAACTATATCAGAAGAGATCATTGGATAGTGGCGCCAGTGTAAATCATTTTCAGTGTTCGCATCAACAAGTCGAACAATAATCGGCTTTACACCAAACAACTTTTTCACTTCTAAATAATTGGGCAAAAAAACATCCTGAGTAAGTTTACCATATTCACCATTCAATAAATAATTCTCAAACAATACTCCATGACAAATAAATAAGGATAAAAAATACTTGTAATAATTTTCTGATACTCCCCCATGTGTTCGTAAAAAATCAGACCCATCAAAAAAATCGACTTGTACTCCTGAGCTACGAGTGAGCAATTGATGAAAATCAGCAAAACCCATACCAAAATTTGTCCGGGCCTCACGAAAACTTCCTCCATTAAAATCATTAAAATTTAAAATTTTTCGAAGCGAGATCCTCTCGCCCCCTTTTCGACCAACTCCATCTTCAAAAAACAATTTACACAGATAGTACTTATCTAAATTTTTAGTCACAAGCTTATCATCAAGATATCCAAAACAAACAGGAGATAAATCTATCAATCTAGCCAGTTCCTCAAAGCCTATCATCTCAAAGTTTGGACTTAAAACCTGTCTTCCAATTATCGCACGCGGAGCATCTAAAAACACTTCAGGGACGTCGCCTTTTAAAAAATCTGTTACTTGCTTCCTTAGCGCCACATTATTCCACCGCTTCTTTATTTCTTCCTTTGCTTCATCAAGTGACATGTATATAGAATCAAGTTCGGCTCTTGCATTCAAATCTTCTTGCGACATAGGACAGACACTATTATTCTCCAATATTACTTTCAACATTCATCTCGGGAAATTCCATATCCATCACTTGCTCTTGAGGCTCCAAAACTTCAACTGGCGCATTAAGTATATTGTATGCTTCCGGATCACTGCACTCTGATCCATCCTCCAAACTCGCATCACAAAGAGTTATCACACATCCGACTTCATTCTCCTGACATTCAAGTGGCACACAGTCTTCATTGGCAGGATCACACAAAGGGATGTTCTTAGCATTCCTATCAATCAGCTTATAGTACGAAGTATCTGCCACTGGATCACCTGTACATTCCTCTACGGTCGCGTCACAATGATACACAAAACAAGCCTCGGTAGTAGGGTCACACTCTATTTGTGATTGAAGAGGATAGTCTCGTAGAATAAAAAACCTAAAGAAAGACAGTCCGATTGAAATCGTTGTAACAATAACAAACGCCACAATAAGTATTCTACTATTCCTCTTTACCACAGCACCGTTCTTTGTCTCGATTTCCATAAAAAATTTTAACTAATCAGATATATCCCTATCGCAATAATACAACAGGCGATGATTTTTGTCTTAAACGCAACGAGTTGATCTTGATAAATCTGTCTGGATTTCTCTCTATTTGTCTTCAAAAAAATTACAACGAGTAGCAAACTGAGCACCATCACAAACACTGGCGCCAAGCTCCCAATCACCGCAACAAATGACACGGCTGGACTCAGGTCAATAGCACGTTGTAAAGCCACGACCGCTAACAAGTTCAAGGCCTCAGCAAGAACAAAAACGAAGAAAAAATTCCGACTGATATCATATATGTGCTTCATGCGCATACGTATCGACTTATGATCGAACAAAGAAATAAGCAGACCAACAATGGTAGCTCCAATAGAAAAAAGTAGGAAACAACTCCAAAAATCATTGCCCGTTGCCTGGAATGCCATTGTTTGAAACACCATGCTCAAAGAAAGAAAAACAAAGGCTCCTGTCATGAGAGCAAACACTTTTCCAAAGCTTTTTTCCTTAATTTCACCATGAAATGAAAACAGCATGGCTCCAGCAAAGGCTACAGCAATACCGATATAGTGCATCGCGGATAATTGTTCCCCCACAAGAAGCCAGGCCAAAAATGGTACCAGCGGAACACTCAAGTTAGCCAATGCCTGCACGACTACCATATCGTTCGACACAAAAAGAGTTTTGAAATAAAAGTAGTAGGAAAACATAAGAAAAGCACCGCCCAAAAAAGCGGTGCTAGCGGCTGTCCAGCCTGGGAAAACAAATTCTACAAGTCCGAACAAAGGGAGGAGCCACGGGAGGAGCTGGAAAAGAGCGTTGATGATAACCCCATCCCATTCATCTTCATAAACACCACTCACAAAATAGATATCTATGATATTCACGAGGGCCCAAAAAAATGGCGCCAGAAATGCAACAAAAATCCAATGACTCCACAAATAATCCATAACAGTGACAAAAAAAACTCACTCGATCCTCTACACGAGATTATTGGACGGATACTTTTTTCCTCGCTCAATAAAGTTCACTTCCGTATCTTTAAGCTCGAATTGCTTCACAAAATAAGCAACAATCTGATCAACAGCCAGACCATTTTGACAGGTATACACGTCGATACTCACAAACCCACGTGCCGGGAATGTATGGATACTGATATGGCTTTCCATAATAACCGTAAAACCACTCCAACCGCCCGGATCTTTCTTGTTATTCCCTTCGGCAAAGTATACTTCTGGACCAGCTAGGATATGCATACCGAGCACACCAGGCAGATCCTTGAGACAGTACAAAACCAACTCCTTGTCATTTAATTTTTCAAAATTTCCACCGTATCCATCAAGCGTCACGTGTTCTCCGAAATGCATCATAAAACAAGACAAAAGTAATATTTCCCCAACGATGAAATAGTACCACAAAAACCCCGTATTGAAAAGAAAAAACCCGGCCGGTGAGGGTCGGGTGTGGTGCTTCAGGCGAACGCAGCGCCCTCAGCTATTGCGGCCACAGCAGGCACTCAGATGACCACTGCATTTGCCGAGACGGCGAAATGGGCACTGATCCCGAGCCTGGCACATCCTGGGTGATTCCCAGTGAGAAGGACCGTCTTCTGAGGCCTTCTGGTCGAGAGCTTCATCATCCAACAAGTGACACCCGCCCTCCCGCTCGCCCTTGAGCGCCGCTCGGAGATGCAGTGCAGCCGGAGGTCCGACAGCCTCGTCATAGCCATCTTCAGCAAACTTGTTCCCGTCCAGTTGCTGCCAGTACTTTGGACGAAAAAACAATCTGCCGGGAGCTCTGATACTGGCAATCATGCCACCAGCACCATATTGCACGGCGTACTCTCGCCGCACTCTTTCTGCTACCATGAGAACTTCTCCTCGTTTTGTGAGCCTGCACTCCTCCAGGCTCATGAGCAACAAAAAAGCGGCTTACCGCTCGTTTGTTATCAGTTTTATACCATAAGCCTCTATCCTCTGCAAGTTTTTTCAATATATCTACAAACAAAACAGAGGACTCGAGAGCCCTCTGTTTTTTTCTATTTGATCATTCCTCCTTGTTATTTCCCGATGTTGAAGAACCAGCCCAAGAGACTGAGGCGGTCACGCTGACCCTCCACAAAATTTTGCAATTTCGTCGTCTGTGCCTTGAGCACTTCAACCTGATCAAGGATGATCGATTTCATGTCTTGGTCTTCCACAGCCTCGGCTGCTTTCAGCAAAGACTCTGTACGAGTTTTGTTCGCAGCAATTTCTTGCTCCAAACTGTTCAAATCAGTGTCGCTGGCCCCAAACAACGCCTGCAAAACCGGGTTGCGCTTGTCGACTTCCTTGACGGTCTCACCGATCTTCTTGGTGGCATCTTTGTGATCATCAGCAATAAAGCGGATAGCTCGTCCGACACTGTCATCCTCTATATCGGCCACATCATTCAGATGCTCAGAAATATCATCACTTTCGTCCTCCAGATCATCATCGAGCTCACTATCGGTTCCACCGAGAGCATAAATAGTACCTTCGATGCCACTTTTGAGACGTTTGACCTTGCGTTCCAAGGCATCAAGAGAGTCCTCCATCATTCCCAAATCATAACCACCGGCGCTAATGGTTGCTTTGAGAGCGGCCAAATCAGACTCGTAAGAAGCAAGCGTCGATTTGAAAGGACTACTGTCCCCGCCAACTGCTTCCAACAGAGCGATCTTGCCATTGGTCTGAGAAATACGCTTGGCTACTTTGGCGACATCTTCAGCAACTTCTTTGGCATCATGAAGATCGTCATGACTGGCAAAATGAGCCAATTTTTTCACCTCTTTGCTCAATTGCTTGGCTGCTTCCAAATCATTACTATCGAACACGCCCCCGACAGTGGCTGCCTTGGCTTTGGCCTCTGCCAATCGAGCCAGAGCTGCTGTCACATCCGCTCCTTCAGCCTGCTTCTCGAGGATATCCTTTTCGGCCTCTGCTAATTCTTTATCAAGCTTCGAAAGAGTCTTGGTACGATCCTTGTACATGCCATTGTCATCATCCATGTCATCGTCCCGTCCAGTGACTGAGTCATCGTCCATATCCTCAACTTCGTTTTCGTCTTCATCCTTTTCATCATCATCGACACTACCATCACCACGGACTTTGACACCGTTCACCATATCATCATCTTCATCAGTATCATCAGATGATTCACGTGAACGCTCAGCGGCCTTTTTAGCGGTCTCGCGATCTCGTTCGGCCTTCTTTTTAGCCTCTTCTTTGGCTTTCTTTTCAGACTTTGACTCCTTGTCATCATCTTTGTCCTCGTCTTTATCTTCGTCCTTATCTTCATCATCCCCGCCATCGTCTTCACCATCTTTTGCAAAAGAAATCGGGATCAACCCAGATGTGTTACTCGAAAAAAGAGTAGCCATCCCTACGAATCCACCAAATGAAAGCACCGCTACCAACAATGCTGGCAACAGAGGGACTTTTTTCTTCTCAGACATACTTTTTGTTTTTACAGCAAGCAGAACAAATTAAAAATCTACTTGCCCTATATATTTCCTAGACGTAGTATATCACGAAATCTTACAGAGACCACCTCTCCCTATTCGGCGACTGCGTTTTCTATAGCTTTTTTAAATGCATCCACACTACTTGGGTTCTCAAGTTTCTTCCCATTCAAAAAGAACGAGGGCGTTCCTGATATCTTGAGCTCGTTTCCAGTTGCGCGGTCTTGATTGATTTTTTCATCCAAGGATGAATCAGTCATATCCTGCTTGAATTTTTCCACATCAATACCAACCCGAGTGGCATAAGCAGGAAAAATACTCTTGGTTGGATCATCAGCGTTTGACCATTCTTTCTGATTAGCAAAGAGCACGTCGTACATTTCCCAAAATTTCCCCTGACGCCCAGCCGCCTCCGCAGCCCGAGCGCTCGGTAAGGCATTCTTATGAATCTGAATGAGCGGATAATGACGCACCACAAACTTCATCTTTCCTTCTAGGTCTTTGGAAAGCTGATCAAGAATAGGATAGTACGCTCCACAAGCTGGACACTGAAAATCAGTATATTCTACTAGTGTTACTGGGGCATTTGCATCACCCTTGACCCTGTCTTGCTCCGTCAGAGCGATTGGCCCGCCAGCGGCAACTGGTCCTTCATTTTCCCCTGAAAACCCGTACTGCCAAACCGAAAACCCGATAAATCCCACTAACGCTGCCAATCCTAACTTTACCAATGCTCCCATAGTATTATGCTTTCAGAAATTATCCCTTTTCTTCATGATACTCCTTTTCAATTTCCTTTGGCAAGAAAGACATTTATTGTTTCCTTTGCTGCCTTTTCCCAGGAAAACTGTGTTGCTTGTGCCAGCCCATCCTTTTGCATCCGTGCTGAGAGCTCCTGATTTTCCAAAACAGACTGCAGCGCCAAGTACAATTCCTCTGGCTGATAAGGGTCGATCATGATACTGGCTTTTCCCACCACCTCAGAAAGAGCTGAGGAATGACTAGTCACCACCGGTACACCACAGGCCATCGCCTCGAGCGGAGGAAATCCGAAACCTTCATAAAAAGACGGGTAGACAAACACGCTAGCCAAATTATACAGTGCCACCTTGTCTTCATCAGCGATAAACCCCGGAAGTCGGATACGATCTCTGTAGAGTGATGACTCACAGGCAACGAACACGTCCTGACACTCCCAACCACGCGTACCAGCCAATACCAAATCATGCTTCTTCGAAATATCATTTCCCGTGCGAAGCAGGGCTTCATACCCATGAATGAGCGAGCTCATATTCTTCCGCGGTTCAAATGTCCCCAAAAAGAGAATAAAGCGATACGGGAGATGATATTTTTCTTTGACACGCAACAGCTCGGGGTCATTGCGATCCAATCGCTGGAAACGTTTCTCGATGCCGCTGTGAACAACAGCGATCTTTTCCGCTGGCACCCGGTATTCTGTCATCAGGTCCCCCTTGGTGGAGTGGGAGACAGCAATCACACGATCAGCCCGACGCACCAAGCCTCGAAAATTTACCAGGTAATGCCATATGCGCTGCTTCCAAGAAAACATCTCTGGAAACAACTCGAACGACACATCATGCGCTGTCACTACCAGTTCCGTATCTTGTGATACCGCAGCAAAGTTCAAATTGGGAAGAAAAAACACATCCGTACCCCCGACCAAGCGATCAAGCTTGGGGAAACCAAAATACCAGAGCGAAAGATTGAACAGCTTGTTCGGAAAATGAAATACGCGGAGCGTAACGTTTGGACACGTCTCTACCCACGAAAAATCAACTTCTTCGCTGCGCCAAGCATTGAAAAAGAGGATATACTCATTCGTCTGGTCACGCTCAAAGACCGCTTTCAAAAGCGCCAGAGTATACTCTTCTACCCCGGTACGCTTCCCCTCGGCCAAACACCGTATGTCTATTCCGATACGCATGCCTAGTGCTTCCGTAAAAAGTAATACCTGAAAAGCACCGCCCAAAACCCCACAAACAACCCCAAGGCCAAGCCAATGAGCAGCGCTGTACGCAGATTCACCCGAGCATCCTCGAGCACCGGTTCGCTCCCTAGCACCACAAACCAACTCTTTTCTTGTCCTTCCGTATTGAGCGTATTGGTATAGCGATTGAGCACGGTAACGAGAGCGGTCGACAGTTGTTCCAAGGTCTTCCGATACTCCCCATTGTACTTAACAATGATAACTTGGGAAGAAACTCTGCCCGCACGAAATGTAGCCCTCTCTGCCGTATCAATATGCGCCTCACGATAAATATCCTCGACCACCCGCGGTGTACCAAGCCAACGCACCACCGTATCAGCAAACCGCTCATCAGCCTGGAGACGATAAAAACTATCGTAGGTGTAGTCGGTCGTTTCACTGACTCCTGTGCGCCCGATATTGATGAGGAGTGTCGCCTGGTATGATACCGGTTGTGATATTTGCCATACCCAGGCTCCCAAAAGGAAAAACAAGACTGCTTTTATGAAGAGATTGCGCTCTACTCTAAATATTTGTAGAAATTCTTTCAGTTCCATAGATACCAGTGTTAAGGCTTGGATTTCAAGTGTTCCCGAAGCGCATCCTCTACATAATTCCGTATTTTAGTCTTAAACTGCTCTTTGTCAAAGCCGAGAGCTTGATTCCGAATAAAAACTGGGTCGTAGCGACTCTCATCAAATCCCTGCACGGCCCCCACTATCGATGCAGTTGTCTGTTCATTGAAAAACACTCCCGTCTCCCCTTCTTTCATATGCTCTACGATATCACCTCCCCGATAGGCAATCACCGGGCGACCCGAGGCCATCGCTTCCATAGCCACAATGCCAAAATCTTCTTCCTGGGGAAAAACAAAGGCCCGACACTCCGCATAGTACCGAGGCAGTGCTTCATCCGAAACCCGTCCCAAAAATTCAATCGTCGGTCCGGCCAATTTCTTCAACCGATCCATTTCCGGACCACGACCAATAATCTTCAGTGGGAGTTTGAGAGCGTTAAAGGCCTCGATGGCGATATCAAAACGCTTGTAGGCAATCAATCTGCCTACCATAAGAAAATAGGGTTTGCGATCTTCTGGCTTGGCAATATAAAACTGATCGACGTTGACCGGCGGATGAATGACGGTCGCCTCTTTGTGATAGTACTTGGCGATGCGCTTCCCCACAAACTGCGAATTAGCGAGGTAGCGGTCGACCCGATCGGCACTTGCCTTGTCCCACAGACGGATAGGACTCATAAAAAAAGGCACCAGTCGCTTCACGAGACTCGGGAAACCAAAATCCTGCGTGTATTTCTGACAGTCGTCCCATGCATAGCGCATCGGGGTGTGCATGTAGCAGATGTGGAGCGTCTCCGGTCGAGTGATGATGCCCTTGGCATAGCTCGACGAATCAGACAAGACGATATCGTACTTGCTAAAATCAAATTCTTCGATAGCCAGCGGCATCAGCGGCGGGAAAAAGCGATGATGCTTGCGCGAAAAAGGCATCTTTTGTAGAAATGAGGTGTAGATACGCTTCTCTGAAAACTGCCCCCGCATAGCCTCATCATCGTGAATCAGGGTATAGATCGGGGCATAGGGAAAAACCTCGGTAAAAGCCTCGAGCACCCGCTCGGCTCCACCATACTGCACCAAATAGTCATGCACCAGCGCTATTTTCATATATCTCTACTCTATCCTAAAATCTTTCATATGGCTATTACAAGCCAAGAAACCCCTTACCATCCTCATGCTCTGTTAACCACTGCTTTGCGTTTCCTACCCGTTCAAATACCACATCCAAAAATGTTTGATTGCACCGAGCAAGGAGCATAGTTTTGTCTTCGGATGACAACACTATCGGATCAAGAGACTGCTGTTCCATCAAATAGTACATCATCGACTGAGGGTCACTTCCGTGAGCAAACCCCAGAGCATGCCCAAATTCATGCACCAAGACTGCCCGAAGATGCGAGACGTCATCGTATTGATAAATATTGATTTCTTCACCGACATAATCACCCTGGTCGAACTGCGCTGACTGTCCATAGCGTCCGGTATATTCTTCTACGCGCGCATTGTAATCCTCGACCACTGCCACTTGTTTGGCTGAAAAAGAATTGACTTCTTTGGCTAGGGCATTCACCTCGAGTCGCTTAGTCTCCAGTTCTTTTTCTTCCTTGAGAAGCGCCCGCGAGACTTCTTCTAGGTCTTTATAGACATCCTCTGGAGCACCGCCCTCGCGATTCCACTTTTCCACCTCAGCATTATAAGCACTGAGTTTTCTCTTGAACGACTCAAACAAGCGCTCATATTCTCTACTGGTTTTTTCGTACAAAGAGCGGGTCTTTTGTTGCTTCTGTTCCAGAGTTTCTTGTGAGGCCTTTGTTTTTTCCAGAAAAGATTCTAGTTTTTGTCCCTCAAGCGTGCGTTCCTGCCGTTCATCAAAAACCAGATTTATTTTGAACACTGCCTCTGGTACAAAGCGAAACAACTCCCGACCCAGCGCACTTTCCCACACTCTTTCGGCAGCGCTGGCTTCCCGTAAGAAATCTTCCTGACTGATACCAAAGCGCTCATCGAACGCTCCAATAGCATACTCAATCGGCGTAGCACACGGCACCGGTATAGTTTTCCACACTAAAACTGTGCCCAAAACAAGGACAACAAGAAGTCCGTACTGAAAAATCTTAGTCGTCATAAAAACAAGCGGCTATACTCGCAGGCGACCATTGTGAGTAGTGGCCAGGGCGACGATGCGATCGAAAGCCGCATCCATTTCCGTGCTGGACAGTGTCCGATCAGGGGCGCCAAAAGACAGATGAAAGGCAAAACTTTTTTCGCCATCTTTTTCGTAAATATCGAAGAGCTCTACTCGTTGCAAAAGGGGTGCGCCCGCCTCATTGAGCAACCGCTCGACTGCACTCACGGTCATTGCCCTGGGGAATGTGAGCGAAATATCTCGCAGAGCATACGGAAATTTCTGGAGTGGCGTAAAAACAGTTTCTTTTTGCTGCAGTGCGAGCAAATCTGAAGCAATAAATCCCCCCACCGTTACTCGTGACTCCAAACCAAATGATTTGAGCACTTGTGGATGCACTTCACCGATGATTCCGATCACTTGGCCATTTACCGTGTAGCAGGCGCTTCGTGTCGGATGAAGCATAGCCAAGACGGGAATGTCACTGTGTTTCTCACTCGGTTCGAGCACTACTTTGGATATATCGATATGCAGTGCCGTAAGCATGGCTGCCATCTTGCCTTTCAACGTAAAGAAACCCGATCCTTGTTCACTTTTTTTTGCAGCAACAGAAATGAGCGAAAGAGCAGGGAGTTCCACTGGCTGCTTGGTTTTTGGATGTTTGGCAAATACTTTGCCCCATTCGAAGCAGTCAAAACTGTCAAAGTGTCTAGCGTTTTCCGCTGCCCGACGCAGGTGGAGCGGCACAAGTGTCATACGGAGATACTTCTGATCAGGACTGAGAGGGTTCTCCAGCTCTACATGATGGTCGAGCGGCAGACGAGTGACCGCTATTTCTTTCTCGCCATAAAAAGAATACGTCATGAGTTCATCAAAACCAGCGGAAGCGAGATATTCCTTGGCTGCTCGTTCCAACAGTTTGGCTGGGTTCTTCGGACGAGCGGAGAGCGGCAGGAGTGGTGCCGTCGCCTCGATACCATCATACCCATGCATGCGGCCGATTTCCTCAATCAAATCCCATTCATCGCGCAAGTCAGGACGCCTGGTCGGCACTATCACCGACACGGCATTTTCACTAGCTACTTTCTTGACCTTGAGTCCCAAAAGTGCCAAGTGCTGCACCACCTGAAAGAGTGGCAGCTTCACTCCCAGTACATGCTCTACCCGATCAAGGGAGAGTGTGATTTTCCCGGGAGTCACCTCCTTGGGGTAAACATCGCGCATCCCGACAATTTTTCCTCCACACAGTCCCGGTAAAAGAGCGGCCGCCTCACGAAGCGCCTCGCCGACCAGATTCGGGTCGAGGTTCCGTTCAAAGCGATAACTGGCATCTGTGGGTATATTATGACGATTCTTGGTCCGACGAATAGAAGAACCATCAAAGTTGGCTACTTCTAGGAAGATATGCTTTGTTTCTGCTGTCACGGCCGAAAGTTGTCCTCCCATCACACCGGCCAAGGCCAAAGCGTGTTTGGTATCAGCAATCACCAAGTCTTCAGGGGACAGCTTGCGCACATCACCATTCAAAAGTACTAGTTTCTCATTTTTCTTGGCGCGTCGTACTGTCACCGCCCCCACTATCTTGTCTGCATCAAAAGCATGCATCGGCTGACCCGTAAGGAGCATGAGGTAGTTGGTCACGTCTACTATATTGTTGATTGGTCGCAGTCCAGAAACCAAGAGGCGTACTTTGAGCCACAGTGGTGACTCGCCAACCGTCACATCGCGCAGTGCAAGGGCTCCATAACGTGGACAACCTACTTTGTCTGCAATCACGACTTTGGCCGCTTTGTTGTACGAAGGAAAATGTACGGGTTTCAGTGATTTCTCCACAAAATGTGGCGCATACCCATCAAGCGCTGCGATTTCACGTGCCAGTCCCTGATAGGCCAGGGCATCGGAACCGCGATCCGGCAGGATCTTGACTTCGATGATGTTGTCATCCAGACCGACATACTTCACAAACGACGCTCCTACTGGAGCATCTTCATCCAAAACGAGAATACCGGCATGATCATCACCTAGGCCGAGCTCCTTGGCCGAACAAATCATACCGTTTGATTCGATACCACGCAGTTTCGCTACTTTGATCTCGATACCACCAGGAAGTTTCACACCAGGGAGCGCCACTACCACTTTCTGACCCTCCGCGATATTGGGAGCACCACAAACAATCGTGCGAGTATCTTTCTTCCCCACTTCCACTTGTGCCACGCGCAGTTTGTCGGCATCCGGGTGCTGCGCCAGCGCTACCACTTTCCCGATCACGACATCATCGATGCCCAGAGAAAATTTCTCAATGCCTTCTACTTCAAAAGCATGCACCATCAAAAGCTTGGCCAGTTGTTCGGCGCTTTTCTTGGTTCCCGAAAGTTCTTTCAAAAGTCGGTAAGAATATTTCATATCTTAGCTTCCTAGCTGTTTAGCTTTTAGCTTCTTAGCAAATACTATCAACGACCGAAAATACCAAGCATCAATACCTCATACATCGCATTACAGCTCGTTACCCGGTCACCATCTACTTTCCATCTCGGGGCATTCCATACAAAATTTCCTACCGTCTGTTGCTTCGCAAGAGCAGTTGCTACTATTGGATCATCTTTAAAAAAACTACTCTTTGTCTGGCAAAACGGTGACGAAAATCCAAGGTACCCAAATAAAACAACGAGAATAAAAATAATTACAGGTACTATTTTTTTCTTTTTGAAGAAAACTACAGTTACAATAACCGTAGTTATCACTAATACTAGTAAGGCGACGATAAAGATCAGACTCATACAAAAATTTAGAATTGTCGAATAAACCGTAGGTCGCCAGAGAGGAACAAACGATTATCATTGATACCATATTTCATCATAGCCATGCGACCCATACCAAAACCCCAAGCAAAGCCCTGGTACACTCCTCGCTTATAGCCCGCTGCTTCAAACACGCGCTGATTGACCATCCCGGCACCACCAAGTTCAATCCAGCCACCTTGTTTGCAAGTCGCACAACCCTTGCCTTCACAAAAAATACAACTGATATCAAACTCAAACGAAGGTTCCGTAAAGGGGAAAAAACTCGGTCGCAAACGGATAGAAACTTTTTTACCGAAAAATTTTCCGAAAAAAGTCTCAGCCACATGCTTGAACGTTGCCACAGTCACCTGTCCCTCAACATCTACCATCAGACACTCAAACTGATAAAAGGTATGCTCATGCGTCGCATCAGTCGCTTCATTGCGAAATACCCGACCCGGTACAATCACTCTGAGCGGCGGCTTGTGCGCCTCCATGTAGCGCACCTGAACACCCGACGTATGAGTACGTGGGAGATAGCGGTCTTTTATTTTCCTCGCCCTGAGCCCAGTCGAAGGGTTCTCCTTTACCCAGAAAGTATCCTGCATATCAC
>CAZPXK010000013.1:0-21986 GCA_964590035.1 uncultured Bdellovibrionales bacterium
GCTTTCTTGGATGATTGAAGAAAACAGAAAAGACCAATCATCCGAAATCCAATCGAGTACGCTTTTTGCAGATAGCTTGAAAGCCGAAATTTCTCTTTTGGATTCTAAGATTGAGAAGCTAATGACGGCATATTTGGAGAGCGCACTATCGCTCGAAGAATATCGTGATTCTAAAAACAAGTTAGTAAGCACAAAACAGCTTCTCAAAGAGAAATTATCATCTTTTGAGAAAAAATCTCATAATCGGTTCGAACTTGCTGATAGATTCATAAAATCCAGTATAAACAATGTGGAATTGGCAAACGAGGGAATTCCCGAAAAGATTTTTCGGGAATTCAAAAAAGTCGGTTCGAACTTTATTATTGAAGCTCGAACAGTACTTTTTGAGCCACGCGGAGCGTGGAAAATCCTTTTGGATTCGGGATTTCTTGGGGGGAATGCAGAACAGACGGCGCTACGCGCCGACACTCTTTCTTCTCCTGTTTTGAATTTTGAAAAATTGCGGGCCATCTCGTGTTAGAACCAAAAGAAATCAAGCCCTGTAAGGAGATTTTAGCACTTTTTCGCAATCCCTCCCAACGCATCTCGTGCGCACTAAAAAAGTGACAAAAGTGACATCGGTTAGATGATAGAAAGTTACGGCCCTCTGTAACTATTCCTTCTTTTCTCCCTCAGTAAATTTCAGGTAGTCTAGAATCTTGTAGCCTTTGAGGTGCTCCCGCGGATCAACGAAATGATACCAAGGGTGTATTGAATACCAGTTCTTACCATCGCCTCTTTCCTCTTTTACCGAATGCCCTTTGACCATATCCTTGGGTGGGAGCATATCTTTGTTATCTTTGATCAAGAATAACTGAACATGAACACCCTTCCCATTATTTGTCACGGTTCTCGCCCTTAGGACACCACTTTTAATCCAAGCACGAAGCGTAGACCCCTTGAGATTAAAGCTACTTTCAAGGTCGTATTTTGAATACCAACTTTCCTTATTTTTCGCTAGCGATGGGGGTATTTCTTTCCGATTGATTGCGCCCTGACAGATAGTACACTTGATACCCCACTTGTCGTACCAGTTTTCATCTTTCTGGGTGCTAGCACCACAGATAAAGCAAGAATATCCGACACCGTCTAGAACAAATCCCTTTGGATTCTCTTCGAGCTTCCTTTTTCTTCGTTGTTCCTCTTGCCAGCTCTCAAAGATAATATCCACAAACCCCACAAGATTGTAGGCGGCGTCCGATGCTTCTTTCCATGAAAACTCCCTGCCCTCCTTTTTCTCTAGCAAGGTCTTCATTTCCTGAATTCGCTCATCGGAAATCTGCATATCTAAAATCAAGTTTAAACGTAAACTTTATACCGTAAATTCCTTAATAACATCCTCAATATCCTGATACTGCGAGATTATTGGGTCATCGCTTGTTAGATCGATTACTATGTGTCCCATGGATGTTTTTACGCCTCTCTGACCTAGCGTATTCAGTCCTGATGAGTAACTCTCCCCGTAATAACGCGAATCAACATCTGATCTATTTTCATTAGATCCTTCAATTCTTTCCTTTTCAGAAATTATATTTAAACGGGTTTTATTACCATTGATGGTCTGAAAAAAATATTCTGAGAATGATGTTGCCAGACCATGATGTGGAGTAATCAAATAATCAACCCCCGTGTCTTCAAGTTTTTTCTTTAAACTGGGGTTAGTATCGATAAGATACCTCATACCTTCTTTTGAGAGATCCCCTGGAATAAATATCGTCTTCGATCCAAGATTTATGAACAATACTAGGCTAATATTATTTGCATAATGTTCCTTAAGCTCTGGAGCAGACTCGCAGTCACTCGGCTTTATGTAGTACAAGTCTATCTCGTTAACAATCGATATTAGCGGGTTATCTGATGATAAATGCGGGTGATCAGGACTACTTGGCCTTCTTGTATCCATATCACTCAAAACAACTTGTTTTGAATCTTTAATTTCTCCGATGAGATCTTCATTGATTTTGAAATCATAGTTCTGATTAGGATTTTTGTTCGGGCAAGTCATAAACCCCGGGTGGAAATATTTTCTAAACTCTATATAGTCCGAAACATGATCATTATCCAAATGGCTCAAAAATAGCTGATCGATATGATAACGATCCTGGCTGTATGAGCTACTACTAAACTTGCCTCTGTGAGCAAGTGGCAATAAGAAATTTTCTACTGGTGAAAAGTCGCTTCTACAACCAAGATCAACTACCACTTTTTTGTCTCCAAATTCTCCATACGCCGAAAAAGCTCCACCCACATTCAGAATTACTATTTTATACATATGGATTTTTCTTTAATTTCCTAGGTACTCTCTGAATAAAACCTGCGTGTATTCTTCACTAAAATGTTTTAATGGCTTTCTTCGAAAAACGATGACAAACAAATAGACAAAGAACAAAATTATTGATGTTACAAAGAGAGTTTTGTTTTTGAAGTAGCATAAAAAAAGAAAAATATTCACAAATGAAACAACGGAGGCAACTACCGATCCGCCAAGCAAATTCCGAAAAAATCCATATTCGATATTATGTTGAAGCAATAGGTGTCCATCTCGAACTTTATTTATGATAGATTTAGCAATCTCACGAATTCTAATTTTTACTTCTTGTTCATTTTCATTCTCATCATTTAAGATTGGTAGGGTTAAGTTGAAATCGGTTTTGATTTTTTGAGCTAAATTACTCCTATATTCTTTGCTTAATGCAGAGCTTGAAGGCAACAGCACCTTATCCGTAGGGAAGTCCGTTTTCTTTTCAAAAAGCACCTTGGAAAAGAATCTATTTATCTGAGAGAAAAGATATACCAGAACTACAAGTATTGAAATATCCCCAAATATCACCTGTGTAAGAGAAAAAGAAAAATATTGATTAATGATATAGTGCTTTACTAAAAATAGCGGCAGTGCGGTCAATAGCGCAGGAAATATCCGCGCTTTAAGGTTGTATTCATTGAATAACTTTTCAAAAGATCCCATATAGTTACAGCTCGATTATTGGTTGAAATTCAATTTCATTTAGGGTAGACCACCCGCTACGGATCGGGGCTCCATGAAAATGGTAAATGTGCCTTCCCTGAGTTGCAAAAGTCTTTATTCCTTTCTTAATCAAATGATTTGTCACCTTGGGTGCTGGATGTTTATCCGAATCTTTAGGTGCTGATATATATGCATATTGCGCATGAATATGATCCATCATAGTTTTTCCTAGATTGCGCTTACTTCCATGGTGAGGGACATCAAAAAGCATTAGATCGTTTAGTGCTATCCCCTGAGAATATGCGTAATTGATAGCATTCTCAATTGCGCGCTTACCGGCATCTCCAGTTAACAATAATTTATGCCCGTCAATCTGAATCAAAATTATTGTACTAGTGTTATTCTCAGGAGAGGTGGAATCCTCGTCATCTAAATGATTAATATGCAAGTAATCTTGAACTTTTTGAGAAATAACCTCTCCTGTTTTTTTAAGCATACCAAAAACACCCAGCGATGTTACTGGCTCGGGTGTGCCTCTGAAATGAGGTAGTAAAGATTGATAATACTCCTTTGTTGGACCAAGAAAATGAAAAACACCATCAAAAGCAGTAGTGCCTGCAAATGGCTCATGAATATAGATATTCTTTTTTCTGGCAACCTCCTCTAGCTCACTAGCATAGGCAAGCGATTCTTCGAGGTCTTTTTTTACGCCAGAAACGGTTGTTTTACCATTCAAAAACTGTCTTTTTATATCAGCCGCATGATTCCAAGGACAGTGCATGACTAGATTAGCTACTTTCATTTTCTCTAAAACCGTGATAAGTCCTGAGGTATGATCCATGTCTGGATGTGTCGAGATTACTACATCTACTTCATTTGTTCCGTAATAAGTGTTGATGTGCGTAATCAAATTTTCTGCCGACTCTTTGAATCCTCCATCTATGACTACAACTTTTTGAGAACTTATACCTATTTGAGGATCCCAAAATCTAAAAGCTATGCAATCACCGCTTTTTTCACCCTCTCCAACAGGAATGTAATCAAGTTCGTAGGCCATGTTCTAATGTAGGTTTCCGGGGAGCACAGCAACAACTATGCCCTGGATTACACAATTATCGGTTAAAATGATTGGTCTATGCTTTTTGTTGCTCGACTTCGGTCTGAGTATGACCGCCCCGTCCGCCTGTTCAAATATTTTTACCGTCGCCTCGTCATTTATAAGGGCGACCACCCTGTCTCCGTCTTCGGCTACTGACTGCTGGCGAACCAATAGAAGATCGCCGCTTTTGATACCTGCCTGATTCATCGAATCACCGATAGCTCGAAGAAGAAAATGGGGAGCGCCTTTCTTAGCGAAAGCGGTAGAAATAGGTATGCGAGTTTGAACATTTTCTTCTGCGAGCATCGGCGTACCACAAGTGACCGCCCCCACCAGAGGAACCTCTACAGTGCTCACTGAAGCATTTGATGGTACTCCAATAAGGATAAGCTGGCGACCAATCTTCCTGATAAGTCCTGCCTTAATCAGACGATCGATCACGAGGCTGGCGGAGCGCGGAGACTTACCACCTGTTACCTCATTGATTTCACGCAGAGTAGGGCTTTCGCCGAAGTGAGCAATCTTATTGCGGATCAGTCCAAATGCCCGTTTGTCTTTGTCATTGAGGTGTTGTATCATAGTATAATAAGTATAAATCATCTTATATAAAAAGCAAGTGCTCAAAATATCCTCCTATGGACAATCTTAAGCTACAGCCCTACAAAGCAATCGATGGTGTGAAGTGCAAAGTAATCTATTTGACCGATATCAAGCTTCATACTGCTCTAAAAAAACCTACGCTTTCCTTCGGGAAAAAAATACGTGAGTCTTTTCGAAACAAAACTTCCGGGAGGATATACGATCATCTTCCGAAGCCTCTCGAAATGCAAAAAGACAACACGTTCATTCTTCGTGCTCTCCAATTTGATCCGGATTTCATGAAGATGGTTCAGGAAGAAGAGGCGAAAGGATACAAAGTACTCATAGGTATGCCAAAAGAAAGTATTCCTGTTCTCCTTGGAGAGGACACAATCGAGTTTCTGGATAGTAAAAATGGGAAGCGACTTCTCCGCGGGCTTGACAAGAATAAAAATTGAGATAAAATGTAGTTGAACAATTTGTTTCTGCGTAGTAGAAAGTAGAATAGCGTATCGCCTTAGGCCATGCCTATTCCGCGCAAGAAGTAATCTGAGGTTTCCTCTCTTTATTTCGTGTGTGGGATAGGCATTTTCTATTCCATACATCCTTTTATCAGTAAGTCATAAAAGGAGTATGAAAAAGCTCTCATGGACGACGGTCCAAAAGCGTGTTGACGATCTCATCCCCCAAGAGATCAACCCTCGGAAGATCACCGACAAGCAGTTGTTGGATCTCAAACGCAGTCTGAAGAAATTTAATTTGGTAGAAATTCCTGCGGTAGATTCCGACGGGACAATTCTTGCTGGACACCAACGCATCAAGGCATTGCAGCTCCTTGGTCGTGGAAAAGAACTGATCGATATCAGGGTCCCCAATCGGAAGCTCACCAATCAGGAAGCCAAAGAATACCTGATTGGCTCAAACAAATTGGGCGGTGATTGGGATTACGACATCCTCAAATCCTTCGACTTTGAAACTCTTTCCTTCGCAGGCTTCGATCCCATCGAAATCGCTAGCTTCTGGGATGAAAAGAACGAGACACAGGAAGATTCCTTTAACGTTGAAAAGGAGCTCCAGAAAATCAAAGAACCGAAGACAAAGCCGGGCGACATCATTCATCTTGGAAAGCACAAGATTCTTTGTGGCGACTCTACCGACCCAAACAATCTCGTTCGACTCTTTGGATCTGAGCGTGCATCCATGATCTATTCGGACCCTGTGTACAATATCTCGATTGATTATGATGGTGGGATTGGTGGGAATAAGGAATACGGCGGGAATGTGAATGATACCCGTACCTACGAAGAGTACAAGACTTTCATCAAAGACAGTCTTGTCGCCGCCCTCTCAATTGTTCAACAGAGTGCTCATGTCTTCTACTACTGCGACCAAATCTATATCGGTCTCATCCAAGATATCTACCGCTCGCTTGGCATTGCGAACAAGCGTGTTTGTCTGTGGCTCAAAAACTCCCAGAATCCAGTGCCGAAAGTATTCTGTAACAAAGCCTATGAACCAGCCGTATACGGCACGCAAGGAAAGCCCTATCTTGCAGAATCAGTCACGAATCTCAATGAGGTATTGAATCGGGAATTTACCACAGGGAACGACTTAGTAGCCCAAGTAGACGATTTTATCGAAATCTGGACTGCTAAGCGTCTTTCAGCCAAAGAGTACCAGCATGCCACATCGAAACCAATCACGCTCCATGAGAAGGCTATAAAACGCTGTACGAGGCCCAATGACATTATCCTTGATAGCTTCCTTGGATCGGGAAGCACTCTCTTGGCTGGAGAACAATTAGGACGCCGAGTGTACGGATGCGAGCTCGAGCCTCGATTCTGCGACCTCATTGCCAATCGGTACGAAGCCCTCACGGGAATTAAGCCAATCATCGAACACTATGAAAAAGAATAAATACCAAAATCAATTTCTGGAGGAGCTAGCACGCATTCCCATTATTCAGGTTGCCTGCGAGAAGACAGGTCTTTCTCGTAACAGCGTGTACCGTTGGCGTAAAAAGGACGCTTCTTTCACCAAACGGATGGACGAAGCACTCACCGAAGGTGTCGCACTCGTAAATGATATGAGCGAAAGCCAACTCTTGAATCTCATCAAGGAAAAGAATTGGCCTGCTATAAGTTTTTGGCTCAAGCACCGGAATGATAACTACAAGAACAAGCTGGAAATCAGCACCAAAGAAGACTCCGAGGAACTGTCACCGTCTCAGGCCAAGATTGTAAGGCAAGCCCTCAAGCTCGCCAAGATTACCAAGTCCAAATCCATGAAAAACATCAACTAGTACTCCTATGACTACAATGATTCCAACTACCTTGGTCAACAAAATGATCAAAGACCGACTTGTCCGAACTTCGATTACTAAAGATAGCTTTCTCTACTTCTTCCACTTCTACTATGCCCACTATGTGAAATACGAGACGGCAGATTTTCAAAAAGAGATTATGCACTATCTCGAGCATAGTCCCACAGAAAATCTCTTCATAGTCGCCTTCCGAGGATCTGGAAAATCAACCATGGTGACGACTGCCTATCCGATCTGGGCAATCCTTGGCAAACAACAAAAAAAGTTCTGCGTTATCTTCTGCCAAACAAAGGCTCAAGCAAAGCAGCACATGATGAATATCCGAACCGAACTAGAGGGAAACGATGTTCTCAAAAAAGATCTTGGGCCGTTTCAAGAGGAAAGCGACGAATGGGGTTCTTACTCGCTTGTATTCAAGAGACATGGGGCACGCATTACAGTTGCTTCATCTGATCAAAGCATCCGAGGTATCCGACATAATGAACACCGTCCGGATCTCATCATCTGTGACGATGTTGAAGATGTGCAATCCACCAAGACCCGAGAGGGTCGTGACAAGACCTATCACTGGCTTCAGGGTGAAGTGATTCCCGCTGGCGACCGAAATACTCGCTTAATCATTGTCGGAAACTTGCTTCACGAAGATTCTCTCCTTATGCGAATCAAGGAAGCAATCTCCCAAGAGAAAGCCAGGGGCGTATTCAAAGAGTATCCCTTGCTGGATAAGAACGATGTCTGTCTCTGGCCAGGAAAATACCCAGACGCCAAGGCTATCGAGGACGAAAAACTGAAAGTAGCAAGTGACGTATCATGGCAACGTGAGTATCTCTTGCATATCATTCCGAGTGATGATCAGGTAATCTATCCCGAATGGATACAGTACTATGATGACTTACCCGGAGTTGATCATTCCGGGTACCGAGGCACCTACGCAGGAGTTGATTTGGCCATCTCGACCAAAGATTCAGCTGATTATACTGCCATAGTTTCAGCGCAGGTCTATTCACGACGGGAAAAAATGCGGATGTATATCCTGCCTAATCCTATATCGCAAAAGCTGAATTTTCCTGCTCAGGTCGATTTACTGAAAAATATCAAGAATACCACCATGCCCAACCGTTCTGACGCCCTCTTTGTAGAAAGCGTTGCCTATCAGGAAGCATTACCTCAAATGCTCGAGATGCAGGGAATCACCGCCGAGGCGATTAAGCCAAAGGGAGATAAACGAACGAGACTCGCACTCACTTCTACGGCGATCAAATCAGGCATTATCAAGTTTCCCCGGAAGGGTTGCGAAGAGCTCATTCAACAGCTTGTCGGTTTTGGAGTCGAAAAACATGATGACATTGCTGATGCATTTTCACTCCTCGTGAACGCAACGATGGATAAGCATGCAAGTGAAAGCACCGTCATTATGTGGTTTTTGGGAGGAGACGACGATGACGACGATATTATCTACTATTCCGACTATGTAGATGTGGAGTAGCCCAATTACTCCTTAAACGAATATGATTGAAAAATTACAAAAATGGCTCAAAAAGAAGCTCGCTATTATGCAATAAATCACTAGTTTTGCATAGACTTAGCAAAAGGAGTGATCTGCGTCATCAATAGGTATATGGAAACTTATACCACAGCCAGAATCGGTGATGAAATAGTCCAGCCCGTCCAAAAGGTCAGATACGTCCTCTACGCTCGAAAATCAACCGAATCAGAAGAACGACAGGTACTTTCCATTGATTCCCAAGTGAAGGAGATGCTCCAACTGGCCGAGCGAGACAATCTCGATATAGCTGAGATCCGGCGGGAATCCCACAGCGCAAAAGAGTCCGGCCAACGGCCAGTATATCGAGAAATCCTGGAAGATATCCGGGGAGGAAGATTCAACGGCATCCTCACATGGGCACCCGATCGCCTTTCTCGTAATGCCGGAGATTTGGGAAGCGTTGTAGACCTCATGGATCAGCAACTCCTCATGGAAATCCGAACCTATGGGCAAACATTCAAAAACTCTCCCAATGAAAAGTTTTTGCTGATGATTCTCTGTAGTCAGGCGAAACTGGAAAACGACAATAAGAGCATCAATGTGAAACGAGGACTGCGGACGAGGGTTGAAATGGGGTTGTGGCCAGGTCCGCCCCCAACTGGATATATGAAAGAGAAACGAATGGATCGAAAATGCGAAACGCTGATTGATTCGGAACGAGCTCCCGTGATTAAAAAGATGTTCGAAAAAGTGGCCTATGAACATTGGAGCGGACGAAAGATTTATAATTGGCTTAAATTTGATCTGAACTTTAAAAGTGCCGCGGGAAAGAAGAATCTAAGCCTTGGCAATATTTACAGACTCTTAGATAACACCTTCTATTACGGAGTATTTGAGTACCCAAGAAAATCAGGGAATTGGTACACGGGGAAACATGAACCAATCATTACCAAAGAGCTTTTTGATCTGGTTCAGGGACAGATAAAGAGCCAGATCTTAAGAGTTGAGGGAAAAGAATTCGCTTTCACGAAAATGATGACTTGTAGATTATGTGGGTCAGGAATAAGCGCCGACGAGAAGTTCAAAAAGAAAAGAGGTGGCGGGGTCCACCGGTATGTCTACTACGGCTGTACCAAAGCCCGAGGAGCCGATTGTAAATGTGGCTACACCGAAGAAAAAGAAATCTTGAAACAATTTGAAGAATTAGTAGACAAGATAAATCTCAACGAGATCGAAGTAAAGGAAAAAATAAAAGCAGACATCGAGCGGTTTTCCAAAATGCAGAAGTTCTTTTTAGGCACAAAAGAAAAGATTAGCATTCCAAGCGTAGATATTCGAGGATATGCCAAGTACGTCCTCAAAGAAGGTACGAACGAAGAGAAACGAGAGATACTGGGTTGCTTGAAAAGCAGAATCTACCTTGCAGAGAAAAAAATAACTCTAACAACATGAAACCACCATAGAATCGGAGGGTTGATTTTTGTTCTTTAAAAAGCTATAGTAGTCGTACAATGTTGCCTAAACTTCTGTCCTTAAAAGGCTAGAGGCATGGCTCAATAATAGAACCTACGTCAATAAAAACGGTCTTCCGACCGGCACTTATTGACGTAGGTCGATATCTCGAAAGGGATATCGGACGGTTTCGAAAGGAATCGTTTGCTTGGTCGGAGGACCATTTTTGTACCTTAAAAATCTAAAACGGATCTTAATTAAAAACCTACGTCAAATTTATGTCAGATCAAACACGGTCAACTGAGCAGACTCAAAACACTCAGACAAGGAAACCTTGGTATAAGAAGTGGTGGGTAATTGGAATAGGGGTTCTCTTCCTCTATTCAATTGTGAGCAACTCATTCGAGGAAGCACGGGAGAAGGCTAAGGAAGAAGAAAATACCGTTAGTGATAATCAACAAGTTACCCAGCAGACTAATCAGTTAGAGGAGATTCTACCAGAACTAAGTCCAATAAAGTTGTCAGGGACTAGTCAACAAGCATCACAAAAGTTTAGTTTGGAAAACGGATTGTCAATTTTCAAAATGGCACATACCGGAACATCAAATTTTGCTGTTGTCTTAATGGATAGCGATGGCCAAAGAGTTGAACTACTCGTGAACGAGATCGGGAAGTTTGATGGCGCCAAAGCTGTGGGAATTACGAAAAAAGGCGAGTATATCCTAGATGTGTCTGCTGATGGAAAGTGGGCAATCACAATTGAACAGCCGAGACCCGTGGCAGCTGAACCTACACCAAAAACATTCGCTGGAACCGGACAGCAAGTTTCTTCATTTATCAAGTTAGACAAAGGATTGGCCACATTCAAATTAAAGCACACTGGAAAATCTAACTTTGCTGTTGTCTTAATGGATAAAAGCGGAAATCGTGAAGAGTTGCTCGTGAACGAGATTGGAGACTTCGATGGATCAAAGGCAGTTGGCATAAGCCGTTCCGGAATCTATCTGTTAGATATTTCGGCCGATGGAGCATGGACAGCTTCAGTAGAGTAACAGTCAAATCTCTAACATTAGAAAAAGATATGATTAAAACCGCCATCGTCTGGCGGTTTTTTCGTTGTACATATTTGAGGTTTTCGGATCACCCTCGATACTATGAGATTGATGCGGGGAATCCTTGTCTATAACTACTCTCTATGACTGGAACCGGAAGAGTCGTAAACTATTCAAGATGACAAGAAGGGCTACCCCCGTATCAGCGGCGATAGCAATGCCTAAATTTGATATACCGAACACCGCCAAGACAACAAAAACGACTTTTGCAATAAGAGCAGCGCCTATGTTTTGCTTCACAGTCTGAACGGTTCTTTTCCCCAAATTCACGAGGTGCGGAATATTGAGCAGGTTCTCATTCATGAGAGCAATATCGGCGGTCTCAATAGCCACATCCGATCCACGCGAAGCCATGGCAATACCCACATTTGACAGAGCAAGCGAAGGAGCGTCATTCACCCCGTCGCCGACCATAGCAACAGTCGTATATTTCTTCTTCAGTTCCTCGATCTTAGAGACCTTGTCCTCCGGAAGAAGATCCCCGTATGCTTCAGTGATACCCAGATCCTTCCCAACAAAAGACGCGGTGTGCTGATTATCTCCAGTGAGCATCACAGACTGAATTCCCTGTTTTGCCAACCGAGCCACTGTCTCCTTGGTCTCATTCTTGATCCTATCGGCGATGGCAATAATGCCCATAAGAGAACCGCCGCCGGAAACCAGCACGATTGTTTTCCCTTCACGCTCGAGCTTTTCCGTTTTTTCAGCAATCTCCTCTGTCGGTACTCCGTGTGTATTCATAAGCTTGAGATTTCCTACACAGTGTTCCTGATCATCGCAGACCGTACAGGTCGCCTTACCTCCCTTGCCGGCAATGTTCTGATAATCCTTCATTGGGTGAAGCGCTATGCCTTTTTCTTTGGCAAATTCCAAAATACTTTTCGAGAGCGGATGCGAAGAAAACTGCTCAACGCCCGCCGCATCCTCAAGGATTTGCCGTTCGGAAAAACCGTTGAGTATGATGACTTCCGAAATGTAAGGCTCACCGACCGTGAGCGTCCCCGTCTTGTCGAAGGCAATTGCTTTCACCTTCTGAAGCTCCTCCAGATACTTACCGCCTTTGATGAGGACGCCTCTCCTTGAAGCGCCTCCGATGGCCGAAGTGATAGCGACGGGTGTCGAAATGACAAGAGCACAGGGGCAGGCGATAACGAGCAAAACGAGCGCTCGCGTGAACCAGTCCATAAAAGGCGCTCCCAAGACGAGAGGCGGAACAACAGCAGTCCCGAAAGCGAGGATCACGACGGCGGGCGTATAGAAGCGGGCGAAGCGATCGATGAACTCCTGGCTCGGAGCCTTGGCTTTTTGGGCTGCCTCGACCAGACGGACGATCTTCGAAAACGTGGAATCAGAGCTTGCCCTGGTCACTTCGATTTCCAAATAGCCGTTCTCATTGAGCGTTCCGGCAAAAACACCGTCTCCCTCCCGCTTGTTGTGCGGAAGAGGTTCGCCTGTGATAGTGGCTTCGTTCACTGCGGAATCTCCTTTCACAACCTTCCCATCAAACGGTATGAGTTCGCCAGGGCGGACGGCAATTCTCGCGCCGACAGAAACCTTATCAACAGCCATGACTGTTCCATCAACAAGATTCGCCTGTTTCGGCGTCTTATGAAGAAGCGCTCGCAGGGCTTTGCGCGACCTCGCAACACCATACTCTTCCAGAGCTTCCGAGAGCGAGAAGAAGAAAACAACCGCGGCAGCTTCCGGTAACTGGTCGATATAAAGGGCTCCGAGCGCCGCTATCACCACGAGGAAATCGATGTTGAGAAACCGCTGTTTAAACAATCCATTGAACGCGCTCTTTACTACATAGATACCTCCGAGAAACATGCCCGCAAGGTAGAGCACGGTGATAATCGTCCCCGAAACTGGAAAGAAACTCAACACAAACGCGATACCTGTGCTTATTCCGGAAAGCGCAGTCAGCATCTTTTTCCTATCGATAAACGAAGATTTCTGAGAAGAAGTACCGTCTTTCGGACAACAGCTTGAAGAATTTTCTTGACACATATTCTTATTTACTTAATTCTTGGTAATACCTGCTGATTCTTTTCTGGCTGTCCACAACCGGTTTAAGGGAAACCTCCTCGACCAGACTGTCTTCCTCATTATACCCGAATGGGTTGTCCAAATCTTTAATGAAAAAAATCATATACATCATGATAAAACTGACGAAAGAAGTAAAAAAAGCACTTTCGAAGAACGGATCTATCTTCACGAAAATGAGGCCGATCACGAGAATGAAAGTGATGATCTCAGCGATCGCATAACCAGTCTCCAGAAAGGAAGTTTCCCTGATCGTATGAATCCGGTTGATCATCTTTCTCAGCGAATGCTGTTCTTGCTTCAATCGGACGATGAAGTTCGCCTGCGTCTGGCTCTCAAAAGCGAGAAAGTCATCATTGAAAGAACGAAGCATTTCCATCACCTGGTTCGTCCGTTCTTTCTTGTGAAACCAGTCGACGAGCGATGTGCTGAACCCCGAAAGTTTCAGAAGAAAATCCTTCGCTTCCTGACTGCGCTTATTCTTATAGATGATCAAACCCTCGTCGGCCATCGTCTCCAAACTGGCTGCCACATCGCCCGGCAGCTTTTCACTTTCCTTATAATCAACCAGGGTGCCGGATATGAGAAAACCGATTAGAAATATGTTGGCCGAGATGAGTGCCGTGAAGAGAGTGTTCAATGTCAGAAACTCGTATCCGAAAGAGTGCACGAAGAATTTCGCCAAGATAACAATCATTACAAAGGGCAGGGTCTGCAAGGCCAATCTCCAACGTGAGTGGAGAGGCAATCTCTTTACGAATTTTTGCCACATAGTGTTTTGAATTTTCAAGTTATCATTACCCGCTTTCTTCGGATTTTCTTTTCAGCGTGATGAACCGGCAAGTTTCTTCGGATTGACTTTTAATGAGAGTAAAAAGAGAAATCGCAAGCAGGATAATGGCCACAATTGATAGCTCTAATCCCTGGAAAGGCAAGTACATAATGGCACCGCTCAGACCAGATAGAGCGAGCACTGGCAGACCGCAGCTTGCACAACCGCCTCCGATAATACCGAGCAAAGAACCCCCACCGACTGTCGCTCGCATTTTTCCGGAAGCGCTGTCGTTCCGTATCCGTTTGGCGAGAAGCGAGACGTTCGCTCCCGTCAGAAACGCCACCGTGAAGAGGAGCGCGATGCCGACTCCGCTCATCGTTGTCCCTATTCCGAAAAGAAGCGCAAGAAGAATGCTTTGTGTGTATTCCCAAGAATGATCGCCAAATATCGCATCATACACGAGACCCGTATTCATGAGATAGACGGTCGCCACCATGTAAAGAGTGGCGACAGCGAGCGTCATCGCGATAATTTTTCCGGACCAAAGAGTTTTCATCTTCCAGAAGGAGTTATTATTTACCGCTGCCGAAGGCCTGTTCGGGCGTGAGGAGAATATCTGAAAGTCGGTATGCCGGTACCTTGTATGCGAATAGCTGGCCTTCAACGACTGCCCACCAATCGCTCTCTTTTTTCAGGAGTTGGACTTCCACAAGCTTCTTGCCGGAAGTATCGAACAAACGCAGAACGGTTTTTCCACCCGCTTTCCTGAACTCTGTCTCCTGTTCCTTCGACAGAAAATCCGACCCTTCGAGGGAATCGAGTGCCCCGGTCAACCGTTTCGCGAGCGTTTCTTCGAGCAGAGCTTTCTTGCTGCTGCTTTCCGCTTGCCACGCACCATCTTTGGTCTTGACAATGGTGAGCGGGGAAGTTTTCGAGACAATCTCAATCTTTCCGATCTCACCACTTGAAACTTTGAGGAGCACCTTGTCACGCCAGAAAGAGACTGCCTGTGACAACGTGTCCAGAAGCTTGCCATCTACAAGGTAGACATTCGCGCTATCTTTTTTCCGAGCGTAGAATGATCCGAGAGACGATCCGCGCGAGCCGATAACGAAAGCAGTCTCTTTTCCATTCGCAAAAAATATTACTTCATATCCATCCTCTCCGACATCGAACCCGGAAAAGTTATTCTTGTTCTTAGAGACAAGTATCCCGACTTTGAGACTTTTTACCGAATCGAAAAACGTATCCACGGTTTTTGGAGCAGCTTCGAAAGTATCGATCATCCATACGCCATCTTTCCGTTCCAATACTTTCTTCTCTTCACCCTGTTTCGCGATCATGATCTTCCCCGTATTGTCTTTCGTAAATACCGAGAAGTCGAGCTCCGCTTGAGAGAGAGTCGGCTGCATGAGACCAGTCTTCTCCCGCCAGAGCGGAAAACTCGTTGCAACCCCGAGCGCGATAAAGATTCCGAAAAGAATGAGTAGTGTTTTCCTATTCATAGTTTGAAGTGTAAGTGAATTTACCGAGTCCACGACGACGCATGAGACGAAAAGCCCCGTAACCGGCTGGAAGCAGCAGCGCCAGAGCCATATTGCCGTACTTCACTATCGTTACCTGAGTCGCATCTTCGAAGAGGAGTCTTCGCTCCGCTGTCTGTTTAGACCGGATACCGGCCAGTGATTCCTCTTGCCCGAGCCAAGCGAGCACTCCTGAAGCAAACGAGATGTTCTCAGGAGCATTCTGGACGAATTGATCAGAGATGAAATCCGAATCACCGACAACCACGATGCGAGGCTTCAGTCCGCTTGCCTCGACGCTTGCCCCTTCCAAGCCGACCGCGACCAACTGTTCGCTGAGCTTCTCTTGGGGGAGCTTCTTGTCAGGCGCAATCGAGGCGCCGGCAGCGACTTTCCCGCCAAATCGCGTCGTCGAAAGGAGCTTGGTCGCGGAAAATCCTTTTCCTTTAAGTTTTGTCTCATCAAGGACTATCGGGCTCGCCCATGGGAAAAGCACGCTTTCGATCTTTCCGGTGACCGACGAAGTTTGATCGACCGCTCCCACTCTCGCCCAGAACGGGTACGGGAGCACATACGAGAGCGCGTTGCGTCCGCCTCCGCCAAAGTTGACAGCCTCGTTGGATCGGAGATCATACGCAAGATCACTCGTTACATCGACGCCATACTCCTTCAAGAAGTCCGTGAAGCTTTCCGGAGTGGCTGACGACACAAGGGCTTGCGGCGTAACCGTGACCGGATCAAGGAGAAAAAATGCAGAGCCGCCTTTCGACAGGAAAACAGTGATGGCCGCTCTCGTTTTCTCGTCGACTGTCTGGTTCGGTCCTGCGACGACGATCGCGACTGTCTTATCGGAAAATGTCGGGGCCTTCTCGTCAATCGTGATTTCCTTTACCTCGAACTGTTTTTCAAGCTCACTACTGAGTGCTCGATAATCCTGAAAAAGACTCTTCTCACCATGCCCCGAGAGAAAGGCGATTTCTTTTTTGTCCTTATCGGTCAGTTTTTTGATAAAACTCGTGAGCTGGTATTCGAGATCGGCAGTATCCCGGAGGAACGGAATGGCTTCGTTTTTGCCACCGTAGGCAACCGCCACGCCGAGATAGCCGGTTTTCACCTGATACTCGCCTTCGCCGATGACATTAAATCGCGTCTCCTCGACGCCGAATGCCTGGGCTTCGGAGGCTGCATCCGGATCAGAAGTAGGATTTTTGGTGGAAACAACAATGTTTCCCTTGCTGAGTGTCTGGTAATCACGGAGCATGTCTTTCGTATCGCGGAGCACGGGCTGCAACTGAGCCGGAAGTTCATCGGACGCGAAGAGCGTGATATTCACGACGTCATCGAGGTCGTCGACCGTTTTCTTGGTGGCATCCGTCAGGGTATAGAGCTTGTCTTCAGTGAGATCGATTCGGCCCGGGATACGCGACCCGACGATATTCGTGAGCACCGCTATGCCGATGAAAAGAGTGATGCCGATCTGATAACTCCGATAAAGGGAGCGCTGGTTGCCGTAACGCCTCTTAAGGAGAAAGAGATAAGCGGAACTCAAGAAGACAACAATAGCCGAGAGAAAGTACCAGAGATCGCGTAAGTCGATCAATCCGCGCGACATGGATTCGAAATGCGAGAGAACAGAAAGCCGCTCGAACACTGGCACGAGAAACGAAGGAATGGTCGCCGTCACGAAGTCAAGGCCGAGAATGATATAAAAGAAACTCAAAGCCGTCGCAACGAGGAGGGCAGAAATCTGGCTCACGAAAAGAGTCGAGACAAAGATGCCGAGCGAGATGAGGGTTGCCGCAAAGAATACACTCCCGAGATACTGCCCCACAACGACGCCCCAGTCCAGATTGCCGAACGCGCCGATACTCCAGGCGAGTGGCAAAACAACCGAAAGGGTCAGTGCTGCGAATCCGAGACTACCGAGGAATTTCCCCAAGATGAGCTCGATGTCCCGGAGCGGATGAGTGAGGAGTAGCTCAATCGTTCCCTCACTTCGTTCCTGGGAAATGCTTCCCATGGTGATGGCTGGAACGAACAACAAGAAAAGCCACGGCAAGTATGTGAAGAGGGAGCGGAGCGATGTTTCTCCGATAAGGAACACGTTACTGAAGAAGAGGAATTCCCAAAGGAGAAGGAATACGACGAGTACAATATAGGCGGTCGGACTATTGAAGGATGTCCGCAACTCTTTACGTGCGATCGCGAGAATATTTTGAAGATTGATGGTTTTCATAGTTTAGAGTTCGCTGGTCAGTTTATGGAAGGTATCTTCGAGGCCATGCTCCTCTTCAGTGATCTGCCAAATGATCCAACCGCGCTCACGTGCGATTTTGGAGAGCTCGGGACGCAATTCGACCGACTGTCCGGTTATGAGCTTGGCGCGCACCCGCCCCTCTTTTACCAGTTCGATATCCGCATGTTCTAGGTCGGGCAGCGCGCGGAGAGCGGATTCAATACCATCGCCCTCAAGTTCCAAAAGAAGCACGCGCTCGTGCTTGGCGGCACGGGAGAGTTCCTCCGACGTACCGTCCGCCACCAGTTTTCCTTTGTTGATAATGATGAGCCGGTTGCAAACGGCCTGCGCTTCCTGCATGACATGCGTACTCATGATGATGGTCCGGTCTTTGGCTAGATCCTTGATGAGCGCGCGGATCTCGGTACGCTGATTCGGATCGAGGCCTTCGGTCGGCTCATCCATAATGAGAATGCGTGGCTGATGGAGGAGTGCTGCTGCCATGCCGACTCTCTGTTTGTACCCTTTCGAAAGTTCGCTAATGGGTCGATAGAAGACATCGCCGATGGACACCGCTTTAACGGCGAAGTCAAAAGCAGCCTTTCTTTTTCTTTTCGGGATGTGTTTGAGATCAGCTGAGAGGTCGAGAAATTCAGATACGAGCATATCTTTGTAGAGAGGGTTGTTTTCGGGGAGGTAGCCGATGAGTTTTTGTGCGTCAAATGCACGCTCTGCCACCGGAATATCGTCGATGGTCACACTGCCCTTGTCGGGAGATAGGAAGCCGGTGATGAGACGGAGTGTCGTAGTCTTGCCCGCACCGTTCGGTCCGAGGAATCCAACAATATCGCCTTTCTGTATTTCGAAAGAGAGATCGCTAATTGCCCGGACGGATCCGAATGATTTTGTGAGATGGTCGACTTTGATCATACAGTTACTTGATTGAATGATTACTGGTTTAACCTCCGCTTACTTAAGCTTTTCTTCGCCGATCACCCTGTCGTACCGTCGTCCGTCGAACATGATGGTCGGGATCTTGATCGTTCGGATGTGCTCCTCGACGGTTACCTTTTGCTTTTCGATTCTTTGTTTGACCATATCGCTTCCGGCCGCAGCACGTATTTGCTCAATTCGCCCCTCGTCATAACCCATTTCTTTCAGCCATCCGATGATAACCTCTTCAGCCTCTTGTTTTGAATACAGGAGGTTGAACTGCTCTTGGTACAACGCTCCGTCCGGCGCTTTGCCTACGAAGAGCT
The DNA here is from genome assembly GCA_964590035.1 of uncultured Bdellovibrionales bacterium. Lineage (GTDB taxonomy): Bacteria > Patescibacteriota > Minisyncoccia > Moranbacterales > UBA1568 > UBA1568. The sequence continues at coordinate 18,895 of CAZPXK010000013.1, forward strand.
TTTCCAAAATCTGCCAATCGGCCGGGATTTTCGAATCCAACGGGAAGAGCTTCACGGCTTCCAGATAGGATATGACCAATGATGAATTGGGAAATTTGTATCCGCTCGAAGAGTGAGTATTCGGAATAGCGTACGGTATATAGGTCAAGTTGTACTTTTCTTCGAAGCCTGCGGTCTTGATATTGCCGAAGAGCTTCGCGCAGAACTTACAGCCCGGGTCGATAACTTCGAGCGCGATCGGTTTTTGCGGATCAAAAGGTTGGTAATAGGTCGCCGTTTTGTCGATATATTCCTCGGGCTTCCAGTCTTTGAAACGATCGGGAATCCGGGAAACCGTATCCTCGAAGAAAAACGCTTCGTTTACTGTCCAATCGAGCACCTCGAACGCTTTCACGGCTTCGAAAAAGGTTGGCCGATCGGAAGTTACCCCGCACGCTTCACCGCTCAGTGAACAGGACTCGGCGTTTTGCGGCGTACAGGTGTCATATACGAAGAGATTCAATCCGCTTTGGAACACGACGAGGAGGCTCCAGAGGCTCAGTACCACGAAGAGTGTCGCCAGCGTGTCGATCCATCGATCGAGGAATTTAGCAAGTCTCGGCCGAGTCAGGATGAGCGAGCCGATCAGCATGTTTTTCGCATCTTCCTTGAAGCCGATCTCACAGGGACGAAATGTCATTTTTCGCGCCACGCACACCCAGGCTTTCTTGGCGAGCGTCCGATAACGCGCCGAAAAGATACCGAGGATGAGAAAAATAATAAAGGCGGCAATACAAAACATACACTAATTGATATTTTTTATGACTTTTCCCATAATTTTGAGGAATTTTCTGATGTCTTCCTCTGTATTGTGAATGCCGAGGGAAACACGGAGGAGTGGCGGGAGCTTCTTTATGTTCTGCAAGTAGTAGTGGCAGCAAAAGTAGCCGCTCCGCACCATAACATTCTGCTGCGAGAGCACGGTCGCAAGCCGATGCGCGTCGATATCCTGCGAATAAAAGCTTATCGTAGCGCTGGGCTCGGAGTTCAGAAGGAAGATGCCTGGCAGGGACGAGAGTCCCTCGAACACCATTTGAGCAAGCCTTTTTTTGTGCTCCTCGTGTTTTTGTCCCTCTGGCCGGTATGATTCGAGCCAATCGAGAGTCGCCCCCAAACCGACGATGCCAGCGAAATCCTGTAGTCCCGGTTCGAGCCGACACACAGGATCGTTCGCAGGAAGGGTAAATCCTTTCTCATCGAGTTTTTCCACCATACCTCCTCCAATAAAGGAAAGTTCGAGCGACTCCAAGAGTTTTCTTTTCACGATAATGCCGCCGAGACTGGGTGCGTACATCTTGTGCCCCGAGAAGCAGAGCGCATCGAAATCTGCCTCACGCCAGACCGCTGCGCGATCGGTCATGCTTTGCGCTCCGTCGAGGATCAGAATCCCACCCGCCCTGCGGAGATCGTCCGCCAGCAGCCGAACATTTCCGAGAGCCCGACCATCGATATTCGAGGCTACATTGACGACAACGATCGCTCCAGACAGATCTTCTGTCCGATACGTGAGCGACCCATCTTCTTTTCTCGAAAGGATTTTCCGCGGGAGAGCGAGCCTTTTGGCTGCGGCCAGAGTAGGCAGGAAGACCGAGTTATGCTCGATATCCGAAGTCACGATCCGCTGGTATATCCCGACTGGAAGCTGGGATAAAAGAAGGTTCAGTCCGTACGTGGTGTTGAGGGTAAACGCGACTCCATATTCCTGAGACGACTTGCCAACATAATCGAGCACTTTTTTTCTGGTCTTTTCGACCGCTTCGTCTACGCGCCTGCCCCAGTCATACTTCACCCGACCGCTGCATGCATTGAACTCCTGAAAGTACTTCATCATCGCGTCCTGAACCGGCTGCGGACGGAGAGTCTGACAGGCAGAATCCAGATAGACGGTGCCCTCAGGTACGAACTCGAAGTCCTTCCTGTTCGAAGACAAGCGTTCCGTCACAACTTCTTTTTTCGTACCAAATATATGCATAACTTTTTACTGATTCAATTCCTTCTCCAGAAGCGATTTGAAGTCTTCGTAACCCCGGGGATTTTCTATTTTTCCACCATTGAGAAAAAAGGTCGGGGTACCCTCAGCTTCGAGTTTATCGGCCGCCTTACGGTCTCTCTCGATTCGCTCTTTGGTCTCTTTCGAATCAACATCTTTCTTGAATACTTCCATATCGAGACCAATTTTTTCGGCGTATCCCTCAAAGATCTTTGCATCAGCCTTCGGTTTCTCGCTCCACGACTTCTGATCCTGAAAGAGCGTATCGTACATTTCCCAATACTTGCCTTGTTTTCCCGCCGCTTCGACTGCACGAGCCGCCGTCATGCTGTTTTTGTGTCCGGGAAGCGGGAAATAGCGAGAGATGAAAGCCACCCTGTCGCCATACTCTTCGGAAAGCCGCTTCACGAGAGGGTAATAGGCGCCACACGCTTCGCATTCGAAATCTAGGTACTCGATGACAGTTATTTTCGCTTCTTTGTTTCCTTTGATCCAGTCGTCCGGAGCGATCTGCAACAAATCCTCTTTCCCTTTAGAGACATCTTTGGCTGTGGCCGACGATGAAGACACATCCGATCCCTTCTGATTTGAGTGGAACCACCAGAACCCGCCTCCGATGATGACAAGAGCCAGGAATAGCGGTATCGCTACCGTTTTCCATTCGCTGAGGAGGCCAGCCTGCTTCTCACGCCGTGCTCGCTCCTCAAACTTTTCTTGGCGACGCAACTGCTTGCGTTCTTTTTTGGTCAGTGGCTGCTCATTGATATTTTCTTCCATAGTGTTGCGGTTATTTCCCAACCTTCTTCAGCTCCTCGTCGATGATGGTCTTGAAAACCGAAAAGGGCTGAGCACCGACGACCACACGACCGTTGACGAAAGTGGCTGGAGTCCCGCTTACGCCTGCCGCTGTTCCGTCCGCCATATCCTTTTCCACTTCCTGCTTGTATTTCCCGGAATCGAGACACTGGTTAAACTTCGTGGCGTTCACACCTGCCTGTACCGCCCATTTCTTCACGTCATCCGCGGTAAATTGTACCGTTCCTGATCCCTGTTTCGCCTGTTC
>CAZPXK010000014.1:0-21881 GCA_964590035.1 uncultured Bdellovibrionales bacterium
AGCGAGCGGTCGTCTCAGTCGAATCAGTGGCCGCCAAAGCAAACGTCGCACACAGCTCAAACTCTCCCACCTGTGCCGTACCCTGGAGCTTCTCTGGTGTCACCACCCGATACTCGTACGCGCTCCCTGTTTCCGGATCCTTCATATAACCGGCACAGTAACTATACTGACTTGATTGCTTCAAATCACCCAGTGATGTCGGAAGCATACCGAGATTCAGGGCGTATTGTTCGATACAGCTGGCCAAAGAACTGAGATGTCCGGCACGTGTCTGATCAAGCGTGACGCTCCGCTGAGTCGCGGGCGATCCCCCGGCAAAAAATCCCAACACAATTCCTAAAGCCACCACTACACTCACGCCACGACCAAAATTTTGAAAGAAGCTCCGTGAAATATCGACATGGTACTGAATTTTCCGACGTTCCAAATAGTAGAATCCAAAAATCGCACCGGCAATGCAGAGAATAACCAATGCCTTCAAGAAGAATCGAGTCGTAACCTCACCCTGGAGCATGGCAAAGACGATAGCAATCAGATCGCCCACCACCGTTACGGCCGCCGTAAGCAATACCAAATAGGTGAGCCACTTGGACAGTTTCGATTCCATTCGTCCTTCGTCCTCGCGAAACTTGCGAAACCAGAGACGCATGGCAAAATAATACAGTGGAAATCCGATGAGGAGCGCAGCGATGGAATAATGAATCGAACTGGTCGCCTGACTGGCGCTGTACCAATTGGCCCTATCAAGAGCATCGGGAAAATAGCGATTGATGATACCAAAAAACAATGTCCCCAAAGCGGTGGCTATGATGCCGAGCAAGATAAACGAAAAGAAGTTGATGACCACATCCACGGTCGATGCCTTGCGTGACAATGTCGCACGATTCCCGGTATTGGGTACTGGTGCCCCGAGAGCGATAACCGCCTCCCGATAGGCAGATTCCATTTCATCCTCTGTCCACCCCAGTGCCGACAATTCCTCTTTCAATTCTGCCTTGGCAACGCCAGAACGAATACGCCCCACCACATACTCAGCCAATGATTGTCCGTCCATAAAATTATCTTCAAACAATTATATGCCTACAGTATACCACTCTTTGTCTCCAGCTATTTTTCATGGCTTTTTCCATGCTTTAATGAGAGATTTTTTGACGGAACGCGAAAGCGTTTTGATGCGTGCTTCTTCGTGTGAAGCAAGCGAACGATCGCGAAATTTCTCTGCATACACCAAGCGCACCGGTCGGCGTCCCCGTGTATACTTGGCACCCAGCGCAGACGTATTGTGCTCCACCACACGGCGCCTCACATCAGTCGTAATGCCAGTATACAGTGTCCCATCAGCACATTCGAGAATATAAAGCGTGTACATACCTACACGACACGAATAGCCTCATCAAGAGTAGTGACACCCCTCATCACCAGATCAATGGCATTCTGTCGCAGCGTCGCCATACCCGTTTTTTCAGCATAGGCCTGCAACTCACTCATCGATGCTTTGTCGACAATCATGGCGCGCAGCTCATCATCAAAGATAAGAACTTCGAATACACCTGTCCGGCCTCGGTAGCCGGTTCCTCCGCATTCCTGACAGCCAGCTCCTCGATGGTACTTGACTGATGCACCCTGGAGGCCCAAGAGGTTGATGTACTCGGCGCGCGGCGTCGTATCAGGTGCAGTGCACGATGGACAGATCTTGCGCACCAAACGCTGAGCGATAACTCCCCGCAGAGCATAGGCAATCATACCACGCTCAATGTTCAGATCAATCAAGCGAGCAACAGCACCGATAGTGGTGTTTGCATGGAGCGTCGAATACACCATGCGTCCCGTGAGCGATGCCTGCAGTGCATGGTCAGCCGTCTCGGCATCACGAATCTCACCAATCATCATCACATCAGGATCCTGGCGCAAAATACTCTTCATGCCCTTGGCAAACGTAAATCCAATTTCCGGCAGTATCTGACTCTGACGCATATCATCGATAAATACTTCTACCGGGTCTTCAAGCGTCATGATATTGCGCTCTTTGCGGTTGATCTCCATGAGCATCGAGTAGAGCGTCGTAGTCTTACCCGATCCGGTTGGTCCGGTCGTCAGGATCATGCCATAGCTCGCGAGCGTCAACTGACGCACACGCAAACGAATTTCTTCATCAAAACCAATTTCATCAAGCGAAATAAGCATGTCGGAACGGTTGAGCAATCGCAGCACCGCTGTCGGACCGTTGACCGTCGGAAACATAGAAACACGCACATCGACTGTCCGTTCAGGGCCGCCGGCATTATCCTGATAACGCACCGCAAAGTGACCGTCTTCCGGTAGACGTACCGGCCCAATCTCCATGTTAGCCAAGACCTTCAAACGATTAATGACATGCTCATGGTCAATTTTTGAAAGATGTTCATACACCTGTAAAACACCATCGACACGAAACCGAACCAAGACCTCTTCCGGCATAGCCTCTATATGCACATCAGAAGTCCCCTGCAGTGCCGCGGCACGCACCATCGGACTGACCAGATCTGTTCCGGTAGCATCACGTAGGATAATACTGTCTTCCAGGACTGCGGGTTCTTCGGCGCTCATAGGGAGATGTTGCTACATATTTAGTACCTCTAGTATATCATGCCCAAAAGCCCGTCCATGGGCCTCCCGATTTTTCCCTCTGATAGAAAACGATGTATACTATATATACCCTTTCACATACTCATCATACGAACTCTATGCCTCTTCCCTCGCCTACCACCATCTGGTGGCGAAATTCTCTCTACGTTGCCATGGGAGCCAGTCTCTTCTATACCTGGTATGTCATCACGGCGGACGGATATTTCAACCTGGTCTCTTTTGCCAAAGTCATGGCTGGCGCAGCCAATTTTCTCTTCGCTGCATCGTTTTCGCTCTCGTGCATCGGCTACTATTTCAACTTTCTTGATACCAAAGTCATCTATCGCAAATACCTCGGACTCCTGGGATTCTTTGCGGCACTCATCTACACCCTGCTCCTGCCGGTAGTTCGCCCCGACTACTACTTCTATGGATTTATTGACCACCTCTGGTCAAGCGACGTCCTCCTCGGAACAGGCGCCATGGCTATTTTTACCATGATGGCGCTCATATCAAACAATGAGGCCATGCAAAAAATAGGGCCTGTGCGCTGGCGCCAGCTCCTACGCCTAGGCTATGTAGCCTTTTTTCTCCTGGTTATTCGCGCCATCCTCAACAATGAAAACCCCATCGGAGCTGATGCCCGACCAGAAATGTGGCAAGTATACCTCAGTAACCCCGAAGGACTCCCGCCCGTTCGTCTGGTCTTTTCCATCATCGCTATGGCCGTTATCTTTTTCCGTCTCTCTGTTGAATTCGACAAATGGTGGGGACGAAAACATCCCAAACCATCACACCCTTAGACTTGTATCAAGCTTCCTTGATTCTCTGATGTCACCTTACCGATTGAGGTAGGTAATAGTCAGTTGCAACACCGTCGCAAAAGATACCCAAAGAAGGTATGGGATCTGAGCATAGGCGAGAATACGAGAATGTGGAAAAATAACTATCATCGCCCAGATGATGGTCCCCAGCACCAGGAGGATATCGATTGACGCCAAATAGTTATTTTTCAAACCAAACTGTATCCACGTAAAGGAAAAATTAAAAACAAGATTGAGAATAAATGGGAGCGCCACCAAAAATGATACCTGTCCCTGCCAAGCCAAGAAAAACACACGGCCAAACGTCAGTGCGATGATGACATACAACACAGACCACACAGGACCAAAGAGCCACCCCGGTGGCGACCACGTCGGCTTGATCAAAGCGGCGTACTCAACAAAGTTGTTCATACTGTCCAGACTAGAAATCAACGATTACTTCAAAGCCGCCATATGCCATGCGCTTCATATCAAACGGCATAGGCTGATCTTTCCAGTTTTCCCCGGACATAAGAGGATCATTCATCACTTTAGCATTGACCTGGTCGCGGTGCTTGCGTGATTTGAAGACAATAAAAGAAAATATAACGACTTCTCCCTTTTTCAAACTAGTCATCTTGGGGAACAGCGGCACGAGATCACCCATACTCTTGGACCGTATATCTTCACTGACGCACTCCTTGTAGTCGAGCGCTCCATGCCTCTTCCATACCTTGGCACCTAGGGTGGCCATCTTTTTGTACTCCTTCAATTTTTTCTCCGGGACAACGAGCACAAACCCATCAACATACTTCGCCATATGATTATTTTTAAAAATTAAACATTCTCCCTACTACCTGAGATGAGCACGGAAAAATGTCGTTGATTGTTTCATGAAATCATTCCACTTCGGACCAAACTCGTGAGCCTCCCCTTCGTAAACGACATACTGAAGACTCTTGTCATACTTTTCAAAGAGCTTGGCAGTCTTGTCAGACCAGGCCTTGGGCACGCTGTCATCTCGTGTCCCCTGAAACAGTATCGCCGGTACCGACCAACGATCGATATAGGTCTGAGGTGATATCGCTGACCACACCGGGTTGTTTGCGGTCGGTTCACCATAACGCTCCACGACACGTGCCGCTCGAACTCTATCGTCCTTCATATACTTGTCATATGAATCCCGATAGTCCATCGACACTGGCGCATAGAGTACCACTGCCTTGACCAGGTTCGGTACTGCTACCGCTATCGTCTGAGCAATACCACCGCCCATCGAATGTCCCAGCATCCCGATATTCTCTTTGTCAAAATAGGACAGATCCGAAGCACGGACCGCATAGACAGCATTGATGACATCCTCGACATACCCCAGGCGATTCTCGAGCTCGCCTAGATCGATGCGACTAGACTGTGCGTGGTTGCGATAGTCCGAATGGAGCACGACAAATCCCTGACGCGCCAGGTAGTCCTGCTCACGACGCAAGCCCCGACCGTTGGTATAGATAGCCGGGTCGATATATCCGTGATTCAAAATAAGGACCGGAAACGGCCCCGTCCCTACCGGCACGTTCATGATACCGGATATGGTGAGCTCGCCACTGCGATAGGTAATAGCATACCGAGTGTACGCATCATAACGCTCCAATACCTTGCCCAACGTCAGGTCACGACCATCAAATGTTTGTTGAAAAAATTGCTCGATGGATGGCTTGGTAATTTCATTGACTGGCGGCACCAAATCCTCGATAACTGCCAGACTGGAACATGGCGCAAACTCACAGTTCGGCCCACTACGTCCCACAGCAGAACCATCGGGACAAATCCGTGCTTCCATACTGCAGGCCACCTCTGCCGGCGCTTTCTCCTGTTCTTTTCCATCCCAAACCGTCGCCAGCACTCCTAGTGCCACTATCCCAATACCCAAAAAAATTACTTTTCCGTATTTCATATGTTAACAGTGGAAGCGGAGATACTACCTGTAGTATAGCATTTCCAAAAATACTTCTCCACTCGCATTATTGACACACAAAAAGGCACGGATCCAACCAACGCGAGAGGTCACTCCGGAGGGAAACATAGCCCATGATATTGGGCAAGACACCACGATGAATACTGAGGTGAAGGTGTTTGCGCTCGCCATCGGTTTCACTACTGTCTCCGGTACCGAGCACTCCGATCTGATCGCCAGATTCCACCCGCTCTCCCACTGCTCTCGCGATACTGGTTAACCGCAGGTGTCCATAGGTTACTGTCACTTCTTGACCATCGAGAGTACAACTTGTCACGAGGACTCCGCCGTATCCACTGGCTCTTCGCTTTGCCAACACTTCGCCACTGCAGATTGCCCGCACTGGCACATCCGTCATCGCCTCAGAAGCAAATGTTTCAAAATCAACCCCGGTATGATAGCCCGAAAAGCGCTCGGGCTGCACTGGCGATGTCGCCTGATCAATCCGAATACCAAATGACTTCTTCGTTACCCGCTCTTTTGCCTGATCGAGCGGTACTCCGATACTCGGCTTTTCTGGCGTATCTTCCTCTTGTATCACTTCCTCATTCTGAATACTTTTTTCTTCTGAAGTATTCGTTTCGGAAACAACGATATCATCCTCTTTATCGTGCGAATTGAGATATACAAACCCCACCACGACGAAAGCAATCCCTATCCATACGCTCAAAAAAGTTTTGGAAAAATGTATCATAAAAGGTCTCTATCCGTAGTATACCATCTCGTCCAGAGACCAAGGCATTGACAAAACTCTCCTGAAAAGGGTAGATTGTTGACACCTACCACCATGAAGGAGAGCTCCAATGCCCTGCACAACATGCGGTGATTCGGGCAAAGTACCCGCCCATAACAATGCGGCCTTTACTCGAGGTTCCGCGCCCTACTACGTCGTTCCCACCAAACCATGCCCGGCATGCGGTGTGCAACAGCCGGTCACCCCAGCTCCTACCGCTCCGAGCAATGAGCTGAAATTGCCAGAAACCTGGAAGGCCGGATTCAACGCCGCGTAGCCCAGCCGTAACACGGCTCACCACAGCGATTTGCATATCGCTAGCCCAGGACATCGTCCTGGCTTTTTTCTTTACTGACTCCTCTTTACTTTAGTTTTCGAAACACAAAAATCAGAAACGGATAGGAATCCGCACTTCGGCGTCATTCTCTGGCAAGCCGGAAGGATTGTCTTTGTGGAGAACCAAGAATCCATTCGACGTACTCGAGGTATTGAAACTGACCGTTACCTGAAACGGCACAAACTCGATAGTCATCCATTCGCCCTGTGCCTGAGCGACACCCGTCCCGAGTACCTGGTCGTTTGCATCACGCACTGTCACAGGAAAACTGGCTTCGAAATACCAGGTGCCACGTGCTTCACCAGTCACCATGAGTGGACTCGTAACCACACTCACTGGTAGCGGCGCTGTCACGCGGACAGTGTCATTCTGAAAGGGAGCATTGGGGCTTGGGAGGTCATCGTTCTTCTGCCGGATATCACTACCATTGCGCGCAAAAATCATAACGAGCAACGTCGTCGCCGCGAATCCGACAATTACTACAAAAAATATTTTCATACTCGTGTATATAGATACCCTTAGTATACACCCGGGATGAGACGCTTCGTTTTCTTGGCATACGCCTCATACTCCGGAAACTTTGCCCGCAGTGCTGATTCTTCATACTGGAGCTTGACCAAGAGATCGGCCAAGAGCATCCCCCAAACAATGAGGGAGATACCATCGGTCCGGTGTTGGACCCAGGCGAGTGTGATGAGGAGGACCGCAGTGTACATCGGGTGACGCATGAGGCGATAGGGGCCAGCAATCATGAGCGCCTGTCCTACTCTCACCTCTGGGAGGATATTTACCCGAAAACGCATCGTAACCACGGCCCACAACCCGAGCAGGATGCCGACAGCGAGAACTGCATTGGAAAGCCAGTCGCCAAACACTCCACCGTACCAGGCGAGAAAAGCAATAAGTGTGAATTGTACCCCCACAAGAAAATATGATTTCACCAGTTTCATTTATAGATGACTCTGTACTCTCAGTATACAGATACTGAAACACACTCACTGAGTGTCGGGCTTTTTCTTTCTTTACCACGGCGCGCCAGGGTTGCTAATCCTTTTTTGCTCCGAAATGTTCCAGGGCCCGCAAGACTTCAATCGGGGTCACAAATACGATAGTGTTAGATTTGTCGGAAGAAACGTCATTCAATGTATTGAGCGTTCGCAAATGGAGCGCTCCAGGAGCGGAAGAAAGAATATTCGCCGCTTTCGCCAGATTTTCCGAAGCCATGACCTCACCCTCGGCCTGAATAATGACCGAGCGCTTTTCCCGTTCCGCTTCGGCCTGTCGTCCGATGACCCGCTTCATTTCCTCGGGCAACGTCACATCCTTCAGTTCCACCGAGTTGACCTTGACCCCCCAAGCATCCGTAGCCTTATCCACGATGGCGCGGATACGCTCAGCGATGGCATCCCGGTTCGAAAGCAGTTCGTCGAGATCAACTTCTCCAGCCACATTGCGCATAGTGGTCTGCGCCAACTGAGACACGGCATAGTACACGTCCTCCACTTCGAGGATAGCTTTTTCGGCCTCACTAATTTTGTAGTAAATGACCGCGTTCACGGTGACCGAAATATTATCCTTGGTGATTGCCTCTTGGTTTGGTACGTCAACCGCCCGCACACGCATATCAATCTTCTGGTACGACTGAAACACGGGAATAACCAGGCGCCAACCCGGCTCCATTAATCCAGAAAATTTACCAATCGTAAACTTTACACCTCGTTCGTACTGGTTGATCTGCTTGATGGAAAACAACAGTACGATGACAGCGATGATGAGAAGAATGAATTCCATATTGAAAGTAAAAATATTTAAAAGCGCCATAAATGGTCCAGAAAAAAAAGTGACCGCAATAATCAAGAAAAATGGGACTTTGTATTTCTCGATACTCTGCTTGATTTTTTCTGGATTGATTTCATTCGGGTATTGGTTCATGAAAGTATACCGTTACTATTTAGCCCAAAACTACCCCGAGTATACCACCCACGAAATACCCGAGCAAATGAGAGTTGGACCCTCTGAATTCCGCGTATCAGTAATGAATTTCATAGTATTATTTCTTTCCCGACGCTTGTGATACTCCCCACAACACATCAAACTGAAGCGACATCAAATGCGCAAATGTGGCACTATGCACCACAAACCCGAATGCTTCCTTGGCGGAACTCACAAACAGCACCTTGTCCCCATAGACCGTATAGGCCATCTCAGGCACGAATCCTTTCAGGGCATACCGGCGCAAAACATCAGTATCTTCATTTTGCCAGATAGAAGACTTTCCCTTCTTCGGAACGCCCGTCCAAATAGAATGCAGCTTCAGTCCGTTCCGAATTCTTTTCTTATTAAAAGAGACCAGGTGTTCTTCCCCAAGCACACCGAGCATCTCGTCATAGGGCCACACGGCTTTCAGCACTACGCGTTCATCCCACAGCATATCGTGCATAGCGCGCACGATAGCCTCGCGCCCACTCATAAACACGATTTTGGGGGCAATACTTTTCGTTGTATGAAGCAGCCCATCTTTTTCTTTCGCAAAAGTCTCTGCGATATCGGCCAGATCATCTTTTTTCTGCACCAGCAATCGTTCCACGTCCGCCAGATCACGAATAGCGAATTCCGCCTTGCCATCCATATCACGCTCCGCCAATACGCCCTTGTCTAACAAGATATTGACCTGGTCATACACCGATGGCCGCGTCATACCCAGACGTACCGCTATCATTCTAGCCGTCGAACTGCCATGAGTTGCCACATCAATATAGACCGCCCGAGCCGGTCCGGGAATATCGAGCGCCTGCAACACCGTTTCCAAAATATCCATATTGTTATAATTTGTCGGATTTCGTCGACAGTATAACACATATGAGAAAGCATGGCAAACTCCAAATACGCAGGACAGCTATCATCTGGCATGGTCCAGAAACACTGTCACTGCCAATCAGTTCCTTACCAATTCCGCCCCACCCATGCTCACCCGATCGGCGAGCATGACATCCCCCTCCCCTCTCATGGAGATCATCATGGCCAAGAAAGCCACTGTCAGTGTCATCGCTCCCCACAACACTGTGGAAGCCAATACCTCTCTCTATCGCATCGGCCTCATCGACCGCCAAGTGGACAGCATCGAGGCGGCCCTGGCTGCCGAAGTGGCACGTCTGCGTCGGGAAGCCGACCAACAGACGGCCGACTTGATCGCCGAGCGTGCCGGTCGCATCGCCGGGCTCGAATCATTCGCTACGGCCAATCGTGACGTCATCCTGGTCGGTGACAAGAAGTCGCTCGAGCTCTCGGCCGGTGTCATCGGCTGGCGCTTCACCCCCACCAAGGTCGTCTTGGCCAAGGGTGGGGAAGAAAAGGCGCTCGAAACCCTGCACGGACTCAAGCTCCGGAAATACATCCGGGTCCAAGAGTCCGTGAATCGCGAAGCCCTCCTCGAGGATCGTCCGGTCATCAAGGGCATCAAGTACCAGCAGACGGAGAAGTTCTTTGTCGAAGCCAAGACGGTGACCGACCCGGAAGCCAGCACCAACGTCGTGGCGCTCTCCGTGGCGGCCTGACCCCCTCGTCCAGAACACTGGACATCTACTCGGTATGCATAATACCGAGTTTTTTCTTTTTCAGTTTCGGAAGTACCTCTAAAGTAAAAGTAATTTTGTCTCCCTGACGCACATGCTCTTTTGCTCTGACGGTGGCTCCGATTACCTCCTTATTTCCCTTCCTGTAGTAATATAAAGTTTACAAGTTTCGGCACCCAGAGATGCTGTGTGACGAGCAGCCCGAGTCCCAAAGCAATCAAGAGCAAAAGCGTTATCTGCACCGCCCGCATGAGCGGACTCCGACAGCATGTTTCTTTCCCTTCTTTCCTACAACACTGGTACATAAATATCTCAATAACAAGTTACGTAATCGTCTTTTCAATCTTCGGTTTTCGCACTACAAAGAACAGTACTGTCGCTCCAATGGCTCCCAGCGTATCGGCCAACATATCCTTCTGTGCGTCCCAAATATCGCCCTGACTGCCGAGGTAGGCCATGGCATCGGCCGCGTTCGACTGTGCCGCATAGTACCACTCAACGAGCTCGTAGCTCATGGCAATAGTGGCAATAACAAAGACCGGATAGGTAAAAAGAAGAAACTTGTTTGCTACCAACTTCTTATTCCACAACCATTCGGCAACAGCGAAAGCATAGAACCCGACAGAAAAGTGCGCCATCCGATCATAGTGGTTCCGCTCAAAACCAAAAAGATCGGAAACCCAATCAAACGGCACCAGTGCGAACGTATAGTGGCCGCCGATGGTGTGGAGATAAATAAGAACAAACATAAGTGCGTACGCCAGCTTCGAGAATCGCACTCCCCGAAAATACAAACCGACCAGGATTACCAAAATAATCCACACCGTCAGATTCTCAGCGAACCACGTAGTCCGATCTATCGGATTGATGGCACACACTGTAAACAATACCGCATATACCGCAAGCAACCCTTTTAAAAACTTCGCTGGACTTTCCATAGCATACACATAATTATGACCGAACATTCCTATTATACACCAAAGAAAAAAGTCCTAGCGCGCCACGCGGGCATCCTAGGACAATATAAGAGCGCCGAAGTAGGGTCAGCCCTGGGCTTGAAGCCTGGTCAACTCTTCACGAGCTTGACGGAAAGCCAATTCCCAGGCAGCCGCCATCTTAGGGTCATGACAAGTGAAAGCTACTCCTTTCCCCCAAAAGAACACGGCCCTGCGCCCCTGGTGGATCCGGACCTTGATGGCATCCCTGCCACTCACCACAAAGCCATCATCTGTCGTACCACGACACCGCAGCAAGATGGGCCGTGACTTGGAATTCATCAGGGGCGGTTCCTGACTCATTTTCTTACGTGACATGTGACACCTCATTGAGGTTGTGCTCCAGACCCGGGATAGATCTGTAAAGCAAGCTCGACCCTTGTAGAGAGTCGAAACAAGATTCTATCCCAACCGCACCCCCCGTGTCAAACGAACCAATGGGAACATTGACAAAAACGCTCATTTTAGAGAAAATAATCCATCTGCCTTGTATGAGGCAGACGAACAGTCCTTCCACAACCTCCAAACCTGGAGCAACCATGAGAACCATGATTCATCCCGAGTTCACGCCGAACGATCTCGCCGGCAATGCTTTGGAACTCTGCGACCTGTTCGCACTCCGTGCTGAAGAAGAGGTACCCGTTGACGGCTTTGCTATCGTTTCCGACAGCGTCGAAATGGTGGCAGCCGTCGGCCCCGGCAAGTACAAATCAGCCCTGCTTTTGCTCTACCTCATGACCAAATCAGCGAGTCCTACCTACGAACTCACCGACGGCATGCGACTCTTGGTCACCGAGTATTTTGGTCAAGAGCTGATGGATGATGCCCGCCGTCCATACACCAAACACCGCACCGTCCGGGCGCTCCTTGGCCGCACGGTCTACATCCGTCTCACACTCAGACCAGGCTACCGCGAACATCTGGTGACCAGTCGCAGCCCCGAGGAAATCATCCGCCATGCCTGGGAACGACGCAATGAAATCCAGCGGCAATCTCCGGAACCGTTCCTGCGCGCAGCCTTGATATCTTTCTTTCAACAGATCGAAGACGGCAAGCTGCACGTAGACGATGCCGAAGGCCACTGGCCGACACCCGACTGGGCCGACCGGGCACTCGTCTTGGAACACCTGCTCCGGCACTAAGCAATCTGCAATGGGGAAGCTGACAACCCGACACTCACTGAGTGTCGGGCTTTTTCTTTTTCAGTTTCGGAAGTACCTCTAAAGTAAAAGTAATTTTGTCTCCCTGACGCACATGCTCTTTTGCTCTGACGGTAGCTTTAAGCGGCAACAGATAGCCACCCGAATGTTTATCCGGAAAAATTGAAGTCTTCCACGTCGTAGTCCCGAGGGTGACCGAAACCGGTAGAGACCCCCAACCCGGAGAATGGGCGCCGTAGGTGGCTTTGATACTTTCCGATTCCTTCTTCGGTAGCGTGACAAAGTGCCAGCTGGCCACATCACTCGGATACAACCACGCTTCTCCCTTCACTGTAAAAATATGTTTCGATTTTTCCGGCTTCATTCTTTATTCCTCTATAATTTCAAAACTCGAAAATGGAGTCATACAAACCAGTCCTTCGGTACCGGATTGATAGGATTCATCATAGGGCTTCGTCACCCGAAGCATCACCGGATGCTCAGGACTGCTTTTTTTGAGTTTTTCCCAACCGCTTCCAGAAAATTCTTGATACTGGCCCGAGCGAACATCCATTCTGGGAATATAGCGCAATGACGATCCCGTATCACACCCCATCCCAAAAATACGGCGCTCCGGACCCTCGCCCTCCGTATATATTCGAACATCTCTATATTCCGTGTTTGGCATCAAAAAATATCCCCTTTTTGTCGTCCGGCAACTCTCCCATGAGGGACAATCCACAGTACGGACTTCATAGTAACCACGCACATCAGCAGTCCAGGCATCGCGAAAAATTCGGATATTCTCCGCCTCTTCCTCTAATTTTTGTTGTACCAATTCTCTCTCTTGCTTCTCCTTGGCCTGACGCTTCAATTCTTTCTCCTCTTGTCTAGTTGCCTCATATTCTTCCTTGGCAATCAAAACTGTTTCTACTCTTCCATCAGAAAGCGTCACGTGTTGTTCTACAAAAGACTGGGGTGCACCACTCTTATTCCCAAACTGAAACACAAACACTTCACCAATAAAAATTAGGACTCCTACCAATATAGCCAGTCCAATCAAAATATTCTTCTGTCGTGTCGTCATATAAAGTATTTTACGTAAGTATGTATAGCATATCTTAGTCTGCATCAAAGAACACTCCATTATCTCCTTTTGATTGATTTTGTAAAGAGGACTCGGTTTGGTGACTAAGAAACGCGATCAAATACTTTGTCTCGGCTGGTGGCACCGCCCACAAGCTCAAGCTCGGATGGGGCGATACCAAGGAAGTCTGCCAGTGCCTTGGCTACCGCACGATTGGCCTTGCCATCCACGGGCAGCGCCTTCACCGACACTTTGAAATGCCCCGCGTCAATCGCCTCGACTCGTTCCTCACGAGCACCCGTTTTCACCCGCACAAAAAGTTTCATAGTTCTCATTAATTACGGTGCGAGTGTTTCGAGGGCTTTGAGTGCGTAGCACTTGATGCGTTCTTTCAGGTTTTCATGCGCCAACAGCTCTTCTTTAGTGTACCAATGGCATCCACCACTTTTTCACTCATAGATTTTCAAGTCAAATCCTCTCTAAATATAATTGACAAGCGCTCAAAATTTGGTATAATGTAGCTGCAACAAGGGCTCCGTGACAAATTCCAGTGGAAAAGTCGCAAGACTATCGGACACCCTGACCCCGGCGAAAGCTGGGGTTTTTGTTATTCAAAAATTAACGATATCTTCCGCTTACCTCTCAAACGCTCAAATGATTCCCGTACTACTCTACCACCTTTCTGGTCATAGTAAGCCCTGGTCAATCCGGCAATCGCATCTGCCACCCGAACCCCGGCAGAACTCTCATCACTTGCTGTTCTTAACTTTTTGGTCGTTACTCCGCTATCACGCAATATCTTTTTCAATTTTCGCCGATATCGTGTTGGTTTCTCACCATCGAGTGTTATAGAACGAATATTTTTCTCAATAAGCATATGAGGCAGCAATCGTTCGATTTCCTTATCAGGAAAAGACGGGTTACGTATCACCGCCACTTTAGCTTCAAACTCAAGCCTCGCCAACTTCGCTCTGACTGGAGGTGCATTTTTTGCCCAATGAAAAAAGTTAATTTTAAGATCCTTCTCTATCTCTACCACCGAACGAGAAAACGACTCATAGTTTTTCACGGCAACATAGACCAAAGCAAAGGCCGAACGTCCGTCTTGTTTATTTGTTCCTGATTCGTCAATAAATACCATCATAACCCCATCCCTGATTCAACATCAACCATCTTACCCAGTCGGTTAAAATGGTTATCCACAAGCAGTCCGATTATTAAATGCCCTTTGTGATCACACTGCTTATGTTTATAGTACTTACATACTTCATTATACAACTCGCACAAAAGACACGTCAAGAGAGAAAATATTCGTAATTAATTACGTAATTCATTATTCTTTATGAGAACGATAGTACCGAAGCGACGCCCCGTAGAGACGAGTAACGCGTTCGACTGATGATGCATCCTCTTTGAGTCGGTTCGCTTTTTCTTTCACATGTTCGATAAGCTTCTGATCCATACCAGCCTCGACCCATACCTTCGCCTCGGCATCGATAGTTACCTCTCCAGAAGCATACAAGTCACGGTACAACCCATAGTAACGTTCCAGCTGTTCGCTTGTTTCATTTCCGAAGGGTGACTGATACCACGCCATCATTCGCACAGAACGGTTGGCATCAAATTGTGTGGCATCATCGATATCTTGAAGCACCTTAAGTGCCGTGCGAAATATCCACCCTTCTTCACCTGGCTTCGTCAAAGACGCTTCTTCGGGAAAGAGCTGCTTCATAGCTTCGCCCTGAGCCCGATCACAAGCCAAGTGCATGGCCCAACCCTTGCGAAAATCATCCATGAGCAATATATCCCCCACAAACAAAGATTCATCATGTGTTACCTCTCTCCTTACTCCAGTGAAATAGCGGGAATCAGGGTACATCGAACCAGAGAGATACTGCTCCATGTGCTGTACCTGGAGCGCATCCTTCATCTCCAATGCAAATCGCAAATGCGTTGCCGTCAGTGCCATAGAGATAATTAATTACTCAAAAATTTTATTCACTCTATCCCCATTGTGAATATGAACATCCGATGGTCCGCCCACAGCAACTGGCTTCCCATTCTTCACCCACACGGCAATTGGTGAAACAAAATCACTCTTCTCTCCAGGATTCTTCAGTCTCTCCTCAAATGCTCGCGTGGTATAGTCCTCCACCACCAACCCAAGCGTTGGCTCGCCCTCAAAACGCCCCTCCCGAGCATTACAAAAACGAATCTTTTCCATAAAAGGCTGGGCTACAACGCCGAGTCCGACACCCTCAGTAAGCGAGACTCTCCTCAACCGCATCGCTATTCCACTTGCAGTCATATAGTACAGAGAATCCAATGCATCCTCTTTAAGAGGCCCAACGACACCTGCGCCAATCTCGGTAGAAAACTTGAATTTCCACAATGGTAATCCGTCCAAATAGGCAATCATTTTGGCAACCTCCGGCTGCGCTGCTTTCACGTACTCGGGAGATTTTTTGTCGAGACCAGCAACTCTGACATTGAACGCTGCGATTATCACCTCCAGTTGCTTTCTCACCTGGGCAATCTCTACCAGCTCCTGCGCAGAATAAGTTTCATGAATAACAGGCAAACCAGCTATCAATTTCTTTTGCTCTTCGTCTCTCCTTCGCAAATCGGCCATCACTCGACCGTGTCCCAATTCCTCTAGTACCGATACTTGGTCAGTACCTTGAGACGCCGGCTCTGCTTGAACGGGGGGCAGCTGGTACTTACTTCGAAGATCATCCAAAACATTAAACTCTACCCCCGCAGACCGCACATCTTTCGTTGCAGGTTTAAATTCTGGTTCAGCTTGAGTCTGGGGCTGCTTATACTTTTTCCGAAGATCTTCCAGCACACGGTCGCTGCCCATACGCTGGAGCGCAGCAGCATCCTTTGGACTCAATGGTTTTTCAGGGTTCATAATAATCACTTTAATTAGTCTTTTCGAAGCTTACGAATTCAGTATAGCAAATGCGAAATTTTTAATTGTTCTTTGAGTTCCAAAAGCTGGTTGGGATTTTTGTTGAGGTCGATGTGGATGAAACTCGTGAGAGCATTGTGTTCGACGAGGGCTTGGCGCTCCGGTTCAAAGAGGTTGTCATCGAGCCAATAGAACGGGGCCGAGAAATCAATGGCTTCGGTTTTCCAGCCGCCCCATGTCGTCGGTTTAAACTGTTCGATATATGACAGCGCCTCTTTGGGTACCCTGCTTACCAAATAAAGAAAAACCGGCTTGGCATCCCCATGGCAATGCGTCGTGAGCCAGTAACAGTCAAAATGTTCGGTCACATACTGCAGAAACTCAACCATCCCCTCCGTGGCCTGACCACCCCGCACCAGCACTCCATCAATATCGAGATACAGCTTGGTCATATAGGTACGGGATTACGTGAAACATAAGTAAAGTACCTATCCCCTTCTTTCCTTCTCCTCAAACCAAAATTCATATTTTTTTCCAGGCTCAATGGCAGTAAGAAAACGAGAGATAGCCGATATCATTTCCTGAGCCAACTCTTCTCTAGATGGGATATCCTCCTTGATACGGAAACTCCCTACTACTCCTTGGTCGATGCGACACTCCAGCTCCCCAGGCCTCGTTCGATCCACTACCGATCGCAAAACTTTTTTTTCATTCTCCGAAATCTGTAGTCTATCTACAAACTGATAGTATTTCGGAACAGCATCTTCAATGTTCTGTCTAGATTCAATCAGTTTTACGATCTGATTCAGCGGAAAACGATTCTCTGTCATCCGTTCCATCTCAGCTCGCAGTTCTTCTACTGCCGGGTCATTACCCTCCCCAGAAACACCGCATAGCTGATAGTATGCTTCTTGCACTTGATTAGCAGTATATTTCTTTGCATCGATAAAATCTGTCAGATGTTTCTCCATTTTTTTCTCTTCCGCCCTCTCGGCTTCATCCCCCATCAAAGATCTTTTTTCAAACATACTCATGCCTTATTAATTAATTCCTAAGCAATTTTAGTATACATCAAGCAAAAACCACTCCAAAAACAGTAAAAATACCTCAAAAAAAGGCTTTTTACTTTCTTTTTCGTTATGAAAATATTTTACCCTTAATTCCATCGATGATTTCATTAGAAAGTTCTTGAAATTCTAGCAGAAGTTCCCGATACTCAACCTCAGACAAAAGTATTTTTTCCTTATCTTTATATTTCTTTGCAAAATTAGTATTTCTCACTTGTGCAAGAAAGCCCGAATCAACAGCACTTCCATTATGAACAACAATATTTCTTAAAGCGTGAGAGAAAATAATTCTATCACGTCTTTTATCTTCAAGAACAAAATCAAATTCAATATAATCCTTAAAGAACCTTACTATACTCTGTAAATCCTGAAAGTTTACCTCCTCTTTCTTTAATGATGCAATTACCAAGTCTCCCACTGTTGGAATTGAGTATCTGAGGACATCTGTATTTACTGGCAAAATTTTTTTCTTTTCCGGCCACTTAATTACGCCTGGGTAATAATTTACTAATGTTTTTACGCAATCATTCAAAAAAGACTCAAAATTTTCAACAACAAGAACAATGGCTTGATTCCTAATAATTTCGTATTTCTGTTTTAGTCGTGGATCATTTTTAATCATTTTAACAACATCAATCGTCCTGTCTAACTTTTCTTTATAAGGAATAAATGCTGGCAAGGATTCGTTCTCCTTTTTCAGACCCTCAAGCATACCAACAAGAAGATCTCCAACGTCTGATCCAATATCAACTATTTGACCAACTGTCACTAAACTCTCTTGAAAATTATTTTTTACCTCATCTAAAGTCTTCATATTTACTCATTCTCAGCGAATTTTCGAAGTGATTTTCCAAGTTCACGAATAACGCCTACAACAAGAGCATTACCCATAATGAATGCCCTTCGAATATCAGGGGTCTCTTTGTTTCCAAACATGATTTTCGTGTGGTCATCCGGGAACATATTGAGACGTTCGAGCTCAATCGGCATAAGCCGACGCAAGCGTCCCGATTTTGTTTTGATAACATGCTTGAATCTCGAAGCGGACTTGCCACCCTCCCCCGTCACAATAGTACGAGATGGTCTATCAAGCGAGTCAGGAAAAACCATTGGTCCTTCGGAATAGTAATAGACATGACCAGCTTGAGTCTTTCGCTCCTCTTTTTTTCCACCCTTTAAATATTCCCACTGTTTTTTTTCATTTTCGCCAATGAAGTATATCTCGGGTATTTTTTTCTCATCGTGAATAATGACATCTTTGAGAAGAATAGTCTTGGTCGATGACTTCGGCTTAGCAACCACCTTGGTCGTATATACTTTTCGCCCAATCATGATTCCAGAATTTTCAAATGGGCTCTTGGTTGGTTTATCAATAGAAAAACTTTTTGTCACCTCTACCAAATCACCCGCTAAATCAAACTCGTTCAAATTCGATTGTCCCTTTTCCACGGGAAACGCTTTTGCAATAACACCATCAGAATGAATCCACGAACCTCGGTCACTCGCCTTCAGTTTCTTATATAAATCAGTACCCTTCTTATACCCAAGAATAAATGTCCGACGACGACGCTGTGGAAAACCATAGTCCGCAGCATTAATAACACGCCACTCAACGACATACCCCAAATCATCAAGCGAGGCGAGCATGACAGCAAAGTCTCTTCCTCGTTGCGAAGCCGGAGACTTGAGTAGCCGATCGACATTTTCAAGCATAATGAACTTCGGAGATTTTTTTCCTTTCTTTTTAAGAATATTGAATATAGACCACCAGAGTACTCCCTTCTTGCCAGCTAAGCCTTCGGCATGACTCAAAGTCCTTGCTACCGAATAATCTTGACAAGGGAAACCTCCCACGAGTAAATCATGATCTGAAATTTCATCGAATTTTTCTTCAACAACTTTTTGAATATCTTCGCAAGAATGATTTTCTTTTCCAAATTGGTGGATATATATTTCTGAAGCATGTTGAGTTTTGGCTCCAGGTTCCCACTGACTACTCCACACCACCTCATACTTACAATCTTTGCCACTCGCTGCTTCTAGACCAAGACGAAATCCACCAACACCAGCAAATAATTCAACTATTCGTATTTTTTTCATAACAGACAATCAGGCACCAATTAACACCGATACAATAGTAACAGAATATCAAGAATCGATCAACTATGGCTTAGGATCAGCATTTTTTATAGCTTTCTCAATATATTTAGCATTCAACCAAAAACATCGCTTCATTTCTCTTGTACCCTGTGGCGTTTCGAGAGTATCACTCGAATCCTTTCCATGAGGCCGGACATGCGCTACTTCGCTCTCGCTTATTTTTGGCAAATCGCGGTACCTTCCTTCGCGGATACATTCCTTTGTTTGTTCCCAAACTCGCTTTGCCTCAACAATATCAGTCATGGGGAAATTCCAGAACATCATTCTTCGAAAAATAATATCATCACTCCCTTTTACTTTCTGAAAAATCACAAAGAGAAATTTCTGAGTTTCAAGTAATAGATGAAAATCTGCCATTGTTTCATTTATATCGTCCTGCCAAGATTGACTTAGTAAATCATTATAATCAAAAGCTGGAAAAGACATCGATTCCTTCAATACTCCGCTATGTTCAAGTGTTATCACCTTCAGTGTAATATTCGCTTTCTCAAGTTCGGCAATTCTGTTAGAGGAAACTCCTAGCATTTTATTAACTAAGAGTCGCTTATAATTTTTTGCATTTGTCTCATCAATCCAATTTAAAGCTTTTCTAATCTCCACATCGGTCATGCTAACATATGGTAAAAGCTTTTCTTTGAATGCATCTTCAACACTTTCAATGCGTCGAACTTTTTTAAAAATTGAATCTGTATCAACATCTTTTCCAAGAAGCTCCTTTTGAATAATAAAATTCAAGTATTGCTGTTTAAGAGAAAAGGCTCGTGGCTTTGCGAGGAGTCGCGACATAGGCTGGTCTCGAACCACCGTACTATTTGCTGCTTTAGTACATGCGCCAAGATAGTACGTATCGCCCTCTGAAAGCAAATGAGCCTCCCCTCTTTTAATTTTCGCAACGATATATTCCCAATCTTTTCGAATCTGAAAAATATCCGCGTCTGAAATATCCTCAAGCAAATTCATCAAATAAGTGAACTTGAACCTGTAATCTAAAATACTCTGTTCTTTTACCCAAAGATAGAACAGGATAAGAAGCACCTGATTTTTCTTTCGAAACGAGCTCGTTTCCCAATTCTCTTTTACTATTTCATCATAGTTAATCATGGAAAAAACAAGACGTTCTTTGGAAACATATTTCTTGGTCGAATGATTTCTCAACGGATTCGTTTTCAACTCAACACCAGCAACACTAAAATCGGCTTCGGATTTATTATTTCTTTCCAAATCAAAAACAAATTTTTCAATCAGCTCTCCAAGAAACCCCTTTCGTCGTGCACCATACGATATCAGCTGATTCTCAGTTTCAAAAATATCTTCTTTTCGCATCAAATCTCGCAAAGATTTATTCAATATCTTCTTTGCTTCATTTACAACCTCCTCTTTTGTTTGGTAGTGCTTAGACATACTTTAATCTATATTGATTGTTTTCCATCTTTCACTAGTAACGATAACGTGATCGATAATCTGGATATCTAGGATTTTTCCGGCCCCTACCAGTTGTTTAGTAATCTCGACATCCTCTCTTGAAGGCTCCAGGTTTCCTGATGGGTGGTTGTGGGCAACGATGATACTGGCAGCACGAAGGGACACGGCCGGCTCAAACACTTCGCGCGGATGGACGAGACTAGCGTCGAGCGTGCCGATGGAGATAATCTGTCGTTCAATGACTCTCCCCTGGGTGTCGAGGTAAAACGCCACAAAGTGTTCACGTTTTGATTCTCGAAAGTCCGCGCACAGCTTCCAGACATCCTGAGGGGTCAAAATTTCCGGTTTCGTCTTGTCATGCAGCCGTTTACCAAGTGCCAGCACGGCGATAATCTGTGACGCTTTCGCTTTGCCTAACCCCTTCTCTTCGAGCAACATTTCGAGGGTTATTTTTTCCACTCCAACTTTTTCGATAAGCTTCAGTATTTTTTTGGACAAACGCAAAACATTCAGTCCTTTGATTCCTGAACCAAGAAGAAGCGCCAGAAGCTCGCTATCCGTCAATTTCTCCGGACCGTACTTCTCCAGTTTTTCCCGAGGCATATCAACTTTCAAAACACCTTTGATGCGAGACATATGCGATTATTCCTTCCAATCCTTAATCACAATTCCTCCATGGACGCGTTTGACGGTCACTTTCCGTTTTTCTTTCCAGCCCAATTCCCGGACTAATTCAATCGGCAGCGTCAGCCCGATACTCTTACCCCCGACTTTGGTCAACTTGCGAATGCTATTGTCTTCGGTCTTGCGTCTAGCCATAAGAAAAAATTACGTAATTAATTACGTAATTCCATTCTACCACCCCAGTTAAATATGGACAATTTAACGGGGTAAACTCCTCTAAAACACGCAAAAAGCTGCTTTTAAAGCAGCCTTTTACGAATCTTTCAGACAAAAACCTACATATTCTTTCCGTCAAACATGCCGGATTGGAGAGTTGTGAGGTCGACATCCTTGAGACAGCGGACATTGATCAT
>CAZPXK010000015.1:0-10121 GCA_964590035.1 uncultured Bdellovibrionales bacterium
GTGCGTCATTGGTAAAGGTAAGAGGAGAAGAACCCATACCAAAATACGAGTAGCCCATGCCGAGCACTACGAGCACGATAGCGATAAAAATCCCGATGAGTCCCATAACTATAGTATACACCCTGTGTAATTCTGCCGCTGGCAGATCTAGGCTACGCCTGATTACACAGGGTAAACCCCAATAATAGAAAACCCGCCTTTTACAAAGCGGGTTATCTTCAGAGAGAGATCCCAAATCAAGTTTGGGATAATTTCGCCCCAGCGGCGAAATTACTTCTTTCCCTTCTTTTTGCTTGAACCACCAACACTCACGAGCAGTGCCAATGCTGCACCGAGAGCAGCACCGATACCGGCCGCTACGGCAGCAGCTTTTTCTGGATTCTTTTTGGCATACCCTTCCACGGTTGAATAGGTCTTTTCCAATTGCTTCTTGACCTTGGCCATTTCTTTTTCGGCCAATGCCGTCGTTTTATCAACCTGAGCCACTACCTTGTCTTTCAGCACCTTCACTGCCATGTCTGTTTCTTTTTTCAACATAGTATTTTCTTAGCGGATTACTTATTCATTATCGTCTTTCTGGTCCAAGATGTAAAGGAGGATAGCGATACTGAGGATACTCCCGCCAACCACTACTTCACCCAAGCCCGGCTTGCCATAAAAACCATCAAGCAAACGCGCCCCACCCACTACCAACAAAACTACTCCTAGCACCGAGAAGAAAAAGAGTCCCAAATGGCGAAGCAAGCGCCTGGTCCATATCCTGGTTCGTGCCTGCCAACCCGAGAGTATGCCCTGCACCGTACTAGACACATTGTTCATGATACTGCCCAAGAGCAAAGCAGCCCATCCTTGCTCCTGTTTTTTGGTCTTTTTTTCTGCCATACACGTAAAAAGAATGTATATCTACTCCTATTGTAACACACTTCACCTCTTTTCATTGTCAAAATCCGCTTTCTCATGGTATAAACATGGCATCACCTCCTTTTCTACACACATGAAGCCTGGTTTTCTTCTGCGCTACACCCTGTTCGCAATATACCTCTTCTTTTTTACTTCTGTTTCAACCACCCTGGCAGCGCCACAGACTATTTTACTCAGCGAAATTTCTATTGCCGGCGAAAAATCAAATGACGAGTTCATCGAGCTCTTCAATCCAAACGACACCACTGTCGATATTTCCGACATGCAGCTCCGTCGTCGCACTGCGAGTGGCAGTGAGAGTTCGCTCCGAGTTCTTCCCAAAAACTCTTCCATCCCCGCTCATGGCTATTTTCTCTGGGCGCACAGTGACGGTATCTATGCTGCTCCCTTTGCTGACAGTGAAACCGGCTCTTCGGCTCTGGCAGATAACAACAGCATCGGGCTCTTTACCAAGTCTGGTGCCGATGGCGTCCTCCTCGACAGTATTGCCTGGGGTACTGGCTCACTCTTTGTACCAGAGACACCCACCTTTCCCAATCCTGGAAAAAAGAAAGGACTCTCTCGGAATACCACTACACTGGAGTGGGCACTGGTTGAGACACTGACACCTACCAACCGCTCCGGCACCGTCTTTTCATCGGTACCAGTGACTCCCCCTCCGGATCCCATACCTGACCCTGCGCCACAACCCACTCCGCCATCAGAAAAAGTAGACATCTCCATCAATGAAATCCTCTCCAACCCCCTCGGAAATGAAACCGAGGGAGAATTTATCGAGCTCTACAACGAAGGTGAACATGCTGCTTCTCTCGATGGATTCACACTCCGCGATGCTTCAAAAACTGGTCTCTATACCTTTCCAACCGGCAGCTCTATCAGAGGAAAGGACTACTTCGTCCTCACACGAAGCGTCTCAAAACTTTCTCTCAACAATTCCAATGAAACACTCTCGCTCTTTGATGCTTCCGGTACACCCATTGACAGCGTGCAGTACGAAAAATCAAAAGAAGGTGTTTCGCAAAACCGCGTAGGCAATGCTCTTCGTGGCGGGACCCCGACTCCCGGACATCCCAACCAGCTCAATACTCTTCCAGAAACCAAAGAACGAGTGCCGAAAAAAGGCTATCGTGGAGTAGCCGTCGCCTTTGATGCCCGCGGCAAAGATGCCGACGGTGGAAAACTCAAGTACACCTGGGACTTTGGCGACGGACACAAGAGCTACAAAGAAGAAACGACGCATAAATATACAGAAAACGGCACCTACCACGTCACACTCACTACTACTGACGGGAGTGATGATATCACCGAAACATTCACGATAAAAATCGAATCCTTTCCCAAACCGGAAGTACGCATCACGGCGCTCGTCCCAAATCCCAGCGGCCGTGACAGCGATTCCGAATGGCTCCTCATTGAAAACCGCGAGAGAAAGCCAGTCGACTTGAAAGGCTATAGTATCGCCACCGGCTGGAAGAAACTCGTCAACCATCCCGTACGCGAAAGCTTTGTCATCGCTCCCAAGTCCGAAGCCTCCCTCACGAGAGACTTTTCACTCTTTACTCTCCCCAATCAAAAAGGCAAAATCGAACTGCGTGCACCCGATGGCACAGTCCTCCAAGATATCAAGTACAAGCTCGAAAAAAGCGCTACCGAAGATGCTGTGTACTTCAAAGAAAAAGGCAAGCGCTGGGCGTGGAAAGAAGAAGTTACAAAAACTGTAGCCCCGCTAAAAACCACGACAAACCAAAGTGGCGATGAGCTACCAGAACAAACAGAAAGCGCCGAAAAAATACCAGAAGAAACTGCTGATACCACGATTCCCACAGAGATAGAAGTAGCTATCAACCCAGAGAGAGTCCTAGGAGCAACCACTGAAGTCGCTGCTGACCAAAAATACCTCAACCTTTTGAACTACGGTACCGGGGTCAATATTCCGGAAAATATCATCCTGTCGTTTCCTGAATCCAACATCGATCAATCCCTCCCCGAGAGAGATCACTATGCCGTCACCTTTGCCAAAGTCATTTTTGAAAACATCAACACTGCTCTCAATGCAGCACAAAACAAAGCCTGGAGTGGCCAAGCGCTCTAAAAGAATCTAGACAGCTGCAGGAGTCACAGGAGCCTCAGGGGTTGGAGTAGCTGAAGGAGTTGGCGGAACAGACTCCAATCGGGCTGAAAGTTTGCGATAGACCATAAAATACGCAAGTGACGACATAGGAATAGCCACAAAAAGTCCGATACCGAGAGCGAGGGCGCCCAAAATATTCACTCCCACCAGAACAAAACCGAATCCCAATAACTGCCATTTCACACCTTTGGTTATCTCGCTGCTCTTCTTGAGCGATTCCAGTGCTCCCATCTTTTTATCAACAATGAGCTCACCATAAAATTGATACTTGAGTGCCCAGTAGATACCTGGGACAATAAAGAGGAGGAGCCCAACAACAAACATCAGCGTAAAGAGAAGAGAAGCTCCGAGAAAAGGCCAAAATGACTGAGAAAATGAAAACGCCTCACTGATCTTTCCTTCTGTATCGGTATCAATGAGATGGAGGTACAGCTTGATAAAATTAAAAGAAATCCAGAGCGAGGCAAGAAAAGTAGCTATCGAAACTAACACAGAAATCCCCATCATGTCTTGTGTGGCTTTTTCCAATCCGCTAATAATCACCTGGGAAACCAAGGTAATACCCAAAATCATGAGCAAAAACAGCCAGTGTGCCTTGAACATGTCCCACGATTTCCCGAGCACTTCTCCTGTACGAAAATATTCCATACGATTGGATAAAAGATTATTTTTTAATTCCTTAGAGCGGGTAAGGAGAATCGAACTCCTCGCTTAACCTTGGGAAGGTCACGTATTACCACTATACTATACCCGCTTCTGCATTCCTCTTGGGAAGTTTACCCGCCTTGGGCGGGGTCATGCCTGCCTGCGGCAGGTAAATATTACCACTACTTGCCCGCCCTCTGGCGGGTACTATACCCACTTTATTCCTGAATAGAGCCATTGTAGCTCGATTTCTCGAGCCAAGCAACTGTAGACGAAACACCTAATTCTTGGTACTCTAGAAAGGTATAATTTTATTTTTCTTCTCGCATGTCCACCTTTTTCAATAAAAAATGGCTCATCGCCATTATCGTAGTTGGCATTGTTTCTCTTGGTGGCTATTTTGTCTTCTTTTATGCCAAAGAACACAAAACAGAGTTTGCGGCCGGCTCCCTCAACATCATTCAGAAAGTCTCCAAACTCCTCCCTATCGCCCCAGATACCAAGAAAGAGATCGAAGTCGTCAATACTCTCGTTTCCGAACTGACCAAATCTGATGACAAAGTACGTATTTTTCTCGTTCTTCTCCAAAACGCCGACGAACTCCGTCCGGGAGGCGGATTCCTCGGTCAGTACGCGATCATCAAAGTAAAGAACGGTGAGGTTGCTTCCACATATGTAGAAGATGCCAACCTGCTCGATCAGCGTATCGTAGCCAAGATTGCTCCACCCTACCCATTCAAAAGAAAACTTCAACTCAAAAACTGGAAATTCCGTGACTCAAATTTTTCCCCCGACTTCCCAACAAACGCTGAGAAGGCTCAGTATTTTTACCGTCTGTCTGGTGGCCGCGAAAAATTTGATGCCGTCATTGCCGTCAACTCTCATGTCTTCAACAACATCTTGGCAGTCAGCGGTCCTATCAAAATTGCCGGTGATTCCAATACCTATACCAGCGAGGATGGTGCCTACAAACTTGAAGAACGTGTTGAACGCGCCTACCTCGGCGAAGACGTTCCTGCCGAACTCAAGCAAAACCGCAAAGCCATCATGAAAAAACTGGCCGCGGAGATCATGAGCCGCGTCGCTACCGTCGGCAACATTCCAAAACTGGCTGAATTCGCCCAGAACGAACTGCGCAATCGTGACATCATGCTCTGGTTTGCCGACCCTACCCTACAAGCACTGGTGGAAAGCGTGCACTGGGATGGTTCTGTCACCAAAGAGTGGACCGGTGACTACCTCATGCTCGTTGATGCCAATATGGGCGCACTGAAATCCGACTACTTCATGAGACGGTCTCTGGACTACACCGTCGACTTTACCGGTGAGAAGCCCGTTGCCACTATCCTCTACACCTACAAACACACAGCCGCCTATGGTGACTGGCGCACGAGCGACTACCACACCTACCTGCGTGCCTATGTTCCCAAAGGCGCCAAACTCATTGAACGAAAAATGGTCGGTTCACCACTCACCGATGAAGCATTCAACAAAACATACTTTGGTGTCTTCGTCGATGTACTGATCGGAGGACAGACCGAGGGCATGATCAAGTATGAACTCCCGGAAACCGTCACCGAAGAAAACTACAAGCTCCTGATTCAAAAGCAGTCCGGTGTTGGTACACTCCCGGTCAACGTCCATATCAAAACCAAAGACGGCAAGGTGTTTGATCAAACCACCGAACTCAAAAAAGATCTCAATCTCACTATTCAAGAAGTTGAAGAGAAGAAATAACTCCACCCACACCTATGGAAGAAAAGAACACCCCCTCAGAACTCGCCCCCAATGATCACCGCCGCCTTGGCCAGGAATTAGGACTTTTTACCTTTTCTGATTTGGTTGGGAGTGGACTCCCTCTCTGGCTTCCCAAAGGAGCCACTATTCGTCGTATCCTGGAACGTTTCATCGTTGATACGGAAATTGCCTGGGGATACAATCATGTCTACACTCCGGATATCGCCAAGCTCGATCTCTACAAGACCTCCGGACACTATCCCTACTACAAAGACTCGATGTATGCTCCGATTCAAATCGATGAGCACGAGTTTATGCTCCGCCCGATGACCTGTCCGCATCACTTTCAGATCTATGCTGACCGTCCCAAGAGCTATCGTGAGCTTCCACTGCGTATCGCGGAACTAGCCAAACTGTATCGCTACGAAGGCTCGGGCGAGCTCTCCGGTCTGGTGCGGGTACGAAGTTTTTGTCTGGCCGATGCCCATATCATCTGTGCTGACAAAGATCAGGCTGCAAAAGAAGTAGACACCGCCCTTGATCTCATCGAACACATTGCTACTATCTTTGGTCTCAAACTCGGCGAAAATTATTCATACCGACTCTCTCTCGGTGATCGAACCGATGACAAAAAATACTATAAAAATGATACTGCCTGGGATGAAGGAGAAGCCATGCTCCGCTCAGTTCTTCAAAATCGTAAGGGAACTTTTGTCGAAGCCGCTGGCGAAGCTGCCTTTTATGGTCCAAAAATTGACATCCAAATGAAGGATGCGCGAGGAAAAGAAAACACCGCCTTTACCGTGCAGTATGACTTTTGTATGCCGGATCGCTTCAATCTTACCTACATCGATCAAGAAGGCAAAGAACAGCGACCCGTTGTTGTCCATCGTTCCTCTATTGGTGCCATTGAACGAGTCATTGCCTTTCTTCTCGAACACTATGCAGGTGCCTTTCCGACGTGGCTGGCTCCGGTACAAGTCATCGTCCTCCCTATCGGTGAGGGTCACCAGGCCTATGCTGAAACCGTAGCTACCGCACTGCGCGCCGCCGCTATCCGCGTCGAAGTAGATGCTACCAGTGAATCACTCGGCAAGCGTATCCGCAGTGCCAAAGTAAACAAGACACCCTACCTCATCGTCGTCGGCGACAAGGAAGTAGAAGCACAAACAGTTTCTCTAGAACATCGCACTGGCCAACTCGGAAGCAAGACCCTGGCAGAAACCATCTCGCTCCTCGAGCAA
Source organism: uncultured Bdellovibrionales bacterium (assembly GCA_964590035.1). Lineage (GTDB taxonomy): Bacteria > Patescibacteriota > Minisyncoccia > Moranbacterales > UBA1568 > UBA1568. The sequence goes on from CAZPXK010000015.1 coordinate 6,679, forward strand.
GATATCTCCGAAAAGAAATAGGAGAAAAAGTACGCCATCAAAAACCTCATCACCATATTCCAGTGATGAGGTTTTTTCGTGCTCTCTATGCTATTCTATACCCTACGCTGTCTTTCCAAGAGGCTGGGACACTTCATGCACATGCCGGTAGTAAAAGTTTTTGACGGCTTCGGTAGCAAAGAAATACCCTACAGCCAACACTCCCACAAACATGAGGAGCCCTGCCGATGGCATGACAAAATGAAAGAGACCAGTCATATATGGAACAAACGGCAGAGCAAAGGCAACCGCAAAGGCCAAGGCAGACAGGAGTACCACCGTCCCTGAAGCACGTTTGGCACGGAAAAAGAGGAAACGAGTTCGTAGTGAAAAAATAAGGATGATCTCTGTGATAACTGAGAGAAGGAACCAGCCGGTCTGGAGCGTCTCGGGCGACATACGATAGAGTGCGCCAAACAAAATAAAATCAAAGATAGAACTAACTACGCCGAGGAGCGTCGCCATGAGGACAACACTGTGCACCTGATAGTTTTTGGGCTTTTCCAATTCATCATCATCAACCGTATCAGTGGCAATGGCAATCATAGGAAAATCAGAAAGGATATTCAGGAGAAGAATCTGGATAGGCAAGAGCGGTACGAATGGGATAAACAATGACGCCATCGCCACTGAATAAAAATTTCCAAAATTTGAAGTGAGCGTCACCCGCAAGTACTTCATAATATTGGCAAAAATAGTGCGCCCCTCACGAATACCGACGATGACCGTCTCAAGATTTCTTCGAAGCAGCACAACATCTGCCGCCTCACGAGCAATATCTGAAGCACTCGCAACAACAATAGCTACATTGGCCAGCTTGAGTGCCGGAGCATCATTGATACCTTCGCCCAAAAATCCCACTTCATGATCTTCCTGTAACAACTTGATAATATCGTACTTTTGGTGTGGCGACACCCGTGCAAACACTGCTCCATCTCTGACTGCTGCTCGTCGCTCCGCTTCACTCATGTCCTCCAGCTCCTTTCCCGTTATAACCTCTGTCGCTGACGCAATCAGCCCCACAGCATATCCCACGGCACCTGCCACTTCTTTACTATCGCCAGTCACAATCTTGACCGCAACATTCAAATCACGCGCCAGAGCTATTGTCTCTTTGGCAGTCGGTTTCAGGGTATCAAAAAAAGAAATGAGTCCAACAAAATTCAGGTGCTGTTCTTCATAGAGTGAGAGCTTTTTTCCGGATACAAACGGCTTCTGTGCAACTGCGAGCACCCGCTCTCCTCTCTCTCCTGCCTTGATCGCCCACTCCATCAGTCGCTTTTTTGTAAAACTCTCCAGATGATCACAGCGACCGAGTACTTCCTCGGGTGCTCCGCGAAGAATAACATCCGTGCCAGAAACTGTTTCAAACAAAACGCTGTTTCGTCTCCGTTCAGGATCAAACGGGATCATATCGAGTCGCTTGCCACGCTGCACTTCTTCACGCTCTGCCGGAGTAAGCACCTGCCACAAAGCTAGATCAAAAGCATCATGCAATCCCCCGCGACTCTCAGGAACAGCCAAGCAACTAGCAAAAGCAAGTTTGAGACAGTGCCGCTTATCCTCTGCAGAAATACTTGTTACGGAGAGGACATTTTCGGTCAGTGTTCCGGTTTTATCACAACAGAGCACTTCGATGCTGCCTAAGTCCTCTATGGCCGAAAGTCGCTTAACGACGACTTTCTTCTCTGCCAAACGAAGCGAACCGCGTGAAAGTGCCACTGTCAAAATAACTGGCAGAGCTTCTGGTACCACCGAAACAGCCAACGCCAATGAAAAAATGAGCAGTTCGATACTACTTGTTTCCCCGCCACGGATAAACACATTGGCGATATAAATAATCGCGAGCGTAAACAGTACCAGCTTCAAAATAAACCGACTGAACTGACGAATTCCCTTTTCAAAAACCGTCTCCCGATCTGTTTCTTCCGTCAACGTCGCGATATCACCAAAGGCTGTCTCTTTGCCCGTGGCAAATACCACGCCCTCGCCCCATCCCCTCATCACGACCGTACCGGCAAATCCGACATTTTTTGCTTCAAACATTTCTACCGCAGGAACCGGGAGAAGCGCCGCACTTTTGTCTGCCGGCACTGATTCACCAGTGAGCACACTTTCGTCAATAGCCAATCCGTTGGTTTCCAAAAATCGAATATCTGCCGGTAAACGATCCCCCGCTTCGAGAAACAAAACATCTCCCGGAACAATTTTTGTGCTTTCCACTTGTACTTTTTTACCATCACGATACACCGTGACATGCATAACCAAATATTTCTTGAGCAACTTGAGCGCACGCGCCGAATGATACTCCTGATAGGTCTCCAAACTGAGGTTGATCGCCACGAACAACAGAATCAGACAGCCTTCGATGACATTCCCCAAAAAAAACGACAGGGCTGCTGCCGCAAATAGAAGATAGAGAAATGAAGACGCGAGCCGCTGCCTGAGCGTCCTCCAGAGGGCTGATGATTCCGGTTGTATCTCATGCCCACGACTTTCCTGCAAACGCTTTTTTGCCTCCACAGACAAAAGCCCCTCCCGAGAGCTTTCCAGAAAGGCAACGACATTTTCTCCTGCCTCAGAGGCAAATTTTTTCCACAACATACCCGTTTTTTTGTTTTAGAACCTGTTCAATATCTCAACGCTGATAATAGGCAAGAACAACAGCTTGTCTCATAAAATGTCCAGATTTCGGCTGAAAACCTCTCAAAGCTCGTCAGGTTATCGCGATAGCCTTTCTCACTTTTCAAGATTTTCATCTCGAAATCTGAACACTTTCTTGAGACATGAGATCTTGAACAGGCTCTTAGCCTCTCACTATCTCTCCACTACACCGACTTGGCGGCTCGTTTTTTGGCGACACCAAGCAGCGTTTCAAAATCGTCTTCCTTTTGCACTTTATTATTTCGAACCACGCCACACCGTACACAACAATGCGTGATTCGTTCTTGGCCGGCTGTCTGTTCATAGGCTATCGGCTCCATCAGCCCTCCGCAGCTCTCCATACGATCCCCCGGATGGACATCGACATGTTTGGCAAAAAGACAGCGGGGACAGTGATTGGTATAGCCATCTCCAACAACGAAAAAACCACATTGCTCACAAGAAAAATCCTCCTTACGCTTTTGAAATACTTTTCCTGCATTCATAAATTTATTATAGCAAATAGGATGCTTTCCTAACACCTCTTTTAAAACACAATTATCAAAACCCAAAGTCCAAACAAAGCACAACTTCCAACATACAAAACACAAGCTCTGCTCCCGTGTTTTTTGTTTTGAATTTTGTTTGGTTTTTGTGTTTTCTGATTTGTGCTTTCTGAGAATTCATTTTGATTTACTCAGGATAACATTGATCACTTCTTCATCCTGACAGCTATATTTACGACTGGCGGAATAAAATCG
>CAZPXK010000015.1:10221-20971 GCA_964590035.1 uncultured Bdellovibrionales bacterium
CATTGATCACTTCTTCATCCTGACAGCTATATTTACGACTGGCGGAATAAAATCGCTTCTTGGGACCACTGCACCCACCATTGTCCTTGTGCAGTGTCGCTAGCATCGGCATGAGGAATCCGATGTCTCGTGAAGTGAAATATCCATGCAAACGCTTGAGTGCCACGGCCCGATCCTGTTGCTTCATGCGGGTGAACACACTCATATCATCGCCGAGCTTGCCGCTCCAATCAAAATGAACCAGCACATGGTTGGCTTTTTCAGCAAAACGCGGGTGCCACAAGAGCGCCCAGCACCAATCGCCTGGTTTTTTCCACCACCGAGAGAAACAAGCACCGCTCTCCACGCTTCCATCACTCTGGAGCCCTACTCCACCTTCAATATAATCAAACAAACGCAGGTACGATTCTTCCTCGATATCATTCGTTTGTGCCCCGACAACAATCTCGAGTCCCAGGTACTCCGCGTGTTCCCGCATATGACGGATCATCTGTGGCATGCGCGTGGCTGCCCGATCCGAGTTGTCCTGATAAAACACCTGACCAAACAAAAAACTCTGAATGCCCATATTCATCGCCTCTTCAGTGATGTACTCGACATACTTGCGATACTCTGGCCGCTCCAAGGACGGTTTACATGTATGCTCTCCCCAATAGTTCTTGCTCCCCTCACGACACATAGCTCCAAAGTCAAAATCACGCTTCTCAGCCGGATAATAGTAATCCGCCTTGGTATCGATAGCTTCTGCGATAAACATCCCGTAGACTGTGTTTGGCTTGGTCACTTCCTTCATGATATCGCGAGCATCTCCAAAGTCTGGCGGATCGAGCCATGTTTCGAGCGCTCGGTGCAAATAGTAACACTCCGAACGATTGATGAGCGCAATCGAGCTCTTGGTATCGCCACCATATCCCGACAAAAATCCATCGGCGACACAGCCCTTTGATTTCATCTTCGCTAAAGAAGGTGGCGGTGGTGGCGGGAGCACCGGATATTCCTTTTCTTTCACCGATTCACTCCCTTCTTCCTTTTCCAGAGGTAGTGGCTGGGTATCCACCCAGTCAGACAAAGTAGAGGTGTTTTCTTCCAAATCAACCTGGGCCAACTCCTCCTCAGTGTCCGTTTCACGAAAAACAAAGAAATATAGCACAGCCACTATGACACCGGCACCCAAAACCAGCCACAAAATATTGCGGAGATACACTCGGTGATTCTGCTGGTAATAGAGTGGAAACATACACGTATCCTTATTATACACTGTATAAAAAAAGATATCCTCGTACATTCTAGTATTCCAACAGCGCTATAGGTAAGCTTCTAAAAGACTTTCTCCTTATCTAATACAAGGAAACTTCCCAAGCAAGCAACCTTCCAAAGTACCATCCGTTCGCCCCGGCGAGGCAATCGGACTGCTTTGAAGCCTTCGCTCTTTTTCTTCGAAAAAACTTTACCTGCCGTAGGCAGGCATGCCCCCGCCCGCAACGCTTTCGCGTAGCGATACGGGCAGGCCCTCAGTCTTCAAGGCTACTTTGAAAGATTCTTGCTTGGAAGTTTCTCGTGGTAACAAACGCCGTGTTCTTTGTGGATAGTTTCTCGAAAAGACTTTTCCTTTTCTTTCCTTCTGTTTCCCGACGGTCACATCCGTGATGAACGTATCGGTAACGGTCGAGCGTGATTGACACTCTGGTACAAGACAGCTCCCCGTTCGATGAAGTGAGTCAGGGATGTTCGGCGGAAACAGCGGAAACGAAAAGGGAAAGTGTTTTTAGGGAAACACGTGGTAAAGAAAAATACAAAGTTGTTTCTAAGAGAGAAAACAAAAAAGACCTGGAATTCTAGGTCTTTTTGATTCTTTTGAGCGGGCGACCGGAATCGAACCGGCATCCTCAGCTTGGAAGGCTGATATAATAGCCACTATACGACGCCCGCTTCTCTCTTATTTCTTCATCTGCGTAGCTGTAGCCATACCGGTAAAGGGATCGCACACCTGTCGTTCTTTGGCGACACCTATATCGGAGAGCATCTTTTCCATGGCTTCGATAAACGCCGGGGCACCCACCAGATAGTACCAGACACCAGTCACATCCGGTACGTACTTACGGAGCATGGCTTCACAGATATAGCCACGTTCTTCATTCCCGTCGCTACACGGTGCTGTTTCTTGTGACAACGTCGTCACGTAACGATAGTTGAGGAGCTTGATAGCCTTCAATTCTTCATGAAAAGCCGCGTCTTTCTCAAAGCGATTGGAATACAGCACAGTAAAGCTCCTCTGGTTTCCTTCGTGCTCTGCCTGCTTCAATAAACTTCGAACCGGTGTCACCCCAATACCACCTACCAAAAAAACGATGGGGAGACCATCGGGCGCATGTGAGAGCGTGAAATGTCCGATAGCCTTGGTCACTGCCACTGTCTCACCTGGCTGTAGAGCAAAGAGTGTTTGCTTGAAACCACTGTCACTCTTACGCATGGCAAAATACAGGTCGTCCTCACAAGGAGCAGAGGCAATAGAAAGTGAACGTACCCCGGCGCGCGTATCCGGTGCCACCAGGTTGGTGAGCATCATAGCCACATACTGCCCTGCCTCAAACACAAAATCAGCCGGCTTGTCGAAAACAAACAGTTCCGTGCCATCAGCGACCGTCCTGTGTTCTTTGAGTGTAAGAGTGTAATTGGCCATATCCTTTTTTGAGTACAAAAAAACAGAGATAACTCCGTGGCTTTAGTTTAGCCTTTTTAGGCTATCATGTCAAAAAACCTCACCTATACAATATCCTTCAAAATGCTCTCGTACCCTTCAAGTTCCAGGAGCATGACCAGGACTTTGGCCAATTTTTCCGGGTCATGACGGATAAAGGCCCGGGTATGGGCAATCTTGTCTTCAGTTTTCCGAATAATCCTTTCGCTAGAAAGTAAATCAGCTTGAATCACTCGATAATTTCTTTTTGTATTCTTATAAAATGGCACTAGTGACCCTTCGGAACGATACTTCTTCAATAATCGCGCTGGAGGATTTTTACTGTTATACGTCACAAAATCTATCCGCTTACTTCCGATATAGCCATTGATCTCCCGAATATAGTCTTCCAAAGAAAACTGGTCCGTCTGCCCACGCTTACTGATAAGATTGCAGTTATAGACGATTTTTCCCTTGGTCTTTCTCAGAGCTTCAGCGATGCCTGGTACTAATAAATTTGGAATGATCGAACAGTAGTGATTCCCCGGACCGATCACGATCAAGTCCGCCTCCAAGATTTTTTTCACTGCCAAAGGATTCGCTTTAGGTATGGGACGCAAAAAAACCTTTTTTACACCAACCTTTTCAAACTTCTTACTGACGTTAATCTCACTTTCACCAGAAAGTACATCGCCATTTTCCAGTTCCATAAACAGTCGCACATCTGACAGCGTCACGGGAATAACGACGCCACGAAAATTGAGGATGCGCGATGCCTCCTCTACTCCCCGGCCGAAATCGCCGGTGATTTTTTCTAGAGCCGACAAAAAAATATTGCCGAAGCTATGCCCCTCGAGGCCACCTTCAGCAAAGCGATAGTTCATCAGTTCCCGCAGCATATCCGGCGTATCAGAAAGCGCCACGAGACACTGCCGCACGTCACCTGGTGGCAACACTCCCAGTTCATCGCGGAGAATCCCCGTGGATCCACCATCATCTGCCATCGATACAATAGCCGAAAGCTCAATCGGATACTTCTTGAGCCCGGAAAGTAAGGTAAAACTTCCCGTTCCTCCCCCTATTGTCACTACCTTTTTCATGTCGGGGCACTCGGAATCGAACCGAGACTAAATGGTCCCAAACCACTCGTACTACCACTATACTATGCCCCGAATTTTAAATCCGCACTTACTACGAGAGGCGTTATACCGGACCATAAATGGTCGCTATCCAAGTCCACTCGTACTACCACTATACTATGCCCCGAATTTTAAATCTGCACTACTGAGAGACTATGCCATGGGACCAAATGGTCGCATTACAAGTCCACTCGTACTACCACTACCTGCCTGCCGGTAGGCAAGTACTATGCTCCGAAACTACAATCCCGACTCCACCGAAGTGGAGTGGGATTATAGTCCTATCTTTTTCTTTTTGACTATTTGACTGCTTCTTTCAATGTCTTACCAGCAGTGAACTTTGGAACTGTCATGGCAGGAATAGTGATCTTGGCCTTGGTCTGAGGATTGATTCCTTCACGAGCAGCACGATTCGAAACCTTGAACGTCCCGAAACCAGTGAGAGTCACCTTGTTACCAGCGGAAAGTTCACGAGTTATCTCATCGAGCATTGCCTCGAGCATTGCCTCGACGTCCTTCTTGGAACATTCTGTCTTGTCAACAATAGCGTGCACAAGCGCGTCTTTGTTTACGTTTTTCATACATCTCACCTGCCTTTCTAGTTCAGTCTCTTCCCCGTCCCTTACATCCTACGGAGAGGGAAGTACCAGTTACTTTCTATTGTCTATTTTAAGCCTTTTTTTCAAACTATGCAACCCCATACCATTTCTAAAAGGGCTGAGATGAGCCAAAAGATTTTTTTCAAGATTCCGACTGCGTCTTACGTTTTTTTGAGTCAAACTTCTTACCTCTGAAATGGTACGGGGCGCGTCCCTCAGCATTATCTCGCGTATTCGACTGCTCTGGTCTCACGAAACACATTGACCTTGATCTCTCCAGGATATTTCAATTCTTCTTCAATACGCTTGGCGATATCACGAGCCAACTTCATGGCACCGAGATCGTCCACCTTTTCCGGACTAACAAAAATACGCACTTCCCGTCCCGCCTGAATAGCATACGACTTTTCCACTTCAGGGAAAGAATTGATGAGCGCTTCCAGTTCTTCCAAACGCTTGATATATTTCTCAGCTGTTTCCTTGCGAGCCCCAGGACGAGCAGCAGAGAGCGCATCGGCTGCTGTCACGATAAACGATTCAATCGTCTGGTGAGGGTATTCATCATGATGACACTTCATGGCATCAATGACATTTTGTCCCAGACCAAATTTCTCCAAGATGCGCATCCCGATTTTGACATGTGTCCCCTCGATTTCGTGATCAACCGCCTTGCCGATATCATGGAGCAATCCCGCCTTTTTGGCACAGGCCACATCGGCGCCCAGCTCAGCAGCCAAGGCTCCGGCCAGGTACGACACTTCCAAAGAATGGAGGAGCACGTTTTGTTTGTAGCTATAGCGATAGCGCAGACGTCCCAGAATATAGAGGAGCTTGGGATGGAGCCCGGCAATACCGGCATCGTAGGCAGCTGCCTCTCCGGCCTCCTTGATCTTGGTATCGATCTCCTTCTTGCCCTCCTCTACTGCTTCTTCGATACGGGCCGGATGGATACGACCGTCACTGATCAGTTTCTCGAGAGCAATGCGGGCAATTTCACGCCGCACCGGATCAAACCCGGAAATAACGATAGATCCTGGCGTATCATCCACGATGAATTCCACACCGGATTCTTTTTCCAAAGCCCGAATATTGCGACCTTCCTTACCGATAATTTTCCCCTTGATATCATCAGACGGGATAGACACGGTTGTCGTCGTAAACTCCGAAACGTGTGACCGTGAGTACTTTTGAATAACCGTCGCCATGATAGAAAGCGAGCGCTTCTCCAACTCATCGTTGGCTTCGTTTTCCAGCTTGGACATACGCTTCACGAGCGCTTCTTTACTCTCTTCCTCTACCAGTGCAAACAGCTTTCCCTGAGCCTCCTCCTGAGACAGCTTGGCGACAGACTCTAGGCGTATGCGCTCTTCTTCACGCAGTTTTTCCGATTCCTCGCGAATAGCCCGAATTTCATCGGCTTTCTGAAGCAAACGGCGCTTCTCAGCCTCAGCTTCCTCAGTCAATTTTTCTATCTGCTCTTCACGTTTCTCGATACGCTTCTCCTGCAGCAAGATCTTTTCTTCCCGAGACTGTTCATTCTTCTTGGCTTCTTCCAAGATATGCACCGCCTGATTCTTGGCTTCCAAGGTCAGCTCCTTTGCCTGGACCTCTGCCTCAGTCAGCATTTTTGCTGCTTGACCCTCGGCAGTCGAAAGTTGCTTTTTTGCCAGATTTTGACGAATCAAATACCCTACCGCCGTGCCCAAAACAAGAGCTACTGCTCCAAAAATAATAGAACTTATCATACTGTACAAGCGCTGCCATCCGATGGCGCCAATCTACCAAAAAAGGGCTCTTTTCTCAGAGGAAAAGAGGGTTGTGTTCATAGAAATACTTCTTTGCTGTCCAAAGGCTTTTGCCATAATATGAAACATTGGTGACGATGGGCGCTTCTCTTATCGAATCTTGGCGCGATTTCACTATTTAACGCTCCATCACCATCATAGTCCGCCAACCCTCTTTTGTCAAAAGAGATGGGAAAATGGTACTATAGAGAGGTAGAAAATGAAAGGGTCACTAAAAAACAAAAAAATGTATCGTCCGATTGTTCTCGTGGTGCTCGATGGCTGGGGATTGTCCAATAATATCCAGGGAAACCCTATTCGCGAGGCTACCCTCCCTACGTTTGAAAAATTCAATCGCTTTTATCCGATGACTACCCTTCAGGCATCGGGTATTTCTGTCGGTCTCCCCTGGAATACTGCCGGCAACAGCGAAGTCGGCCACATGACCATGGGCGCCGGACGCGTCATCTACCAAAACATGCCCCGTATCTCGCTTGCCATCCAAGACGGCAGTTTCTTCAAAAATGAAGCCTTGCTCCAGAGTATCCGCGCTACCAAAGAAAAAAAAGGGAATCTCCACCTCATGGGACTGATCAGTTCGGGATCGGTCCACTCCCACAAGGATCATCTCCTCGCCCTGCTCCGCCTTGCCAAAAATGAAGGCTTGGCCGAAGTCTATGTTCATGTCTTTACCGATGGTCGCGACTCCGCCCCCACGGCCGGGATCCAGCAGATCAAAGAATTCCTCCGCGAAATGCGACTCATCGGCATCGGCAAAATCGCTAGCCTTTCCGGACGCAACTTTTCTATGGATCGCAACAACAACTGGGATCGCATTGAAAAATCATACCGTATGCTGACCGAAGGCGTCGGCGAGACCTCGAATGATGCCAGCCTGACACTGGAACAATCCTACTTCAAAAACATAACTGATGAATTCATCGAACCGACCGTCATGGTCGAAAAAGACGCTCCCGTCGCCCTGATTAAAAATGGTGACTCGGTTATTTTTTTCAACTTTCGAGAAGATCGAGCGCGCGAACTCACCAAGGCCTTTGTACTGCCTGATTTTGATGGTTTTACCAGAGAAAAACTCGATATTAATTTCACCACCCTGATCGAATACGAACGTGGCCTCCCGGTCAATATCGCCTTTCCACCGGAAGACATCGAAAACAGCCTCGGGGAAATCTTGAGTACACACGGCAAAAAGCAGCTGCGTATTGCCGAAACAGAAAAATACGCCCACGTCACCTACTTCTTCAATGGTGGCAAAGAAAAGGCGTTTCCCGGCGAAGACCATGTCCTCATTCCTTCTCCGACCGTTTCACATTTTGATGAGGTCCCAGAGATGAGCTCTCCTCAAATCACCAATGCCCTCATAGAAAATATCGAAAAAGGTACCTACGACTTTATCCTCGTCAACTACGCCAACCCAGATATGGTCGGGCATACCGGCAATGAGGAAGCCTCTATCAAGGCCGTCGAAGCCACTGACAAAAGCCTCTCTATTCTGATACCGGCCATCCTCAAAGCTGGCGGTGCTGCCGTCATCACGGCCGATCATGGCAACGTCGAGGAACTCAAAAAAGCGACGACCGGAGAAATTGATACCGAACACTCAATCAACCCCATCCCGCTCTGGTATATCAATCCGGACAATCACCGTGAAAAAAGTGCCGAAGCCATGATGCGCGAACAAAACGAGGTCAACGGACTCCTTTCTGATGTCGCTCCGACTATTCTCGAGCTTATGGAAGTAGAAAAACCACCGGAGATGAACGGCGCCAGCCTGCTCACCACACTGGAGTAACAGGTATTCACCTGTTTTTACCGGCACTCGCTCAGAAACGAAAGTGTACTTTCGTTTCACTCACTTCGTTTGGTAATAAAAACAAAAAAACACCCTTCTGTATAGAAAGGTGTTTTTTTGTTGTCTTCGCTACCCGATAACCTTGTCGACGATCCCATACTTCACTGCTTCGTCCGCGGTCATAAAATAGTCACGTTCGGTATCTTTTTCAATTTTCGGCAACTTTTGACCGGTATGCTTGGCCAAAATCTTGTTCAAGCGATCACGTGTCCGGAGAATATGACGCGCATGGATATCGATATCCGTAGCCTGTCCCGAAGCTCCCCCGAGCACCTGATGGATCATCACCTCGCTGTTGGGAAGAGCCATACGCTTTCCCTTTTTGCCAGCCGAGAGGAGCAGTGCCGCAGCTGATGCTGCCATACCGATACAAATAGTCTGAATATCCGAACGCACATACTGCATCGTGTCATAGATGGCGAGCGCCGCCGAGACTGATCCGCCCGGTGAGTTGATGTACATTTTGATATCCTCTTTGTGATCGACGGAATCGAGAAAAAGAAGCTGCGCGATAATCGCGTTCGCCACCATGTCATCGATTGGCGAACCGATAAAAATGATACGATCCTTGAGCAGACGAGAGTATATATCGTACGCTCGCTCACCAAAGTTCGTCTTTTCCACCACCATCGGAATGAGGTAATTGTTGTTCATATGTGGGCAGGGATTAGTCATTAGAGACTCTCAAGCCACTCGAGCACTTTGCCATTCTTGAGCTGTCCGGAAACAGCGCTGTAGAGTCGTTCCATGTCGATATTTTTTTCAATATCCTTCATGTCCTTGTAGTACTGAAGTGCTTTGTTCATCTCTGCCTCTACTTCGGCACTGTCGACAGCGATGTCTTCTTCCTTGGCCAATGACTCGATGATGAGGTTGGCGGCCAGGCGTTTCTTGGCCTGTGGCAACCACTCCGCTTCGATCGCTTCTTTGGTCTTTTTCATCTGTTCCAAATACTGATCGAACGAAAGCCCCATCGACTGCAGCTGTCCCTCAAAGTCATGCATCATACGAGCCAGTTCCTGATCTACCAAGATCTGTGGATACTCGAGCGTCGCATGCTCCACCAAGATATCAAGGATATCGGTCCGATGAGTGTCTTTGGCCTGCTGTTCTTTTTCTTGCAGCATACCCTTCTTTAGATTTTCCTTGACCTGGTCCAGGGTCTCAAACTTCCCGAGACTTTTGGCGAAGGCATCATCAATCACCGGTACCTCGCGTTCTTGTACCAGACGCATGACGACCTCAAAGGTTGCGGGTTTTCCGGCCAAGTGCTTGGCATGGTATTCCCCCGGAAACGTCAGTTCAAATGTTTTTTCATCGTGCTCTTTCATTCCCACGAGCTCCTCTTCAAAGCCTGGGATAAAAACGCCCTTCCCGAGGACGAGCGGATGCTTTTCACTCTTGCCTCCCTCGATGACAACGCCGTTTTGCTTAACCGTAAAGTCAACCAAGACGCTGTCCTCCAGCTTGGCCGGACGATTGACCGTGACCAGTTTGGCACGCATCGTCGCTAGCCGCTCGAGCTCTGTCATGAGGTCTTTGTCTTCGACCACCACGGTATTTTTCTTGAATGCAGTATTCACCTTTTTGACGGCATCGCGCCAAGCAGAAAGCTGCACCTCTGGCAACACGGCCGTCACCACAGTATAGGTAAACTCCTGACCTTCCTCAATCTTGCCCAATTTGACCTCGGGCTGACCGATGGCATCTACTTTTTCCTGCTCCAGTGCTTTGGCGTAAGAATGTGATACCACGTGCTCAGCCGCTTCAAGCATGATGGCCTGTTTACCAAATCGCTGCTCCATCATTTTCTTAGGCGCCTTGCCGGGACGAAAGCCCGGGAGCTTGACCGACTTGGCCATACCCTCCATAGCATGTTCAATTTCCCCCTGCCATTCTTCCCATGGAAGCACGACACTCATTTCCACACGAGATTCTGAAAGTTTTTTCACCGTTACATTCATAGTTGTCCCTTCTTATTTACTAAACTTGTCTGCATACATCTGTAGCCCCTTCTTCACGGCCACATACGCCGCCTCGCGACCCTCGACACCGGTAATTTCCACTTTCTTTCCATCAATAGTCTTGTAGGTTTCAAAGAAATGTTTGATTTCCTTGATAGTGTGTTTGTTCACATCGGCCAAATCCTTGATATCTTCAAACCGCGGATCGCTTTTTGGCACAGCGATAATTTTGTCATCACCCTCGCCACCATCGATCATGTGCATCACGGCGACCGGTCGCGCTTCGACCAGGATACCAGGATGAAGCGGGTAGGTAGCCAACAGCACAACATCGAGCGCGTCCCCATCTTCCCACAGGGTCTGCGGGACAAATCCATAGTCAAAAGGATAGTCCTGAGCGCTCTTCATAGCGCGATCAAGCTTGATCATGCCCGTTTCCTTGTCGATTTCGTATTTGTTCTTCGAACCATTCGGAATCTCGACGATCATGTTGATCACGTTTGGGATATCCTCTCCCGCAGAAATTTCATGCCACAAGTTCATACTCTTTTGATTTAAGATTTATGAATTTTGATTTACGAATACCTACTCTTTTGTTTCTTCTGTCGAAGCTTCCTCGGTGGATTCTTCAACCACCTCCGGTTTGACTCCACCAGCGACATCGATCTTCCAACCAGTCAGCTTGGCTGCCAGGCGTACGTTTTGACCGCGCTT
>CAZPXK010000016.1:0-20749 GCA_964590035.1 uncultured Bdellovibrionales bacterium
GAATACCACCGCTCGCCGCAAAGCATTCCACGAAAGAACCTGGAAACGGCCAGCCGGTTGCCGGCAACTTCGGACTCGTCATGACGATGTCTCCTTCCGTTGCATCTGATCGTAACGGTCGCAGTGCGTGCGCGGTACACACGAAACGCAGTGCTCGCTGCCGCGAAGTGCGGTGGTCGCAGCGATCGGGACCTGGACGCCAATCCCTTCGCCCTTCGCGCGGCACAGAATTCTGGTCGGATAGTCATTGAATGTTGACATGGAGAATACTCCTATTGATCTTGAATTTGAAAACGAGCGAGGAACACGTCCTCTTGTTTCTGTCGCTGCGCCTGTTGCAAGCGCATCAGCTCAGAAAAACACGGGCCAGAGCATGCGCCTGGCCACATCGGCAGAATTCGCTTGTTCCAATCCTCGCCAGTCACCTTCTCCGGCTTGACTCCTTCGTGGTACCCCCACGGCAACCTGAAGGTGCTCTTGCAGACGGGATTGAGACAGGTGTTGAGCGGTAGGTCGCTTCGTACTTCGTTGGTGGCGACAGACGTCAGCGGTCGAGAAGGTTGTACCTTTTTCGGCTTTTGCGGTACCAACACTGATTGACGCTCGTCATCGTTCGGCAACAAATCTCGAAACGAATTGAAGCGCACCACGTTCTTGGCCATTTTTACCTTTCTTCTTTGTTGTTAACGTTCTAAACGACGGGGTCGATTCCCCCGTCGTTCCACGGGTGGCAGCGGAGGACACGTTTGCATCCCATCCAGCTTCCTCGGAACACTCCGTATCGGACAATAGCCTGATAGGAATACTCTGAGCAGGTCGGATAAAACCGGCAAAACCGTTCGCCGAAAATCTTGCCTATGATGCCATGATCAAAAGACAGTGTTTTTTGGTAGAGACGGATACAGCCAAGAACGAGTCTTTTCCACATACGTTCATTGTCCCCCTTTTATGCCAAAAGTCAATCCCGCACCTTCTTGGCACTAGTAATAAGTGATGTAAGTAAGAAATACTATATTTCTAACAAGCTTATATATAATAAATAAGATGATTATTTTTTAGCGCTTTAAGCGCTTGCGCCAAAAAGGTGCGGGATATGATATACTCAGAGTAAGACAAAAATAAATTTATCACCGTCGCTCACGAGCGACGTGACGAGCATGAAAACCATCGAACACAAACACTTGGCCTGGATTGATTTTGAGGATCCGCAGAAAGACGACATCACATACCTGCAAGAAAACTTCAATATCCACCCCCTGGCTATCGAAGAACTGATCACCCCGACCTATCAGCCCAAAGTCGTCCAGTACGACGGCTGTTTGTTTTTTTCTATTCATATTCCCCTTTTTGATACCAAACTCCGTACTACCTACCCGGGCGAGCTCGACATCATCATCACCAAAGAGCACCTGATCACCAGTCACAAACACACCATCTATCAGTTGACTGCTTTTTTTGAGCTGCTCGAGAAGAGCGAGGGCAAACGCCGCCTCTACCTAGAGCATGGCCCCGGCAAGCTCCTTCACCATATCCTCGAGATTCTCCTCAATTCCTGCTTTCCCAAGCTGGACCATATCACCGAAAAACTCGACTTCATCGAAATGCAGGTATTTTCCGGCAAAGAAAAAGAAATGGTCCTAGAAATTTCCGTCCTCAAACGTGACATCCTGAACTTCCGTCGCACACTCAAGCCCCAGCGCTCCATCATCGAATCGCTCATCCAACACGATCATCCCCATATCCCAAAAGAGCTGTTTGTGTACTATCAGGACCTGATCGGTACCAACATCCGTCTGTGGAACCTGCTCGAAAGCCAGAAAGAGACTATCGAGGCCCTGGAAGATACCAACAACTCGCTCCTCTCGAACAAGCTCAACCAGACCATGAAGGTGCTCACGATTTTTTCCGCCATCCTCCTCCCTCTCACTGCCTATTCCAATATGATGTCCATGAATGCCGCTGTTCCTTTTATTGGCAATGATTTTGGATTTTGGATTCACCTCTTTATCATGGGTGTGATTTCCATTGTTACCTTTTGTATTTTCCGCTGGCGCCGCTGGCTCTAGGGAATCCAAAAGAAAAAAGGACGAGGGCTGTTGCCCTGTCCTTGCTATCAGTTCAAATACTTGGGTAGTGGTGGCGCTTCGGACTCTGATGAACAAAGCGCATCGTCTCCCAGGTGATGAACAACCACCGCTTGCACCTCCGACGGTAGCACCATCTCGTAGAGATAACTCATACTGTCGAGAAGCTCGGCCAACTCTTGCCAATCACCCCCGAGATACGAGATACCGTGCGAGATGCGCTTGGACAACCCGTTTATCACCTCTTCGGCAAATGGCCGGAGTGTCTCGCGATCCGGGACAAGAGCCGCCCACCCTGTGAGGCCATATTCTTCCAACTCTCGAACCGCACTTGGATCTTCTCCCAGCTTGATAACCATGCATTGAAAGAAGCAATAGTCAGCAAACACCTGTGTAACCCGCGCGCACAAGTGCTCAGTCTGCGTCATGGCCCCCAAGACGGTCCGTATGAGCTGCGAGTATGCGACGTTGTCAAAAATGTCGTGCTGATCGTGCATCCCTGCCATGACCCGCAAACACACCTGTTGTTGCCTGCGAATCTCGAATGGACTGTCACCCTCGCTAGCGGCTTGATATTCCGTTTGCTTGAGCACCATGTACTCGACGAACAGGTTCACCAAACCAAAGTGGCTCATGCTCTACTCTCCCTTGTCAAAAAAACTACCAAACAACTACTCAGTATAAGAAGATTGACACTGGTTGTCAACGGAACTTGCCTGGCGCTTCATTCCGCTATATCCTATATTCAACCCACCTCCGGAGAACAAACTATTTATACGTTACATTTCATGCAAGTCTACAATACCCTGACCAAGCAAAAAGAAGAGTTCGTCCCGCTCCATACCGGCAAAGTCGGCATGTACATGTGCGGACCAACTGTCTATAACTACATACACGTTGGCAATATACGTGCCTACGCTTTTGCTGATACTCTCCGTCGTACACTGGAAGACAGCGGTTATGAAGTGCGACTTATTCAGAATATTACTGACGTCGGCCACCTGACTGCGGACGATATCGCGCAGGGTGATAGCGGTGAAGACAAGGTCGCCAAAAAAGCCAAGCAAGAACACAAAACTCCGACGGAGATCGCCGAATTCTATGAGGAGTACGCCCTCCGAACGCAGAAGATAATGAACATCGAACCAGCCCACTACTACCCTCGGGCTACGGCTCATGTCAAACAAATGATTGCGCTCATCGAAGAGCTGATCACCAAGGGTCATGCCTATGAAAAAAATGGCAATGTTTTCCTGGATGTTACGACTTTTCCAGACTATGGCAAACTCTCGGGCAACACGCTGGCTAACCTCGAGGTAGGCGCCCGACTCGAAGAACACCCGGACAAAAAAAATCCTTGGGACTTTGCTCTCTGGCTCAAGGCACCAGTGGGACATCTGATGCACTGGACCTCACCCTGGAGCGAGGGCTACCCTGGCTGGCACATCGAGTGTAGCGCTATGAGTATGGAGTACCTGGGTGATACTTTTGATATCCACACCGGTGGTGAAGACAATATCTTTCCTCATCATGAAGCCGAGATAGTCCAGTCCGAGGGCGTCACTGGTAAACCATTCGTGAAATACTGGCTCCATACCAGACACATGATGGTCGATGGCGCCAAAATGTCAAAATCCAAAGGCAATTTCTATGTCTTGGAAGATCTGATTGGAAAAGGTTATTCGCCAATGGACTTTCGCATGCTGCTTGTATCAGCTCACTACCGCAGTCAAATGAACTTTACCTGGGAATCACTCGAGCAGGCACGGAAAAACAAGGAGACTCTCTTTGCTGTTGTCGACCGCTTGGCTACTCTGTCAAAAGAAGAAAATAATCCGGAGGGTTTCGATGGTGCTGAGTCTCTTCACACTGTACGCGCAGCCATGCAGGATGATCTCAATACTCCACAAGCACTGGCAGCTACTCTGGAACTCGTGAAAAAAATGAATACACTGCTTGATAGTGGTGAAAAAGTGAATACGACCGTTTTGGGCTTGGTGTTCGAAAAGATATTTTTCTTTTTCGGTCTTGTGGGAGATAACCAAGTTATCCCCGAAGAAATAGAATCATTGGCCAAGGCACGTGACATAGCGCGTGACCAGCGCGATTTTGCCGAATCCGATCGCCTACGCGATGAAATAGCGAGCAAAGGCTACAAAGTCGAAGACACTGCCCGCGGCTATCGCCTGAAAAAATCATAAAAAAACGGGAGGTCCTGATAGGACGCTCCCTTTCGATTCATTGCTAGTAGTCCGAGCTCGGGCTACTTTTTTTTCGGCACGCTCTTCGGCACGCTCTTTGCGGCCGGTGGAAGCTGGACAGGCGACGAGACCGGCTTGTTCATAGTCGCCTGTGCTTCAGCCAACCTGTCCACTTCGTACAAACACGATGTGGTGTAGACCGCTTCCATCAGCCGGGCGTAATCCGTGTAGTGCGCCGATTGCTTGAGCGCCGGCGGAACTTTCACACAGGCCAGACTCTTCGGAGGGGCTTGGGTAACAGCAGAGCTCCGCCCGATCTTTGCCGCGTCGTCTTGAGCAAGGTTCCGTCGAACCTCCAAGTTCTCCAGCTCCGTCACTCGGCGCGACAAATCAGTGATCTCTGACGTCTGGGTAACTGCTGCCGGCTCTGGCGCAGCAACCCGAGGCGAACGATTGAGTCCAGGCAGCTGCGCACAGCCAGCCGTGAGACCGATCAGCGCCAACAAACCCAAGGAATAGAACTGCTTCTTGTGCACGATGGCACCTCCTGTAGCACACCTCCCCCGCGGAAGTGTTCGTTATATTAATGCATATTTTATTGTTTTCGTCAAGACCACTTTTAGAGAATCGAAGAAAGTGGTCTGAAAACTTTCTGAGCCGGACATCACGTGGATGCCCGGCTCTTCGCTTGATGAACCGCCCTACTTCTTGGGCGGCACGACGTGATAGCCCGGCATCTCACCCAGATCAGTTTGAAGCTCGGTCACTTGCCGAGCCTCTTCCTGCCGGACGCGCTTGGCGCCTGGCAAGTGCCACGCAAGCGTGGCGACCAGAGCCAACACCGACCCAAGCAGGGTCAGCACTGGCCCCACAAAAAAAGAAAAAAACCGCATTGTCACTCCTCGTTGGTTGAATTCTCGCACTTCCAAGCACGATTTACGTATTATACTCTCTTTTTGTCATTCTGTCAAGGCGTACGGATAATGTCCACATATGCACCATCCCTAGCTCAGTTCCGCTACCCACGCTATAATGCACACAGTAAACATCCAATGACCGAAAAACATCATGGCGAGTAGCAAGACCGACCACCTGCGCGTTCCCCCACACAACCTCGAAGCCGAAGCCTCCGTCCTGGGCTCGCTCATGCTCGACAAGGATGCGGTCATCAAGATTGCTGATCTTTTAAAACTGGGCGATTTTTACAAAGACGACCACAATTTGATTTATGAGACCATGCTCGCGCTCTACGAAGAACGCGAACCGATTGATGTGTTGTCTCTCTCAAACAAACTGGAAGAAAAAGGCAAGCTCGAACGTGTCGGTGGATCAAGCTATTTGGCTTCGCTCGTCAACACCGTGCCTTCGGCGGTGAACGTCGTCCACTACGCCAAAGTCGTTCAGAAAAAAGCCCTGCTACGCCGCCTCATCACGGCTGCGAGCGATATCATCGAGCTCGGCTATGACGAGTCCGAGGATGCGCAAAAACTGCTCGATGAAGCCGAACAAAAAATCTTTGCCGTTTCACAGAAATACATCAAGCAGGATTTCATCCCCATCAAATCGATTCTCGAACTGGCGTTCAACCGCATTGACGAACTTCACAAAAGCGACAACGCTTTTCGTGGCGTCGAAACCCACTACCCCGATCTCGACAACCTCCTCGCGGGTCTCCAGAAATCAGACCTCATCATCTTGGCTGCTCGACCATCGGTCGGTAAGACCACCTTTGCACTCGACCTAGCTCGTCAGGTCGGGGTGTATAGCAAAGTACCGGTGGGTATTTTTTCTCTGGAAATGGGTGCCGATCAGCTGGTTGATCGCATGATTGCCGCTCAGGCCGGAGTCGATCTCTGGCGTCTCCGTACCGGCAAACTCTCGAGCGAGGGTCCGGGTAATGATTTTGAAAAAATCTCCGATGCTATGGGAGTCCTCTCCGAAGCCCCTATTTTTATCGATGACTCGGGATCGCTCAATATCATGGAAATGCGTACCATGGCACGTCGCCTCCAGGCCGAGCACGATCTGGGGCTCATCATCGTCGACTATCTCCAGCTCATGGAGGGTCGCAGCTCAAAGGGCGACAACCGTGTCCAGGAAATTTCCGAAATTTCTCGTGGTCTCAAACAATTGGCGCGTGAACTGAACATCCCCGTCATTGCTCTGTCGCAGCTGTCTCGTGCGGTAGAATCTCGCCCAGATCAGATTCCGAAACTCTCCGACCTCCGCGAATCCGGTTCCATCGAACAAGATGCTGATGTCGTTATGTTTCTCTACCGTGAAGACCGCGTCAAACCGGACACTCCAAACAAAGGCATTGCCGATATCATCGTCGCCAAGCACCGTAACGGTCCGGTCGGCAAGATATCGCTCTTCTTTGAAGAAAACTCCACCACCTTCAAGTCACTTGAAAAAATGCACTAGTCTATGCAGTATCCCAAAGCATTTCAGTCACTTATCGCGCATTTTTCCGCTTTGCCGTCAGTCGGACCAAAGATGGCTGAGCGTATCGTGCTCTACCTCTTCAAGCAGCATCCCGACAAGCTCCAGGGCTTTGCCGAAAGTCTCGAAGAACTTCCTCGCCTAAAAAGCTGTACACGCTGCTATCACATCGCCGAGACAGAGCTATGCAATGTCTGTAGCGATAGCCGCCGTGATGCCACCGTACTCTGTGTGGTCGAAGAACCGCTCGATGTCATAGCTATAGAACGAATCGGGATTTACTCCGGTCTCTACCATGTGCTCGGTGGACTCCTCGAAAGCGGAAAAAACGACAATAGTAGCAACCTCCGCATCCACGAGCTCCTCGACCGGGTACAGAGCGACGGCATCAAAGAAGTCATCCTCGCAACCAACCCGACGACCGAGGGTGATTTAACTGCTCTCTACCTGAAAAAGAAGCTTGAACCCGCCCAAGTCAAAATTACACGCATTGGACGTGGTTTGGCTACTGGTGGTGACATCGAATACGCCGACGAACTGACCCTCAGTGCCGCCTTGACAAACCGCAAGGAACTGGCATAATTTCATTATCCAACAAGGAGACGTCATGGAGTTCTTCTTTACCCCTGTGGGGACGCCTATTGCCGGAAGCGGTCTTGGCACCGCAGGCAGTCCTCTGAACGAAGCAGCAGCCAAGGTGCTGACTGCACGGGCTCAGTTGCGACTCATGCAAGAACAGGCTGTCGCACTGGAAACAGGCACGCCAATGTCGGATCACCCTGGCTTCCTTCCCCTTGATGATCGGATAAATTTCGGTCTACTGAACAAGGGATGGCCGAACTTTTTTGGTCAATAGCAACAAGACTGCGCCATGCGGCGGTTTCGGATTTCCGGAGTCGCTCTTTTTCTTTTTAGGAATACAAAAAACCGCTCTTTGATGAACTCGGAGCGGTTTTTGGATTTAGGCGGAGACTTTGGTAATTTCGACTTCGGTATAGGCTTGACGGTGCCCGAAACGCACGAGGTAGCGCTTCTTTGGCTTGTGCTTGACGCCCTTGACCTTGTCATGACGATCCTGAGCGACGACTTTACCCTCCACAACGGCTTTGTCCAAAACAGGGGTCCCGACGTGGGCTACTTTGTCATCACCGACAAAAAGCACCTCGAACTTTACCGTGCTGCCGACTTCGGCTTCCAGCTTCTCAATCTTTACCTTACTTCCTTCGGAAACCTTGTACTGCTTTCCGCCAGTTCTGATAATCGCGAGCATATGCCTTTAGATGAGCCTTTTAGTAACCTTGGTACTGTACAGGATTTCTCCAGGGTTGTCAAACCGAACCTAAGTCCCATTTGTGATATCCCTGTTTCAACTTTCCCTTTTCATTTCCGCTGTTTCCTATTGAAGCACTGCTTTCACTCTCCTTACTCCAGCCGAGCTTGCTTCTTCTTTGGTAATTTTAAATGTTCCAAAGGCGGCAATATCGGTCGTTGTAGCGACATGGGGACCACCGCACAGTTCTTGTGAATACACCGTGCCGTCCGGAGCCGCTACCTGATAGACGGTTACTTTTTCGGGATACTTCTCCCAAAAACTCCCCTCCACACCAGCTGCTTTGGCCGCTTCTTTGTCCATGATAGAGGTGCTGACCGTCGCACCGGCCGCGATAGCCTCATTGACATAGCTTTCCACACGATCCAAAATTTCTCGAGAAACTTTCTCCGGATGAGTAAAATCAAAACGTGTGCGCTCTTCAGTGATGTTTGAGCCAGCCTGATGCACGCCAGTACCCAGTTCCTTGCGCAGTCCCGCAAGCATAAGGTGGGTAACGGTATGATAAGCAGTCACCTTGGCACTATGGTCGGCTAGCCCGCCCTTGAACTTGCCTGCACTGGCTGTACGCGAGAGATCCTGGTGCTTTTTGAATTCTTCACGAAACGCCACTTCATCAATAGTAAGGCCTTGTTCCTTGGCCAATTCCTGAGTCATTTCCAAAGGGAAACCATAGGTAGCAAACAAATCAAAAGCATCCTTACCGGAAAGAGCATTGGTAGTCGTTCGTCGTTCCAGCTCTTTCAGTCCCTTGGAGAGAGTGGATCGAAATTTTGCTTCTTCACGAGCCAGTTCATCAAGTATACGGGCTTCATTCTCATGAACAGAGCCATACACTGACGAAAATTTCCCGATAAACATTTTGGCGATGTCAGCTATCACTGACTGCTCATAGCCCATTTTATAAAACTCGCGGATAGCCCGACGAATGAGGCGACGCAGGATATAGCCCTGGTCAACATTTTTCGGAACTGTGCCATCGGCAATCATATGCACAGCTGCCCGAACATGATCAGCGACGATACGGGCTCCGCGTTCGTTGTAGTGTTCAACACCCACAATGTTCTTGATCAACACGAGGACATCAGCAAAAGCATCTGTCTCATAGACATTTTTCAGACCATTGAGCGTCACAATCGTCCGCTCCAGTCCCATACCGGTATCAACACAAGGGGCCGGTAATTTCTCTAGCGTTTTCTCGTCCACTCGGTTGTACTGCATGAACACATTGTTCCAAATTTCCATCCACTGTTTCGGATGCGTCCCCTTGTTACCCTGGGGTTCACCCTCACCCACCCAGTAAAAAATCTCCGTATCCGGACCACACGGACCCGTTGGACCAGCCGCCCACCAGTTGTCCTCGGCTGGGAGATAGGCGATGCGCTCGACTGGTACTCCGAGCGACTTCCAAATGCTTGCCGATTCTTCATCACGTGGCGCGTTGTTGTCACCCTCAAAGACCGTGACAGACAGCATCTTTGGATCAAGGGCAAGCCACTTCACATCGGTCAAAAACTCCCACGACCACGTAATTGATTCTTTCTTGAAGTAATCGCCAAGTGACCAGTTGCCGAGCATCTCAAAAAATGTCAGGTGCGTATCGTCACCCACATCATCGATATCGCCAGTACGGACACACTTCTGGACATCGACAATACGCTTGCCCATCGGGTGCGCTTTGCCGAGCAAATAGGGTACCAAGGGTTGCATTCCGGCCGTATTAAACAGTACCGAAGGATCATTTTCCGGTACCAGTGGTGCCGAAGGGATAACTGCGTGTTCCTTTGTTTGAAAAAATTCCAGATATTTCTGACGGAGCTCGTTCGTGTACATATATATTAGTATCCATTCATTTTTTTCTTGAGCGTACTGATTTCTAGCTTGAGCGACTCGATCTTCTTTTCGGCAACCGATACGGCCGTTTCTTTCATTTGCTTTTCCACTTCCAGGCGATCTATGGTTGATTTGATACGCCGTACCTCGTCCGCAAAGTCCTCGCGTCTCCGCTCTTCCCGGACACGATCAGCCTCCAATATAAACAAGTCGGATTGATAGCGCTTTTTTTGCGATTGTTCCCGTGATTGTTCTTCGTCCAACATAAAAATCCCTGAAAGAATAAAAAACAGTTCTCTCCCCCGACATCGTCTGATACTACCAGAAGAAAGACCGAAAAACAAGCTTCTTTACTCCTGCCCAGGTTCAACGAGGAGTGTGACTCGTCCTTCGGCATTTGGGACAGAAGAAGTAAACCACTGTGGTTTGAAAACGATTTCGAGCTTCTTGATTTCCGGAAAGGCACTAAGTGTCGCATTAATACCCTCTTCATCCTTGCCCATGATTGCCTTGAGGAACTTGTCCCGATCAATGACGGATTCTGATGTGACGCTCGCGTGCGTTTTCAAACGTACTGTCTTTGCCTCAAAATCAGGGACAGCTTCGCCATACGTGAGCTGTACTGATACGGGTCGAAAAATCGTCCCACCAATTACCGTCTGTCCACGAGAAAGAATGCGCTGCTTCAGTATTTCTTCTGAAAAGACAAAGCTGCGAACTTTGAACGTGTTCTTATACTGAAATGACTGCGCGGCTGTCCCAGACAGGGGCAACGTGGCATCTTCCAGAGAAAATATATCCATATTTTCCTCAAGCACCTTTTCGCCAGGCAACAATTCTGATGCGATACCATCGAGATACGCTTTCTTGGCTTGTTCTTGTGCCATGGTCGCTGCTTTCTCCAGATCTGTCTTGGATATTATGGTCTGGCTCCCACCGCTACTGGCGCTCCCTCCTGCCATGGCTTTGGTAGAACGGGCAGAAAATTTTTCATACTTTGGCCCACTCTTAAAACCAGGAATGGTAAATGTCGTAGCGGCAATATTGTACTCGGTTCCGGTCTGATCCGCGATGACACTGGCCTCGATAGATCCCGGCTGTGTCCCAGACATACCCGGAATGGTTATGCCTTCCAAAAGGCGAAAGATCTTTCCATCGGGAGACTCCAAACGAGTCGTCGCCACGAGCGACTGTGGATCACTACTGAACGTATTTGATAGCACTACTGTGCCTCGCGCTTTCTGGGCACTCCCTGGAGAAACACCAGTCGCATCAACGGAAAATTCTACCACATGTTCTTTTTCAACCAAGCGAACAGCTATAGCCTGTTCATCATCGGTAGCAGCGTCTGCTCTCCCTTCAAACTGCAGGTCGGCACTTTCGACACTGCGATACGGCACAACATGAACCTCGGCCTTGGGAAGAAACAGAAAAACAGCCACACCCAAGAGTGAAACTATCGAAATAGCAGCAAAGAGAAAAAATATCTTACCTATTTTATGAGGAACTACTAGCACAGCAGCTACCGGCGGAGTAGCAGTCGGTGCTGTACGTTGTGGAGTCACAACTGGGGCACTCTCACGCTCACGTGGCGCTGCAGCATTTCCTGTTGAAAAGAAATTTCGCAAACGCTCCTCGCGACCTGCCTGTACGGATTGGCGCGGGATTTCCCTCTGAATACTCTGGAGAACATTTTTTTCCGCTACAGGAGCAACACTCTCCGGCATACTCACCTGAGGATGAAAGGCCATAGCAGGAGCTGCGGCTGATTTCTCAAGTGGTATAGATTCGGCGTAACGCTGCGAATTGAGACTGGTTTGCTTGTCTGGAGAAGCGTTCCGAATACGCAGCGGTCGCATTTCCGGTGCTGAAGCAGCTGCTGGTGCAATTTCTGTGTTCGACAACGTACCACCCGCATAAAAATCACTGCTTCCTATATCCTTCGAACGCAAACCCGAGTGCTCCACGCTCATGGGAGCCACCTGTTTCTTTACTGGTGTCTCTACCCCAGACATTTCAATATGCTCCGTCTGTCGAGAAAAATCATCCGTATACCGCTCGGTTACGAGGCCTGCCTTTTCTGCCAGTGCCTTGCCAGCGTCGTCCTGAGTGACGATAATAATCTTTTTGCCCAGCTTTTCCGCCTCTCGCTGAAACAAACGTAAATTTACTATACTCTGCAAAACCAAAGCACGTTTTGGGAAAACAAAATAATTTTCTACTAGGGAAGATTTGCGCAGACGACCGATGACAGAAATAATTTCTTCATCATTTTCGATATAGAATGTTTGTGGCATAATTTGATGTTACCTTTTTTCGATTGACTCTATACTCCGACGCAAAATACTGGAAAGCATTTTTTCTTCTTCTATCGAATCAAGCAGTGCCAAATGAGCCAATCCAATCGGGGTCATATCCTGAGGGTTATTCAGTTCACCGGTCGTATCGACAATACTCACGACATCCTTTGGTTGTAAAAAAGAAACCTGAGGCGGCTTGGAAAACGGCAGTGTCCCCGCCCACTCCTGTGTCAGAAGTGCCTGTTTAATCCCCGGCAAGGCCGACCCTCCACCACAGAGAAAAATACGCGACGGTAAGAGGTCGGTTTCAGCAAACTCAATGAGCGACAGTTCTACTCCACCGAGCCAAATACGACAGTCATCAGCAAACAAAGTAGCTACCTGCTCAGCCTCTTCAGGTTTGAGTTGGCCACTGGCATAATCAAGTTTCATTTTCTCGGCCACATCAAACGAAAGTTGAAATTCTTGTGCCAAACGTTTGGTAAAGGCACGTCCGCCCAAAGCAAACATCTTGGTCCCCTCCAGGCCACCATTGCGCACGACGGCTATATCAGTCGTTCCGCCTCCCACATCAATAAAAATCGCAGAAAAATCGAGCATGTCTTCTACTTCAACCGAGCGAGCGACCGCATAGGGCTCAGCGGCAATAGAGAGCAAATCCAAATCAAGCTCATCAGCAATAGTTTGCAAAGCCCCCAAATGAATCATCGGCGCATAGGCGTTGAACACACTCATCGAAACAGAGCGTCCCTGAAAATTCACAGGACTCTGCACGTGGTACCCATCAATGCGCACATCGACAACCGCTGCGTTGATCAATTTGACATCGATATCATTCTGACCAGTTTCCCAAGCCAACTGTCGCTTGATACGCTCGAGCGCTTTCTCCTGTACTTTCTGAATGATCATTTTCAGCTCCGGAACACCGATGTGCATTTCAGGATTGACCCGTTCATAATGAACTGTCGTGGTTGTTCCTTTGACCAATTCTCCCGCAATACCGATAATACTCTTTTCCACCCGTTTTATACCGGCTTTTTGTTTGGCCAGCGCGATGGCCTGGCGTGAAGATTCTATAACACCACTGATATCAGATACCGCACCGCTTTGCATGTTGCCAACTTTTTGCGCAACGCGCCCCACACCGACCACTACTCCTTGTTTTGTGCTTTTTTCGATACGAAAAATCAGCGCTTTGACTACTTCGGTTCCAATATCCAAAGCGAGAACGAGATTAGAATCTTTTCCAAAGGAAATATTTCCAAACAAACCCATACGAGATGCTCACAGTATAATTTTGTATTTGTATTATAGCACTCTTCTGTAATTTAGCGCAGACGCGTCGGGGTAATCACAGCAAGTGTTGCTTCCATAGCCTGCTTCGAGAGCAGTCCTTCGATGGCACCATAAAAACCGATCACGCTGCCGCTGTTGGCTATACCATACTGCAGGGCCTGCGCTACTGGCAATCCAGCAATATGTGCTGCCAAAAATCCAGACCCAAACGCATCGCCGCAACCGGTACTATCGATCACCTGTGTGCTGGTATGGATCGGACAAAACCAATACTCCGTACCATCAAAGGCCCATGCTCCACGTTTGCCATCGGTCATTCCAATAACTTTTGCTCCACGTTCTGCCAATCGCTCCAGCAGATACTGTTCATCATCTAGTTGCTCTTTGGTCGCTTCGGGATAGACATGCAGCAGCAATTCTATGGCTTCATCCTTATTAAGAAGCAGCGCATCCACCGTCGACAGCGCCTCTTGTATTTTCTGTGGGTCCGCCTTGATATTGTGTTGCCCAGGATTGAGCGCCAACTTAGTCCCAAAGGCTTTTTGCGCCGCAAGGATAGTATCGAGATTTTTTTGCCACTCACCATTCAAGGCGCTGACAAAAAACCAGCGTGCGTGTTCCAGTTTTTCCTGAGAGACTACGAGACGTTCATTGGCATCACGATTATGAAAGATGGTTCGCTCACCATTTTGTGTCATAACAATAATAGCCGAGAGATCCGTCTTGGCTTCAGGCTGGATAGTGATACGATTTGTCTCGACACCTTCTTTTTTAAACGAATCGAGTACAAAACGCCCGATTTCGTCATCGCCCACACAGCTGTAGGCAGCTACCTGGTATCCCAAACGAGCTAGACCACAAGAAACATTGGCCGCCACACCACCCACTGCCTCATAACGATCCGCTACGCGATACTTTCCCCCTAGTTCAAAAGCAATTTTTTCTTTAGCGGTGATGTCTTCGGGTGTTTGAAGCAAAACTGCCTCATCAGTAGGAAAAAAAATATCCTGCGACGCCGAGCCAATACAGATAACATTTATTGCTTTTTTTTGGAACCACATAGAGAGAGATGCTTAGTCTACCGAAGTAATCGGTATATTTACTGATTGGAGCGACTGAAAAATTTCAGAAAGACGATTGTATTTGGCGAGACGCTCACCCCGAGAAAGCGAACCGGATTTGATAAACTCCGCTCCTGTCCCCACTGCCAGATCAGCGATAAAATCATCGGGTGTTTCACCGGAGCGGTGCGAAATGACACGATTCATCCCGTGTTCCCGAGCCAACCGCATACAATCAAGCGTTTCGGTCACGGTTCCAATCTGATTGACTTTGATGAGTACGGCGTTACAGGCTTTTTTCTCGATTGCTTTCTTCAAACGCTCCACATTGGTCACCAAGAGATCATCACCAATAAGCATCGGCATTTGTTTCCAGGCAGCTTCTTCTTTCTCAAGTTTTTCTTTCATAGTGGCCCAACCATCCCAATCCTCCTCGTGAAGACCGTCTTCGATGGAAACAACCGCGTATTTGTGTATCCACTCACGATAGACATTGACCAAGCTTTCTCGAGACAATGCTACCCCCTCTGGTTTGAGGACATACTGATCTTCGCTCTTGTCATAAAATGAATCAGCAGCAACATCAAGACCAATAAAAATATCTTCTCCCAGGCGATATCCTGCCTCTGCGACTGCTCGACCAATCATTTCCAATGCCTCTATATGGCTCTCCACTCGAGGAGCAAATCCCCCTTCATCACCGACGGAAGTTGTCAGGTGTTTTTGCTCGAGCAATTTCTGTAAGGTATGAAAAATTTCACTCCCGGCCCGCAATTGCTCTGGAAAAGTATGTATACCAAACGGAACAACCTTGAATTCCTGCACTGAAAGACCGGAGTCAGCATGCTTGCCACCGTTTACAATATTGAACATCGGTACCGGAAAACTCGCTCTGGCTTCTTTTTTTCCGTACAATTGGGCAATATACTGATGAAGTGGCATCTTTGCGGAAAGTGCCGCCGCTCGACAAACGGCAAGAGAAATACCCAAAAGAGCATTGGCTCCCAAACGACCCTTGTTTTGAGTACCATCGAGCGCCCTCATACTATCATCGATTTCTTTTTGTCCGGTCGCTTCCATCCCCACCACGGCTTTGGCCAAAACAGTATTCACATGTTCTACGGCAGTCAGTACGCCCATACCGCCGTACCGTCTCGGATCATTGTCGCGGAGCTCGACAGCCTCAAAAGCTCCGGTCGATTTCCCAGATGGGACACCAGCTTTGGCAACGGTTCCGTCTTCTAGGGTCACCTGGACTTCTACTGTCGGGTCTCCACGAGAATCGAGAATTTCACGTGCTACTACTTCGGTAATCTTCGCCATAATCAAATATGATAATTCGTCTTGCTAACGACTAATGACTAAAAACTAACTGCTTTTTCATAGTATATCACGCTTCCAGAGCCTATCTCAATTCTCATGTCTCAAGAAAATGTTCAGATTTCGAGATGAAAATCTTGAAAAGTGAGGAGGACTATCATGATAATCCAACGAGCTTTGAGAGGTTTTCAGCCGAAATATGAATATTTTATGAGACAAGCGCTGGTTTCTACCCTATACTCAGCGGTGAGAATTTAGATAGGCTCAAGAGCAGCCAGTCCGGGCAACGTCTGACCACTCAAGTATTCAAGCATGGCACCACCACCCGAAGACACAAAACTCACTCTTCCTATGACACCTGCCCGTTCCAATACTGCCAAGGATTCCCCGCCACCGATCACGACATACGCTTTACTCGAGAGCAGAGCATGCAAAATGGCGTCGGTGCCGATATCATAAGGCTTTTCTTCAAATTTTCCCATCGGTCCATTCCAGATAATTGTTTTTGCCATATTGATAATCTGGGTATAATACCCAACCGTTTGCGGTCCGATATCGAGACGATCACTGGAATCAAAATCTTTTGGAAGCAACACTTTTTCTGAAAAAGATATCTTTTGATCAATGGCCTCATTGGCCACTTTGCCACCAACCAAAATAGCATCATAGCGCTCTTCGAGGGCGTGTATGAGTGGGAGCTTGGTTTCGATCTTGGCACCCCCGACAATAGCGATAGCCGGATGTTCCGGAGAGAGACTTACACGACTGAGTTCATCAACTTCTTTCAGAAGTCTCAGACCGGCATACGATGGCAGTATACGCGTGATAGCCTCCACGGAAGCATGAGCGCGATGACAGACACTAAAAGCTTCATTGATAAAAAGCGTGAATGGCTTGGCTAGCTCTCGTGCAAAAGACTCATCATTTTTTTCTTCTCCTTCATAAAAACGCACATTTTCTAAAAGGAGGATCTGGTCCGGGGCTGACTGCTCAAGCGCACGCTCCACGCTCGCTCCGATGCAATCAGAAACAAAGACGACGTCCCGACCCAAAGCACGACTGACTGACTCTTGAATCTTCACAACCGAGTACTTGTCCACTTTTTTCCCTTCTGGGCGACCAAAGTGAGTCAGGAGAGCAATGCGGGCTCCTGGAGCAACCGCAATCGTATCCACCGTCTCTTTGACGATATCCAAACGAAAGTGTTCCTCCACATTGGATATATTGGTCTGTTCAATATTGAAATCAACACGAACCAATACGGTTTGATTTGAAAAATCCACTCCCTCCATGCTTCGTAATGACATAGCAGTATCACTCAATAGTTACTCAGTACTTACTCCAATGCTCACCAGCATTTGAATAGTTACTTCCCCATCCCCAAAATCCCAATCATAGCACCGATCAAAGCCGTCAGAGCGGTAAATATCCAGGCTCGCATAACAATTTTCGGCTCCGGCCACCCCTTGGCTTCGAAATGATGGTGCAGAGGAGCCGCCAAGAATACTTTGCGTCCGAAGTATTTCTTGGAGATGAGCTGGATGGCTGCGCTCCCGGATTCAAGCGAATAAATGGCGACAATAATAAACAACACCAAGGCAGAATTGGTGAGCATAGCCACCACCCCGAGCGTCGTCCCGAGAGCAATCGCGCCGGTATCACCCATAAAAAATCGGGCCGGATAAATATTGAACCACAAAAACGCCAGCAAAGCGCCTGAGAGCGCCGCACAAAAGGCTGCCAAGTCCATCTTGTTTTGCATAAAAGCAATGAGCGAAAAAGCACTGAAAGCAATGAGCAGTACCCCTCCGTTCAGTCCGTCTAATCCGTCTGTTTCATTCGATGAAATCGCTGCAAAGAGGATAACAAAAATAAACAGTGGAATATACCACCACCCAATAGTGAAATCACCCACTGCTGGAACGTGTATCTCATCCCAGCCCAATTTACTATAGAACCACCAGGCACCGTACCCTGCGATAGCAAAGAGCCACCAAAACCGAAAGGCAAAACGCATACCACCACCCTTATTGGTTCCGCGACCCCGAACACTCATATAGTCATCAAGGAGACCGAGTAAACCCGCCGTAATCAATGCAAACAAGGGCAACCAGACTTGGGAGCGCTTGAAAAAATCCAGACGAGCAATAAAGTTAGTATTGGTCCAATCAGCGATAAAAGGAAATAGATAGTGTGACAGCAGTACCAGTATCAGGATAGTCACCCATACAATCACTCCACCCATCGTCGGTGTCCCTGCCTTGCCAGCATGAAGCTTGTTTACAAACGTCAGCTGCTCACCATTGACTGACTTCTCTTTGATTTTGATACCAAATTTGTATCGATACAAAATGTGCGTCCAGAGGGGCGTGAGCGCAAACGCAAGCAGAAAAGCCAGTAGACCAGTGGTCATGACTTTAAGTACATTGATGACATGCGGGACATTCTGTATCTGAGCGATCTGGATGGTTTCCATACCCGATAGTACAACTTCAATACGAAGTTTTAAAAAATTATTTTTCTCTCCTCATCTCTCCTAGTATACCTCGTTGCTGGATTTTTTCGAAGTCACCATAGGCTATTATTTCCAATCAAAAGCCTGAAAACTCCAATCAAACATAGACTGGATACTCTGCCAGCGCGACTGATCATCAAGAACCACGGCAATCACTTTGTGTTTGGCAGAATAATCACTCGCTACCGCCAAAAGAGAGTAACCGGCAAGCGGTGTAAAACCAGTCTTGGTACCAAGGAGATTGGGAAATTGCCCCAGCAACTGATCGGTATTGAAAATTTCATGAGACAACTCTCCGTCAGCTGAAGTGATAAATTGTTTTTCATAGCGCATAATCTCCCAAATTTCCGGAAATTGCAATGCGTGTACGGCAATTTTGGCGATATCGGATGCCGATGAATAACACTCGTGCTCACGTCCATCTGGCTCCAGACCAGAAGGGGTGCAAAAATGCGAATTGACGAGTCCGAGCTCCTGGGCACGCTTATTCATAATCACCGCAAAGCCTTCTTGTGTCGTACCAATATGTTTCCCCAAGGCGATGGCCGCGTCATTAGCACTGTTCATGAGAGCAGCCTTCAGAAGATTACGGACAGAAATTTTTTCGCCTACTTTCAGTCGCACACCGTTACAAAAACCTGAGCGAGGACAACCTATCCGAGTTCCTTCCGAATACACCGCTTCTTCATCGATAGTGACTATCGCCTCCAGATCCGCTACCCGCTCCATAACCAACGTTGCCGTAAACAATTTGGTGAGCGATGCTACTTGACGACGCTCATGGGCGTTGCGCTCATACAGCACTTTGCCTGATTCGGCATCCATAATGATAGAGGCATGAGCAGACACAATCGTCAGGCGAGGCGAATATTCCTTGAACTCCGGCTGATAACTCACTGCCATTTCACGATTTTCCGAAAAAAGAGGAAGGGTCACCGGTTCCGGTGCTACCGATCCGAGTACTGCTTTGCGCGCTCCAAAATCATCTCCAAAAAATCGAGAGAGTATTGGTCTAGCCTGTTCTGAAGAAAAAAATAGCATTCCAACAGATAACACGGCAAAAAAGAGAAAAAAGAGGCGCATATATTATTTTGTTTCTGAAATTTCCGGAGTGTCTGTCGGTTCACTTTCGGCTCCCGATTCTGAAAGAATCATACGAAGACGTTCGTCCTGAGACAAGGTGTCATAGTCTGGCAATTCACTTACTTGTTCGATGCCGAGCACCTCGAGAAATTTAAACGTCGGACGATAGAGATACCCACGGCTATCACTCGGATTTCCCTCGCGAGCAATCAAATCTCTGAGCAAAAGATTTCGGAGCGTAAAGCTACAGTTCACCCCGCGGATAGCATCTATTTCAGCACGAGAGACCGGAGCACGGTAGGCGATGATAGAGAGCACTTCGAGCGCTGCCTTGCTCATCCCTTCTTCTCGCACGTTCTTGATAAATGACTCCACCAGTGTGGCATTGGCCGGTTTGGTCACCAACTCGACAGAGGCATCATGCACGAGGATTTTCAATCCCGCATCTACACGTTCTTCATACTGGAGTGCAAGGGACGCGACCACCTCCGAAACCTGCTCCTCCGTAATGCCGAGCACGGTCGCCAATCGAGCAAAGGGCACCGGTTCTCCACTCATAAAAAGGAGTGACTCCATCTCAGAAAGAATAGTTTTTCGAATCTGCTCGCTCATAAAGTTATGGTAAACGCGTTATATGAATATCACTCCAAAATTCCTCCTGTTTCACATGAATAAACCGTTGTTTGATGAGCTCGAGCATCGCCAAAAAAGAAACAATCACTTCTACCCGATTGGCAGTGTGTCCGATCAATTCATGGAACGAAGACTCGACACGCTCCATCAGTGTTTGCTGTAAGTACAACATCTTTTCTTCGAGAGTAACGATTACGGCGATTTCTTTTTCGGGCAAGATCTCCAAAACCGGAATACCACCGAGTACATCGCTAAAATGACTCCGAAGCGCTTCGCGGGTGATGCCTTTTGGTGGAGAAAAAACTACCTGCATACCAAAAAAACCAGCTCGAGAATAAGCAGATGATGACTTGGCAAAAAGGTTTCCTAATTTTTGCGAGGCTTCACGAAAGAGTTGGTACGTTTTGAGATGGTGTTCCAAATCCTCCATAGCCTCCTCTTCTTCGTCAGTAAAATTAAGAATAGGAAGAAGTGCACGTGACTTGATCAAAATAAGCCGAGCGGCAATAGTCAAAAAGGCCGACAAATTCTCAAGAGAAATATTTTTTTCATCACGAATATAGCCGAGATACTGATCCGCTACCTGTGCCAGACTGACCTGCGTGATATCCAGCTTTTCCTTTTCAATCAAGGCAAGCAACAGATCAAGTG
>CAZPXK010000017.1:0-20391 GCA_964590035.1 uncultured Bdellovibrionales bacterium
ACTTGCCGCCGGAATCATAGCACTCAATACCATACGATTGACTTCTCGTTGGATATACCGTGACAGAGCCCGAGGTACCAATCGGATCAGAGAATCCCTCACCCTTCTCAACCTCACACCGTACAGCATCTTCTGCCTCCCAGCTGATTCTGACATCCTCACCGGGATCAAACCTCTCTGGTCGGGCTGATATAGATATATCGACGACCGAGGCGCAGTCATTGGACTGACAGGTTTTACTACATGTCGCCGGGCAAACATTGCTGTTTCCTGCACCCTCGTCACACTCTTCTCCTTTGTCCCTCTCAACGGTACCATTGCCACAGGTAGATGGTGGCTCCCCGACATACACCGTGACCGACTTCTTGCCGGAACTATCGCCGTTCGCATTGAAACACTCCAGACTAAAGGTGGTGGTCGATGTCAGTGTCCATGAAAGACTACCTCCTGTCTGAAGGCTAGAAAGTCCGCGCCATCTGTCATCACCACCGGTAGCGGTACAACGCGTCGCCAGATCAACCCGCCAGCTGATACCTGTTGAACCACCGGTAGCGGGCAAGGAAGTCTGACCAGCAGAAAGCGTCACTACGGGAGTAGAGCCAACAAATACCTGGGTCGAGCTTGATTTCGAAGCGCCGGCACCGTCAATACACTGTGAACTATACGTTGTTGTACCAAGCGGTGGTGTAAACGAAATCTCTTCCATGTATGAAGCACGATTTCCAGGAGCGTCTCCTCTGTTTCCGGCAGTAATATTCCTGGTGACAGACCAGCCGAGACTATTACTATATGTACAGTCATACGGAAACGTTCCTTGTGTCGACCAGAATTGAACCGTGATCGTTTGTCCAGGAGCAACCGCACGAGAAGAAGCAGAGACTGTGACACTAAAAGCCGCTTCCGCTACGGTACCGGAAGAAAAAAGTCCTGCGAGTAACAATGCGCTGAATACTACTCCACGAACTCTCGGGGTGAACGACATAGCGATAGGAAAATATATTTTTGTTTCTTGCTCAAACTATACCACACTTCTCACGAGTGACTCGATTTCAACCACCCCCCTCTCTAAAACCTCCGCACTCGCTCTTTGCGCATGAGAAAGTATCCTGCCAGTGCCAGACAGAAGAGAACGGTCAGTCCTATGCCGATGAGCAGCGATTTAGGGATTTTGGAAAATATATTTTCCCCTGACTGCTCAGCTCCATTGCTCTGGGTAGCATCCTTCAGTCTGACAGCCAGGGTGCGCTGGTCGACTACTGTCTCGTCTTGCTTGAGGATCACAGAGAGAGCATTGGTACAGGCACTCTCTTCTCTGGGTAGTGATAGGGCATAGTCAGCCTCAGCCTCGGTCACTGCCCGGTTATCTTCGAGCACCACACACTCTCCTCCCTGCTGATTCTGTACAGCTACGTGGAGAGAAAGCTTTTCATTTTCAATCTTCACTCCCTCAGGAATCATAAGTGAGAGGTGCAGTGATACCGGATCCTGCCACTGGTACTGTTCTTTGTCTACACTCATATCCTTGATACTGGCTCGGCCCTCCCCTTTCAACACACCTACAAACTGATTGGGACCGCCTACCTCTTGTTTGGTTGCCAGGTCAATCACCGAAAACGTATACTGGTACGTACCAAAACGATAGGCTACCGGAAAAGAGATCGTCGTGACAACGGGTTCTCCGGAAAGAACGACTTCCGTCCCGGTTGCTGCCGGCAGCTCTTTTTCATAGGCTTGTTTTCCCATGAGGAGTACGGACATGGTTTTTTCTTTTTCCAAAGCAGAAACAGTACAACTGAACACTGTTTCCTGACCCTGTGTCAGAGGAAAGGTATCGGCGAGTGCGCCTTTTTCTATGACCGCCATCGGGACACAGAAAAGTGATACCGCGGGCATGGACTCTTCGGCCTGTACCATACTAGGTGCCAGGACAAAGAGAAAAGCCAGGATACCTATCTGAAGACTTCGAGACATATGTTTTGTATTAGATCTTATATGCACACTTGTACTTAAATTTTTTTACGGTGCCACTTCTTTCCAGTTGTAATCACAGGAACGAGTGCCAGAACAAAGTTGCTGTACACCACATCCATTGTCGGAAATGACATAGTCGGAACCAACGCAAGTATTGGCTATCTCGGCAGCA
Organism: uncultured Bdellovibrionales bacterium; assembly: GCA_964590035.1. GTDB lineage: Bacteria > Patescibacteriota > Minisyncoccia > Moranbacterales > UBA1568 > UBA1568. The sequence goes on from CAZPXK010000017.1 coordinate 2,144, forward strand.
TGATCGGTGCAGGTATCATCCGGAAGGCAGGCAGCCACACAGATAGAGGCAATACTATCCCAAACACCCGTACTACAGGTAGATGCCTTTATATGAGTTGGTTCAGGGTCGGTATTTCTTCCAAACGAAAAGCTCGGATAAGAGGCCCAAGAAGGCGAACCACCGAGAGCGGCCGAAGCAGCATCAACAGAAACAAAGAAACTCAGCAAGAAAACTCCTACCAACCAAAAGCCTTTTAGCATATGTATAAAAAATATTTTTGTTTCAATTTTTTCCTCAACGTCACTCTACCATACTTTATGAAAAAAAAGAACCCGCAACCCTGTTTCCAAGGTGCGGGTGCGTGCTACTTGCCAAGACTTCACAGCCTGGGCAGCCCCTACTGAGACTGGTAGATCGCGAGCCCATGTGGCATTGCGCCTGCGGTGACGGTATTCTTAATCGTCTGCGTAGTACGGTCGATTTCGAGTAGTGCGTCACCCGAAGCAAAGATCTGCTTCTTTGGCGCCGTTACCCAAAGCGACCCGCCGACGATGCCCATTCCCCAGGGCACGTCCCCGGTAATGATGCGCCCGACCTGTTGGTCGGTCGTCAAACTCATCACCCGAATCGAGTCAACCCAGTCGGGAACGTAGTACACGTTCTTTTCTGAGTCAATCTTGATCCCGGTCGGGTTGGCCATACCGGTGAAGGTCGCTGTCCAATCAACGGTCGTGACAGCACCCGTCGCAGCCGGGTTTGCCACCAGGAGATTGATCTTGGACAGTGTCTTGCCGCCCGCATTCACGACGGAAAGCATGTCACCATGCAATTCCCCGTCTATCGGGACTGATCCGACCGCCCAGGTACGTCCCTTTTGGAAGGTTGTACCGTCAATCTCCACGACTTTACCGATCGTCCCGGCCCGATATCCATCGCGAGCAGCTGCATCACCGAACCATTCCATGAACAAGCCGTCAAGCTTGGACATCAGCACATAAAACTTCTTGTGCACTGATGAATAAATGAGCTTCATAGGAATCATGGTGCCGTCACCGAGGAAATCCGTGGGGCTCATGAAAAGTGCGGTCCCCGCACTTGGGCTGTAGCATGCCAGACGGTTGCGGGCGTAGTACTCGGCTTGAGCACCATTGAGACTGGACCCAGTAACGATGCACACAGCGTCTCCGTTGTGGCTCAGCCCTCGAATCCCGTGCCAGTGAGCGTCATCGTAGCTCCCAGGATCTATCACAAACGACGGCAGTGCCTTCCCCGTCTTTATGTCAACCCTGTGGAGCACGTAGGTTGACAAGGCGCCCATATAGGCAACGCCACGAGCATTATCCACCGCGATGTTCGTACTGATCAGATATCCGGGGATCTTGTCGAGCATGACTTTGTTGACCACTCGTGTGGTCGGGTCGATGATCGACACCGCACCCGTGTCATAGCCATCCCAGTTCGCGGTCACAATCTTGACCACCGGAGCGGTTTTGACCACCGTGAACTGCCAGGTGTACGGAGTCATCACGACCCCCTCGAGGCCGAAAAAGCCGCTGAGGGTCGCTGTCACCACTGCGCCATTCGGGAGTTCCCCGTCCGGCGTGATGGTCACTGTTGACTTGCCGTTTGCTGTCGCACAGGTCAACTGCCCACGTACAACACCGAAGTCCGCTACGATGGGTGCTTCTGGACAAACCAAAGCCCTGTCAAACGGCACCTTCATGATGGCGTTCCTCGGAACACTGGCAGCTCCGGGTGCTGGCGTCACCGCAACCACATTGACCTTCGGTCGGCAGTAGTCAGGTTCAGCTAAACACCGATAGGCAGATGTCGGACCGAAGTAGTATGGCGTAGTATCAGAACCCACACACGGTCCCAATCCCCAGGCAGTTTGGTCGTCTCGAACCGCCACATAACATCCATTGCTATAGTGGCGGAACTCGTACATTCTCCCTTGGTACTCCCCCTGCTGCGTTACTGCAGGCTCGGGAAAGGTTTCAGGAAAAGTCCGCTCCGCCCAGTTCAGTAGCATCTCGGTACCCCATGTCTCAGGAGTAGCGACTACGGAACTGAGCGCCACCGAAGTAGTACTGAGATTGAAACGCACCCCCGCTCTCGACTCCGGTACCGCCAGGATACGCTTGGTGTCAGCACGCTCTGGTGTGAGTGCTACTGCCACCACTTGAATACCCTGCGGTACTGAGGCTTCATCGCCCCCGCCGCAACCCAAGAGGCCGAGAACCATAGCCACCGCGGCTATGGCATGAAAAAGCCGATAAACCGTGGTTGCCATGGTAGGCCTCCGTAAAGTTGATAATTGATATTTACTTGTCAATGCTCCCGGAGGAGCCAAGACTAGCTGGTACGAGTCAGAATATGGACGATGTCCAAATCCCCTCGTTGTGCCCGAACCATAGCACAAAATTTCCCTTTTGTAAAGGGGTATAAACGGCTTAAGCAAGCTCCAAACAAGAGAACGTTTACAGTAATTTCTTGTAATTATCAGCCCAGTAGAGAATACCGTTGATATAGGGCGCATAGCTGGTACCGAGATAGGCTGTAGCAGCGCGCTTCCAAGCAGAACGCTCGCCCTTGTCGACACCAGGAATTTTGTCGAGTTTGAGCGCCATGGCCATGACACCATCCGTCAGGTTCCACGGGCTCGGGGGTCGATGACCGGTAGCTGCCGACACGGCCGATTTGTACGCTACCCACGTATCAGGCATAAACTGTGCTACACCCATGGCGCCGCCGGTACCGGCATAGCCACGCGGATTGCACGACACCTTCTGCTTACGATAGTCAATATCGAGTTCCTTGGTAATAGTCTTAAACGTATCCCGACGCCGAAGGAACGTCGCCCAGGCTGTCTTGCCCAACTTTTTGGCTTTGTAGTTTTTTTCGGCGCCGTCCTCTACCTCGGCATACGTACAGCCCCCGACGTTGGCTCCCAGGTTGGTTTCCATCTTGAGTACCCCAAAGAGAAAACCCTTGGGAACGCCGGTCTTTTTACTAGCAAAGTCCACCGCTTCTTCGATATCCTTGGCGTTGTACGACTTGCCCAAAATTTTACTCAAATCCCCCTGCAACTCACTCAGTTCCTTTTTCAATCGATTGACGGTTGTGGCCTGATCCTCTAGATTTTCTTGGACTTCGTTTTTCTGAGAAGCCAGGGTTTGCTTCTGTTTGTTTTGGATAGTCAAGAGCTCCTCGTGATCTTTTTTAGCTTCTTCCAAAGAAGACTTTTCTTCTGTTATTTTGCCCTTGGTCACCGTGATGTCCTCGATGATGCCCGTCATGCGCTCCTGGAGAGAAAGTAGTCCATCTTCATTCTGAAAAAAACTAGCGACATCGTCCTTGGCCAACACCACTTCGACAAGTGGCGTCGTATTGGACATATACAGTTCCTGGAGCAGGTTCCCGAGTACCTTTTTTTCCAGCACCAACTGCTGGTCGAGATTGACGATCTCGGCTTCTTTCTGATCGATGGTCTGAGTAGTCTGATTGAGCAGGTTCTGCACGCGCAAAATAGCCTGCTGGGTAGACGTCAGCGTGGAGGAGATCTGATTCAAATCATTCTTGAGCGCACCGTACTTTTTCTCGGCTTCTTTCAGCTTTTTCTCCGTTTTGGCGATATCATCCTCTATTTCATCAGGATCCTCTTCCGCTCGAACATCCGGCACAGAAAACGAAAAAAAACATCCGAAAACCAAAAGGAACAGTGCGTACCGCAAGATATTTTTTATATTTTTCATAGCACCATTCAGTATAGCATAAGTCTTGACCCCGTTAGAGAACGCTGCGCCTTTGGCGCGACTTCAGTCGCTTGCAGCAACTTTTCTCTAACGGGGTTGACACAAATCCCTTCTTCTCGCATACTACCCTAGTTGGTCCTGTTACCTAAGTGGACACTTGTTTTCCTCAACGAGGCAACAAGGGAAACTTCCGTGGCAAGATCAGCGTTTTGTTTTCGGTTCTTCAACCAACGAGGAGTAAGAAGAAGTGCAACTTCCACAACAAAACCAAGTCACGCACGCTATTCTGACGTGCTACGACGGTCGTATCGATTCGATTGTCGACCGGGAAATCAACAGGATTCGTTCTGAGGGAGGAACGCTCAGCGGAAAAGACATCTTCCGTCCTGCTGGTGGCGTACACATGCTTGCTGGCAAAACCGATTGCCGTAAGGCATTCTACGAGATGATCACGAGTCTGCGTGACATCGCAGGCACCCGTGTGTTTCACCTCTGGCCACACACCAATTGCCGATATTGCGGAACTGGATGTACGCATCATCCTGACATCAGATCAACACTTGGTCACTATCGATGAGGCACACCAGCTCCTTCCTCATGTGCCAGAACATGGTCACCACGGTGATCCGTGTATCAGTCACGGCCGCACCAGGCATCAGTACGATATTCATCCCCCGCTAGTCTAGGGACGACTCTACTTGGCCAAACAAAGCAAGGGCGCCCTGCCGCGACAGGACGCCTTTTTCATTGCTTTCACTCTGAGCGCTGTCGAAGAGTTACCCTGAGCCAGTCGAAGGGTTTACAGAGCTCAAAATAACACTCTATTTCACCTCAGCCGCCTCATCATCTTCTGCGGGTGCGACACCTACTTCTTTGGATTTTTTGAGAATCAGTTGTTCGATTTCATTTTGAATCTTGGGATTCTCTTTCAAAAACGTCTTGGCACTCTCACGTCCTGCCCCCAGCTTGACCTCATCATAGAGGAATGAGTTACCGGATTTTTTGAGCGCACCAAAGCGCACTCCGGCATCGAGCACATCTCCCGCGAGAGAAATGCCTTCATTGTACATAATATCAAATTCTGCGGTACGGAATGGGGCTGCCACTTTATTCTTGACCACTTTGACCTTGACCCGGTTGCCCACTACTTCCTCCCCTTTTTTGATCTGAGCACTGCGGCGAATCTCGATACGGACGGACGAGTAAAACTTGAGTGCCTGACCACCGCTCGTTGTCTCAGGATTCCCAAACATCACACCGATCTTCATGCGAATCTGATTGATGAAGATAACCGTGGCATTGGACTTGGCAATGATAGCGGTCAGCTTGCGCAGCGCCTGCGACATAAGGCGCGCCTGACGTCCCACATGCTGATCCCCCATCTCACCCTCGATCTCGGCTTTGGGCACCAACGCCGCTACCGAGTCGATAACGATGACATCTACCATATTGGAACGCACCAGCGTCTCGACGATATCGAGTGCCTGCTCACCCGTGTCCGGTTGAGAAATGAGGAGGTCGGCGGTCTTGACACCGATACGCTTGGCATACTCCGGGTCAAGCGCGTGCTCGGCATCGACATAGGCCGCGATACCACCCTGCTTCTGCGCATTGGCCACGATATGGAGACAGAGCGTCGTCTTGCCGGAAGACTCCGGACCATAGATCTCGACGATGCGACCACGTGGCACACCACCGATCCCGAGCGCAATATCGATAGACACTGACCCGGTCGGGATAGCCTCCACATCTACTTTGGGCATATCACCGAGTTTCATGATGACACCCTCACCGTACTTCTCCTCCATGGTATCTACCACGCTCTTCAGTTTGTCTTTCCCTTCTTCCTTGGTCTGTTTTGCTTTTGCCATACACGTACGTTAGTTGTTTGTTTACTGTACTTTCATACTATCATACATTCGATAACTGTTCAACTACTCCTGCGGCACAACCTCTCCTTCCGGTGTTGTCGGTACCAACACTTCCGGTGGCAACTCAGGCACAGGCTCCGGCACCTCCTCCGGGAGAGACTCTACTGAAAGCGTCACTATTTTTTCTTTTTCAAAACGATTGACTGTTCGTATCACGACCGTATTCATACCGGCACGCACCGGTACCCTATCAGAAAAAGCACCTTCACCATCAACAAAAACTCCCTGATCATTGAGTGTCACTTGGGCACCCTTGTCGGTTTTGCCGCGCACCGTCACTTCCTGCCCGTCTACGATCGTACCGTTTTGTGGCTCAAAAACAATGAGCTGCGGCTCGGCAGCAAAATTGCGAAATTCTCGATAGAGGTAAAAGAAAGCTCCGAAGACCAGAAGAAAAATACCCACCATCGCCAAAGAGCGAGAGGTAATGACAAATGACAAAGGAGCAAACGAACTCTGCACCGTTTGCACGCGCGTCTCTCGACCCAGATTCTCCTGGATGTTTCGTTCGCGCTCATAGAGCTTGACCAAGGCCTCTTCTTCCACATTGAGGTAGCGTGCATAACTCCGGAGGAAACCTTTGACATATACATCGGCCGGCAGCTTCTCGTACACCCCCGTTTCAAGAAATTCCAGATACTTTTCCTGGATTTTTGTGGCCTTGGAAATATCGTGAAGCGTCATACGGGAATCCGTACGCAGTTTTCGCAACTTTTCACCAAGTGTCAGTGATTCAACTTTTTTTCTGGTAAATCCATCATTCATATCAGGTTAGGCTTGCCATTTATCGCGTGCGGCTTGGTCACCCATAGGGTCGTCTTCATAGGCTGTTTCTTTTTCCTCCACGGTCGAATCCGGTGCATTCGACAAAAGCACTTTTTTCTTGCCATCCACCATGCCGATCACGCCGTTCTCCTCCAAGAGATGCATCAGTCGCGCCGCCCGAGGATAGCCGATACCAAAGGTCGTCTGCAAATTGGTCGTCGAGGCCCGACCGCTTTGAATAATAATACGCTTCACTTCTTCGTACAGGTCATCCGACTTGGATCCTTCATCGAGCGCATCAAGTGCCTGCGCGATACCACCCGTTTCACCTTCGTCATCAAAATCATCCAGACCCTCCTCATCACCCCGAGCTTCTTTCTGCTCTTCCAAAAACGTCGTCACGCGCTTGATCTCATCATCAGAGACAAACACGCCCTGCACACGGCGCATTTCCTTGCCATCAGCCGCAGAGTACAGCATATCGCCATTGCCCAGCAATTTCTCTGCCCCTCCCGTATCGAGAATAGTGCGTGAGTCAATCTGTGATTTGAGCTGAAAGGAAATACGCGCCGGAATGTTGGCCTTGATGAGACCGGTGATCACTGTGGCTTCCGGACGTTGAGTAGCCAAAACCAAATGAATACCAACCGCTCGTGACAGTGAAGCCAGTCGAACAATCTGTGACTCCACTTCTTTGCCATGGGTCGCCATCAGATCCGCCATCTCATCGATCATAATGACGATATACGGCATGTGCGGAAAGGCTTCCTCGGTAATACGTCCTGTTTCAACATTGACCACACGGCGCTTTTCACCTTTTTCAGTCAGAGCATGGTAGGACTGGATATCTTGTACCCGCGCCTCCTCCAAAATCTTGTAACGATGATCCATCTGCCCTGCCGCCCAACGAAGCACATTGACCACTTTTTTGTTTTCGACAATAACCCCCGTCTTCAAATGTGGTATCCCTCGATAGCGCGAAAACGACACGCGTTTGGGATCAACCAGAATAAGTTGCAGATCCTCCGGTGCATTCTGATACAAGAGCGACAACAAAAACGTGTTCATACACACGCTCTTGCCGGAACCAGTCCGGCCGGCAATCAGGATGTGCGGCATCTTGGCCAAGTCAGCCAGAATATGTTTCCCAGTGACGTCTTCCCCAAGCACCACTGTCAGATCGGAGCGGCGTTTCTTCCACTCTTCACTTTCCAAAACCGCCTTGAGACGCACAGTAGCCACGGACTGGTTCGGCACCTCGATACCGATGAGAGCCTGCCCAGGAATAGGAGCTTCGATACGGACACTCTTGGCAGCCAGGGCCAAGGCCAAGTCGCTATTGAGCGTCGTTATGCGCGACAGCTTGACGCCAAAAGCCGGACGAAAAGTATACTGCGTCACGGTTGGCCCCACCCGGACCTCCCCTGGTTCCACGTCGATGCCAAAATGCTTGAGTGTACTCTGAATGATGTGTTTGTTTCGCTCTGTATCACCGCCAAGTGCTTGACCGGTGGTCGATTCGAGCAAATCAGCCGGCGGCAACTCCCAGCGATACGCTCGCTGACGGAGCGAACGCTTGGGTCGGATAAAGGCCGGTACCAATACGGTTTCTTCCTCGGTATTTTTGTTTTCTTCCACTGGTGCCTCTTCACCCTTCCATTCAATTTTTTTGATATTATGTTCGGTCAATGCCGCTGCGGAGGGAACAGCCTCCGATGCGTTCTCTTCTTCGGCCAGCGGTGAAGAAAGAAGCGGCGCTGGAGATGACGATGTTTGATCGGGTTTTTCTGTTTCTTCTCCAGTTTTTTCTGTCTCGCTGTCATCACCTTCCTCACTCTCTTTTTTTGCAAACCGTCCAGCCATACGCTCAAAAGCATGGATGAGCGATACATTGAACGCAGCGATCATCCCCACCGCAAAGAGCGCCAGCGCAATGAGCGTGCCCGCTATTTTCCCAGTAAAGGTACTAAGGAGATAGGCCAAACCAAACCCGACATAACCGCCCCCATCGCCCTCTTTCGCTACTTTGAGCATGGCCTTGGTCGTATCGGCACTGTACAGGTGAAACAATCCCAAAAGCGCTGCAAATCCTAGGATTAGTCCGATGAATTTGACGGCATCAGCCAATGTGGTCGTACGTCGCTTCAAAAACATCAGCGCTGCCGCAAGCAGCACCAGCGGCAACAACCACTTACCAAATCCCAACAATTTCCCAATAGCCCCATCCAACCACTCTCCCAATACTCCGGCCGCCCCAAAAAATCCCAAGAGAAACAAAACAGCCAAGGCAAACAGAAAAACCGCAGCAATGCTTCGTTTGGCATCACTGTGGAGTATCTCTTCCCAATTAAATCCACCCTCTTCTTCTTTTTGAATCGCTTTTTTCTTGCGCCCCATAGATATTTTGTATTCAATCTGACAATGCGTCCAGTATACCACAAACGAAAGCCTCTCTTCAAAAGAAAAAACGGGCTCTTGCCCGTTTTTGACTCTTCTTTCTCTTCTATTATAGCACAAAAACACCTCTTTTGCAAGAGGTGTTTTTGGAAAGCCTGGCGATACGTAGAGTACCTAGACTCTCTTGTTGACATCGAGTCCACGATATCCCGTACCGGCTGGAATGAGGCGTCCGATGATAACGTTTTCCTTGAGACCACGCAGGCGATCTTCTTTGCCAGCCACAGCGGCATTGATGAGCACACGAGCGGTTTCCATAAACGAGGCGGCCGAGAGGAAGGATTCGGTCGAGAGAGCCACCTTGGTGATACCCAAGACCATTGACTCTCCGACAGCTTCACGACCCTTCTTGCCGAGCGCGTCTTCATTGGCTTCGAGGAATTGATCCTTTTCCACGATATCTCCCGGGAGGAGGAGCGTGTCCCCTGGATCGGTCACGCGGATACGTGACATCATCTGCCGAATGATAACTTCAATGTGTTTGTCATTGATAGCTTCACCCTGCGTCGCATAGATTTCTTCGATCTCACGAATGATGTAGCGGTGTACGGCTTCCTGACCCATGATGGCAAAGAGTTTGCGCAGATCGATGTGACCCTCAGAAAGAATCGTTCCGACAGAAACCAGATCTCCTTCCTTTACTTTCAGTGTCACATTCTGTGGTACCTGGTACTCGTGTTCCTTGCGATCATTGTCCATGACAGAAATCTTTACCACCTTGGCACCGTCCTTGGCAATGGTCTTGACCTGGCCATCCACTTCGGAAAGGATAGACTCCGTCTTTGGGACACGGGCTTCAAAGATTTCCTCAACGCGAGGCAACCCCTGGGTAATATCAGAACCGGCCACACCACCGACGTGGAACGTACGCATAGTGAGCTGTGTTCCTGGTTCACCGATAGCCTGAGCGGCCACTACTCCGACTGATGCCCCGAGTTCTACCAAGGCACTACGACCGAGGTCGATACCATAGCAGAGGCGGCAGACACCACGACGAGATTTGCAGGCCACAAGCGAACGGATCTTGACCTTGGTCACAGGTTTGCCCTCAACGAGCTTGCCCTGCTCACGGTTGATGAGGACGCCCTTCTTGACCAGTACTTCTTTGGTTTCCGGATCTTTGATAGCTTCGACAGTCACACGACCCTCGATACGACTGGCATAGCTCTGACCGATGGCATCAGAATCTTCACGGTAGAGATAGGTTCCTTCGGTATCACCACAGTCCTCTTCACGGACGATGATATCCTGGGACACATCTACCAAACGACGGGTCAGGTAACCAGCAGTTGCGGTACGAAGTGCGGTGTCAGCCATACCTTTACGAGCACCGTGAGTCGAGATGAAATATTCCAAAACGTTGAAACCTTCTTTGAACGAACTCTTGACCGGCAATTCAATCGTTTCACCGGTTGGTCCGGCCATAAGACCCTTCATACCAGTCATCTGCACGACGACGGATTCGGAACCACGAGCCTTGGAATAGATCATGGCGTACACCGGACCCTCCTTATCGAGGTGGAGACGCACGGCGTCAGTAATCTTGTTCTTGGTTTCGTTCCAAATTTCAATGACACGGTTCTTGCGTTCATCGTTGGTGAGGAGTCCCATATTGAACTGGTCCTTCACTTCGGTGATACGCACTTCGGCTGCGGCAATCAGTCCGGCCTTTTCTTGTGGCACGATCAAATCATTCATACCCCAGCTGATAGCAGACTTAGAAGCCGCCTTGAAACACAAATCTTTCATACGATCGGCAAACTTGGCTGCTTCATCCTGACCGAGTGTTTCCAAGATCCGAGACATAACAATCTTCAAATCCTTCTTGGTCATTTCCTCGTTCACGAAACGCAGGCTCTCCGGCAAAATATCATTAAGCATGATACGTCCCACCGAGGTCTCGATCAGCTTGCCCTGAAAGGACAGCTTGACGATGGCGTTTACCGCCACGATACCATTCTGATAGGCGAGCATGGCCTCGTCCATAGTACCAAAAGCCTTGCCTTGGCCCTTCAGATCCTTCTTCAAGTGGGTCAGGTAGTAGGCACCGAGTACCATATCGAGCGTCGCAGACACAATCGGTTCTCCGGAAGCAGGCTTGAAGAGGTTCTTGGACGAGAGCATGATAGTTGCGCTCTCATGACGAGCCTGATCGGTGAGCGGCACGTGGACAGCCATCTGGTCTCCATCGAAGTCGGCGTTAAACGCGCTACACACCATCGGGTGCAAACGGATAGCCTTGCCTTCAATCAGCACCGGCTGGAACGCTTGAATCGACAAACGATGCAAGGTAGGAGCGCGGTTCAAGAGCACATAGTGGTGTTCGATGATTTCGTCGAGGATTTCGTAGGCCTCTTCGGTCTCGGCATCCACCATCCGACCAGCGGTACGAACGTTATGAGCGTATTCTTTGGTGATGAGTTTGTTGATGATAAACGGCTTGAAGAGTTCGAGTGCCATCTTCTTCGGCAAACCACACTGGTGAAGCTTGAGCTTAGGTCCAACGACGATAACCGAACGACCAGAGTAGTCGACACGCTTACCTAAGAGGTTCTGACGGAAACGTCCCTGCTTGCCCTTGAGCGCATCGGCGAGCGAGCGGAGTGCCCGACGCTGACCAGTTGAAGCGGCGGTCGAGGCCTGTCCACGACGAGCCGAGTTGTCAAAGAGAGCATCCACTGCCTCCTGCAACATTCTTTTTTCGTTTCTCGTGATAACTTCCGGTGCTCCGATCGACATCAACTTCTTGAGACGGTTGTTGCGATTGATGATGCGACGGTAGAGATCATTCAAATCTGACGTAGCAAAACGGCCACCATCGAGCGCCACCATCGGACGGAGGTCCGGTGGGATAACCGGGATAGCAGTAGGCAACATCCATTCCAGGCGCAGGTTAGCCTTTTCAAAACCCTGGTACACCTTGAGACGCTGGAGCAATTTCTTTTGATCCACCGATTCATCAGCAGACAATTCTTCTTTCAAGATCTTGACCTGTGATGGGATATCAATTTTTTCCAGAATCTTGCGGATAGCCTCGGCACCGATACCGGCGGTAAAGATCTGACCGAAACGGCTCGACAGGTTGAAGTAGTCCACTTCAGACAAAATCTGATAAGAACGGACGTTCTTGATATCTTCCTTGGTGTCACGGTACTGTGCCTTCAATTCTTCTAGGTCTTCTTCCAGTTTCTTCTCATTCTTTTCAGCCGACTTCATTTCTTTTTGTTTGCTCTTGTACTCTTTCTCGAGTGCATCGAGCGACTGGGCCTTCAACTTCTCATCAACACTCATGATGATGTACGAAGAGAAATAGATGACGCGTTCCAAATCCTGCGGTGAAATACCGAGTACCAAGCCGATCTTGGACGGGACACCGCGGAGGAACCAGATATGAGAGACCGGAGTGGCGAGCTTGATGTAGCCCATGCGTTCACGGCGGACAATAGCGCGGGTCACTTCGACGCCACACTTGTCACAAACGATGCCATTGTAGCGAATACGCTTGTACTTACCACAGTAACACTCCCAGTCTTTGGAAGGACCAAAGATTTTTTCACAGAACAAACCATCTGGTTCGTAACGCTGGGTACGATAGTTGATAGTTTCCGGCTTGGTCACCTCACCATTGGACCAATTGAGGATCTGGTCTGGACTGGCGAGGGTCAGTCTCACGCTGTCGAAATCGCTTACTTTAGTGATGTTTTCCATACGTTTGAGTTGAAGCTAAATAAATTGAGAGGAAGTTAGACAGTTTCGACATCGGCCTCCGTTATTACGAGGTCATCTTCTTCTGTCCGTGCCCCCTTCAATTCGACATTGAGACACAAGCCCTTCAGTTCGTTCACGAGCACGTGGAACGATGCGGGGAGATTTGGACTCTTGATTGGTTCGCCCTTGATGATCGACTCATAGGCCTTGGAACGGCCCAAAACATCATCGGACTTGATAGTCAACATTTCTTGCAGTGTATATGCGGCACCATAGCCTTCGAGCGCCCACACTTCCATTTCACCGAACCGCTGCCCACCGAACTGCGCCTTGCCACCGAGTGGCTGCTGTGTGATGAGCGAGTAGGGCCCGATGGATCGCATGTGGAGCTTGTCTTCGATCAAGTGGTTCAGTTTCATGATGTACATGACACCGACCGTTGATTCATTGTCGAACGCTTCACCACTCTTGCCGTCAATCAGACGAATTTTTCCATTTTCTGGCAATCCAGCTTTTTTCAATTCACCCTTGATATCCTGTTCAGAAACACCATCGAGTGCCACAGACGCGACTGTATAGCCGAGTTTCATAGCTGCCCATCCAAGGTGCGTCTCGAGGATCTGTCCGATGTTCATACGAGAAGCGATACCGAGTGGGTTTAAGATGACATCCACCGGCGTACCATCAGGGAGGTAAGGCATGTCTTCTGCTGCGGCCACCATCGAGATGACACCCTTGTTTCCGTGACGACCGGCCAATTTGTCACCGACCGAAATCTTGCGCATCTGCGCTACCGAAACCTGGATCTGTTCAAATACACCCATCGGGAGTTTGTCACCACGTTCACGGGAAAATACTTTGACATCGACGACCTTGCCGTGTTCACCGTGTGGCAAATACATGGAAGAGTCTTTGACATCGCGAGATTTTTCACCAAAGATGACGCGCAGCAATCTTTCTTCTGCGGTCAGATCACCCTCGCCCTTTGGCGTAATTTTTCCTACCAAGATATCTCCGGAAGAGACTTCGGCACCGATACGGATGATACCCCCCTCATCGAGGTTCTTCAGGCGATCCTCTCCGATATTTGGGATATCACGCGTCACCACTTCCGGCCCAAGCTTGGTATCACGCACGTCGATGGAAAAGTCTTCAATATGGATAGAACTCCAACGATCCTGCTGCACGATACGCTCAGAGACGACGATAGCGTCTTCGTAACTGAAACCTTCCCACGATACGAACGCCACCACCATATTCTGACCCAGTGCCAGTTCGCCATGATCAGTCGAGGCACCGTCAGCCAAGAGATCACCCTGAGCCACCTTTTGACCCTTGAGGACACGCGGCACCTGGTTCATCGAGGTAAAGGCGTTGGATTTTTCAAAACTCTGGAGCAGATACTCGGTATCGATAGTGTCCTTTTTGGCGCCAGCTGGTGCCTTGGAACGGACGACGATACGGTTAGCATCCGAGACCACGACTTCACCAGCATGGAGTGAGAGCACTACCTGACCGGAATCACGAGCTGCCTTGTCTTCGATACCAGTACCGACGATAGGCGCCTGAGGAATGACACACGATACGGCCTGACGTTGCATGTTCGAACCCATGAGGGCACGGTTGGCATCATCATGCTCAAGGAACGGAATCAACGCGGTTGCAATCGAAATACACTGCTTGACGGAAACATCGATAAAGTCGAGCGCCTCTGCCTCAATCGTTTCTGGATGACCCTTGACGCGAGCACCCACCATCTGTTCGTTGATGTTACGGTGATCATCAAGCGAGATACGGGCATGAGCGATGATCTTGCGATCTTCAACAATAGCATTCAAATATTCAATTTCCAGCGTCACAAACGGTTTCACTTTGACCAGCTCGCCCTTCTTGGCATCGGCCACTTTCTTAGCTGTTTCGGCGGTCAGTTTTTCACCAACTTTCAAACCGGCTACCGCTTCACGCAGGATGCGGTTTTCCAATTCCTCTGTCTTGCCGGCCACTTCTTTTTTGACGATCAGATAAGGAGTTTCGAGAAATCCATATTCGTTGACCCGGGCATAGCTCGCCAAGTGTCCGACGAGACCGATGTTTGGACCTTCTGGAGTTTCAATCGGACAAATACGACCATAGTGACTATGGTGAACGTCACGAACTTCAAAGCCGGCACGTTCACGTGTCAGTCCACCAGGACCCATCGCGGACAAGCGACGCTTGTGCTCCAATTCGGCCAGCGGGTTGACCTGGTCCATGAACTGAGACAACTGAGAGCTCGAGAAAAATTCTTTGACCGAAGCCGCTACCGGACGAGGGTTGATGAGTTGGCCCGGGACAACCGTGTCAGGGTCACAGGTACTCATTCTATCCTTGATGTTACGCACCATACGGTACATACCGACACGCAGTTTGTTCTGGATCAGTTCACCGACGGCTCGCACACGACGATTACCGAGGTGGTCGATATCATCAGCCTTGGCCTCCGCGTCATTGTTGAGACGGATGACTTCCTGCACGATCAGTACCAAGTCGCTGGTGTTGAGCACGCGGTTCTCCTCAGTATCAGCACGGTCGATCGAGAGACGCTGGTTCAAACGATAGCGTCCAACTGAACCAAAGTCGTAGCGTTCAAAGTTGAAAAACATGGCATCAATCATCTGCTTGGCATTCTCTTCTGTAGCCAAATCACCCGGACGCAAACGCTTGTAGACCTCTCTATAGGCCTCTCCCTGATTGTGGGAAGGATCCTTGATAAAGGTGTTTTCGATAAACTTGCTTTCTCCGTTGTCGATATCGGCAAACTCAGAGCGGATACGCTTTTCATCAAAACCAAAGGCCTTGAACAAAGCAGTGATCGGCAACTTACGCTTGCGATCAATCTTGACCGAAATCACACCGTCCAAATCCGTCTCAATTTCGAGCCACGCCCCGCGATTTGGAATAATCTTGGCACCAAACAGCTTCTTCCCCTTCTGATAATCCATGGTAAAAAACACGCCTGGGGAGCGAATCAGCTGAGAAACCACCACACGCTCTACTCCATTGATGATAAAGGTACCGCGTTCCGTCATGATCGGGAAGTCACCCAGGTAGATCTCCTGTTCTTTCACTTCACCGGTCTTCTTCATGAGGAGCGTCGCCTTGGCCCGGAGCGGTGCCTCGTAGGAAATATTCTTGTTCTTGGCGATGAGGGCCGGATACTTGGGCTCATCAAGGTAGTAGTCAGTGATAGCCAGCTCCAAATCCTTGCTTGTAAAGTCAGCAATCGGATTGATCTCCGAAAAAAGCTCTTTCAGTCCCTTGTCCCAAAACCACTGGTACGAATCTTTTTGTACTTCGATCAGATCCGGGAGGGAAACCGTAATACGATTATTGAAAAACCGACGCTTTGTCAGGGATGATTCCTTACTAAAGCTCTCTTTCACGCGCAACGCTTTCTCTGTCTTGGACATAAAAAGACACTCATGGACGCTCTCCTTGTCGGAGGAATCCGCCAGCTGGCGGATCTGAACAAGTAGGGCCGATGAGATTATCGGATAAACTATTTGATTATGGATAGGAGGTAGATCCGCTCCATTGGGTTGGAAAATGTTAGCTTTGCTTTCTCAGAGCAACCATTTCCTTCTCGGTCTCGCCGTAGACCTGTACACCCGCTGGGCGATTCGAGGCTAGAAAAGTCAGTCACTTTTTCTGCACAGTACGATTCAGTGTAACAACGTTTGTTTTTTCTGTCAAATAGAAACCAAAAAATGGCTCTAGATAGGCCTTGGTATGAAAAATGTATTGGTTTTTTGGCTTCACAAAGTACTTCTCAAATGAAGTAATGCACTTCAACGGAGACGCAAGAAATTACTGTCGCCTCACACCAAAAGCATACCCCATGAGATGAATCCTGTAAAGCCAATCTCACGGGGCAAGCACCTTTTTATCAACAACCGTTTTTATTTTTTTGTGGTTTCTTTCCTCTTTACAGCGAATCCATAGACTTTCTTGACAGTTTCAGCAATGCGAGTCGAGGTGTAGACATCGGGGAGTTCCGACTCCACCATAAAGTCCGAGACGGCTGCCGGCTCCAGCCCCTGCTCCTTCAAAATCTCCGCCATCGCCTCAAAGAGCTTCGTCCCCATATCCCGCGCCTCAGGCCACACCCGAACCGCCACCTCGACATCGTCTCTCAAAAGAATGAGTTTTGATGATTCTTTTTTGAGCTCGAGCCTAAAAATATATTTCATAGCGCGCAATTTCTAATTTCTAAACAATATTCCAATTCTTCAATTTCAAAATCCTAAGAAGTCATCACTCGTAGTATGTCATCTTCTGTAAAAAGAAAAAAGCTGCGGGGTAATACCATGCAGCTTCAACGTTCCCCCTCTGTACAGGCGCTACCCCCCGTAGTGGTACTCTTGATGCCGTGAGAGAAGGAGATCAAGCAGCGAGTCTGCCGTCCCGTCGTCCATGTGCGTCATCTGGGACTTATAGAACACGACATCAGGATGACGATCTGGAACATAGAAGATGTTATAAACCGTGAATTCAACGGTACTGTCGCCATGAGACAGCTTCACCACAAATCCGACCGGGAGACTTTGCGTCAGGTGCACCAGAGGAAGGCAAAAAACACCCCTCCCATCCGCTTCAGTTTTGTGAAGCAGCGCCTCCTCTTCATCATCCATCAATCCTGATTCAAACCCGCAATCTCCGATGAAGTGCGGTGCAAACATGAGAACGGCTTTCATCGTCATCTCCTAATGAGGTACCACCCTACTAGCCGGGATTGGCTATTGCAAAGCCAAAAACTTGCAACTGTGTAATTTAAAATTTTTTTGGATTAAAGTCAAGAGTAAAATATAAAAAAGGCTGGCTCAAGCCTCCAAAATTGAATGTTTCCACAATGTGCGATATTCTAAAGCGCTACCGATACCAGAATCTAAACTTACTGTAATTTCTTCCAATTAAAGTTCCAGGGGTCGGTTTTGCGGGTCGGGGCGATGTCACCATGGCCAACGATGTGCTTGATACTGTGCTTCTTTTTGAGCGAGGCGATCAGGTCATTCACGGCCTCGTACTGCGCTTTGGTGAACTGCGTATCCTCTTTATTTATGATCTCGATACCGATCGAAAAATTGTTCACATCCTTGCGGCCATCCGGCATCTTGCTGGCACCGGCATGATAGGCGATATTCTTGTCTTCCACCAAACGGTATACTGTGCCCTCACGATCAATCAGATAGTGAGCGCTCACACCGTAGCTCTCATAAATTTTTACCAACTCTTCAACTCCATACGTATTCCCACCATTCGGATTGTACGACGAATGAAGCACAATCGTATCGATAGAGCGCGCTTTACTCGGTACCGCAAAACCAGTCGACATCAGTCGATCAGTAATGCTTACTTCATTCACCGCTTGAGCTTCAGGAGTTTCAATAGTTTCTAGAGGTTTTGGCTGCTCATTACGGATTGATGGTTGCTCACTGTCCAATGATGCTTCCAATTCTCTAATTTCTTGCTCCACTCGTTCCTCTTCACTCTCTTTGATATCGTTCGCTTGTGCTTTCAAATCTTCATAGAGATTGAGTCCCTGTACGACTGGCGCCGGTGCGTCATTGGTAAAGGTAAGAGGAGAAGAACCCATACCAAAATACGAGTAGCC
>CAZPXK010000018.1:0-19498 GCA_964590035.1 uncultured Bdellovibrionales bacterium
AGAGATTTTTTCAATGGATTGCTGCCTAGAAGAGGATCGCTCTTTTTGCTATACTTAGAATATCAAAGTGTTTTTCGGGTTGAAGCTAACCCCTAACCCCTAACTCCTAAAAGCTAACCGCTGCCCAGTATGGCTCTCGAAGAATTGAATGATAAATTGCATGGTCGGGATGTCCACCTAGATCGAACTCGCGCGCGGGATGTTTTTCGTCCCGATGAAAATGTGGCTCCAGAAGAATCAGTGTCTCAGTTTCAGCAGACGGAGCGCTGGAGTGAAGACACCCTTCCTCCTCGGGTCAATATTTCTGAGACGGTTCAGTCTATCGCGTATCCACTTGGAGAACAGGGGAAAAAGAGACGCAAGATAGTAGCGATGATTTTGGGTGGAGTAGCCGTCTTGTTGTTGGTAGGCGGTGTGCTTATGAAACTCAGGACAGGGATTTTTTCTGAAGAAAATGTCGTCTTGGCGCTCACTGGTCCGGCAGAAATCAACAGTGCAGAATCCGTGGAATTTGATTTTGAATATGTCAATGATAACTGGATGGATGTGAAACAGGCCGTGGTGGTGTTTGAATACCCGGATTCTTTCCGTCCGGATGCGATGACCGGTTTGGATGTAAAAAAATCACGAGCAGAGTATAGTATTGGCGATATCCTCTCTCGAACGGAAGGCAAGGTGACACTGTCCGGAAAGTTTTTTGGAACCAGGAATGACCAGACAAAGGTGTATGCTACGCTCCGTTATAGCCCGAGTGCATTTTCTTCTTTTTATGAAAAACGAGTAGAGCATGCAGTGGTACTGGTCTCGGCGCCTCTTTTGTTTGAAATTAACGCTCCCTTTGAGTTGGCTTCTGATCAAGAAATTCAGTACGAAGTACGCTATAGAAATTTGGGAGAGAGTACAACATCCAATCTCAGAGTTCGTTTGGAGTATCCGACAGAGTTTACGTTTATTGAAGCCGATCCCAAGCCAGAAGGTGAAAACCTTTGGGATGTTGGTATGCTTGCTCCTCAGAAAGAGGGTCGTATCCTGGTGAAGGGGCGCCTCATTGGGGGGCATGACGAACAAAAAATGATACAGGGGGGTATCGGTATTGTGCAGGGAGATGGAACATTTTTGGCCTATACGGAAAACAGCCGCAAGACAAAAATGGTCGCCTCGCCATTTGCTATTCATCAGACGGTCAATGGCCGTGCTGATGCGAGTGTCGATCCGGGTGAGACACTTCAGTATGAGATTGAATATCGCAATGAAGGCAATGTCGGTATTCGTGACGCTATTATCTCGATGAGTCTCGATTCCCCGTATTTGGATTTCAAGACGCTTCAGTTTGGAGGCGCCGGTTTCAAGGGCGCTTACAATCAGTCACAAAAAATTATTTTTTGGAAAGCATCGGATATGCCGGCGCTCAGTCGCGTGGAACCGGGTCAATCAGGAAAAGTGGCTTTTAGTGTCAAGGTGTTTTCGGACTTGGGGAAGCGTTTTCCACAAGCGCGTAATCCTATTATTCAATCAGTGGCAAAGATCGACAGTCCAGATATTCCATCTCTTCTCGGGGTGACCAAGATTATTGCGAGTACGACCCTGTCTATGAAAGTGAATTCTCAGGTGACGCACTCTTTTCAGGGGTGGTATAATGATGCCACTCTTCCCAATAGCGGTCCGATTCCACCTGTAGTGGGACAGGAGACTACCTATACGTTTCGACTTTCTTTTTCAAATTCTTTGAATGAAGTGCGGGATGCTCGTGTCAGTATCATGCTGCCATCTGGTATCCGCCATACAGGAAAAAAGAGCCCGGAGAGCGAATCGATGACGTACAACGAACGTACCAATGAGCTGGTGTGGAATATAGGGACGTTTGCGCCGGAATCTAGCCGAGAACTGGTGTTTCAGGTAGGAGTCACTCCCAATTTAAGCGACGTTGATTCCAAAGTCCTTTTGGTGAGTCGGGCGCTTTTCACTGGCAAGGATTCTTTTACTCAAAAGGATATACATATTGACGTTGGTGAGCGAGATAATGAAATATCGAGCGATGCTCAGGCCTTTGTCCTTGGAAGTGAAGTCAGGTCTGAATAACTAATAGAGAGATATCATGTCACGTTGGAAAGAACGAAAAACGATTGAGTACAGTCGGATTGGTGAAATTGTGACGCGGAAAGGAGTACTGCAAACTCCTTTTTTCATGCCGGATGCTACGAGGGCGACGGTTCGTGGTTTGACGCGGATAGATTTGGAAGCAGTGGGAGTGAAGGCGCTCGTCGTCAATACCTATCACCTCATGCTGCAGCCTGGCGAGACGCTCATACGCGATGCAGGCGGTATCCATACATTTATGGATTGGCCGCACCCCGTACTGTCTGATTCCGGGGGGTATCAGGTGTATTCACTTATTCATAAAAACAAGGACCTGGGACGGATTACCGAGGAGGGTGCCGAGTTTCGTTCGATACTGGATGGTTCCAAGTATCTTTTGACTCCGGAACGTTCGATTCAGATCCAGTTTGATTTGGGTGTCGATATGATGGTCTGTCTGGATGATCCTCGTCCCAATGATGCAGCGGAGGCTGATATCAGTGCGGCTGTTGACCGGACGCTCCGGTGGGGACAGCGTTGTCGGGATGAGTATGATCGTCAGGTAGCAGCCCGGGGACTGACAGAGGAAACGCGCCCGCTTTTGTTTGGGGTGGTGCAGGGCGGGATGATCTTTGCCGAGCGCAAGCGTTGTGCGGATGGTCTCATCACTATCGGGTTTGATGGCTATGGACTGGGCGGACGTCATGTTGATATGGAGGGCAACCTCATGCTCGAGCTCATGGCTGAACTGGCATCGTATATTCCTGAGGACAGTATTCGTTTTGCTCTTGGGGTGGGAACACCAGAAGACATATTGAGGCTCCACGCGGTTGGTTGGGATATGTTTGACTGTGTTATCCCGACGCGCGAAGGCCGCCACGGACGTCTTTTCCTTTGGAAAAACGAAATCACAAATGACAAAACACAAATACCAAACAAAATCCAAAGCACAAATATTCAAAACACAGAAAACAATACGGCAAAAGGTTTTTGTTACGAAACAATAAATATCAAGAACGAGCAGTTTACCAGTGACTTTACCCCGGTGGATCCGACCTGTGACTGTACGCTCTGTACCAAATACACGTGCGCCTATCTCAAACATTTACTCAAAGCAGGCGAGCCACTGGCACTTCGTCTCGCTTCCGAGCACAACCTGCGCTTTTATATGCGACTCATGGAGCGACTGCGCTCTACGGAATAATTTTTTGGGTATGAAAAAAGCGCGCCGGAATGGTTCTCCGTACGCGCTCGATGCTATTCGCCCAAGTCGGCGAGGCTGACCGTGATTTAGCCAGTCAATTGGTAGTGCTCACCCGTCGAGCCTCGAAGCTTGGTTCCGGCACCTCCCAAACCTTACCGCATTGCCAATTACGGCAGCGGTAGTGGAAGATGGTGCGTTGGCCGGTTTCCTGCCTGCGCAGAAGAAAGCCGTCGGCGCCGCACTGGCACTTGGGCCGGAGCGAGCGCACATAGCGCCAGATGGCAAGGCCGAGCGCTGCCACCATGACCAGGACAATGGTCATAGCGAGAGAGTTGATTTTGTCCAAGATAGTCTCCTACGTCTACTCGATGATGATGGAAGGACCGTTTTGCCACTCATGGCTGCACATACGGCAACGGTAGTGAACCAGCCGGATGGGGTCGTTCGGCTCTGTGAAACGCTCCACGTCTGTTGATCCACAAACAGATCTGGGACATGGCGGTTTTTTTTGCCCGCCGTTCAGGAAGTAGATCATCGCTCCGACGAGTAGCAACATGCCGAGGATGAAGATGATGCCAGCCCAGCCAGCGAACTGCAGGCCTGAAACCGCTTCAATCATCCGACCGGCGTGCGAGGTGGGGTCAATGATCATGAACATCTCCTGGGCTGCGCCCTTTTGGGTTGAACAAACAGGCCAAAGCCTGCTACACTGAAAATGTCAAACAACCTGTGTAATATACACAAAATAAGCCTTTTTGTCAATCCCTTATAAAAGTTCTATGGCCGAAACGAAAAATGATGTGATGGAAAAAATAGTATCGCTCTGCAAGCGCCGCGGATTTGTGTTTCCAGGAAGCGATATTTATGGTGGACTGGCCAATAGTTGGGACTTTGGACCCTACGGTTCTCAGATGAAGAAAAACATCCGCGATCATTGGTGGCGATTTTTTGTGGAGAGTCGCGAGGATGTCGTCGGTATCGATGCAGCGCTCATCATGAATCCGAAAGTATGGGAAGCCAGTGGTCATGTGGGAAATTTTTCCGATCCATTGGTGGAATGTCGAAAGTGTCATTCTCGTTTTCGAGCCGATCATCTTGGGTTTACTGATGCAGCAGGTAAACCGACTGAGAGAAAAGATATCAACTGTCCGGAATGCGGAAAAAATGATTGGACAGAAACACAGCAGTTTAATACGATGCTTAAGACTTTTCTCGGACCGGCAGAGGAAAGCGCCAACGTAGCATACCTTCGACCCGAAACTGCCCAGGCGATGTTTGTGGATTTTGTGCAAGTGCAGCAAGCCAGTCGCAAGAAATTGCCGTTTGGTATTGCGCAGAATGGTCGAGCGTTTCGTAATGAGATTACTCCGGGGAACTTTATTTTTCGTACGCGAGAATTTGACCTGATGGAGTTCGAATATTTCTTTGACCCGAAGAAATCACAGTGGGAAGAAATTTTTGAATTTTGGAAAAAAGAAATGGAACAGTGGATGAGTGAGGTGGGTATCGATGCCAAGAAAACACACGCGGTTGATATCCCTGACGGTGAGCGTGCGCACTATAGCAAACGAACGATTGATTTTGAATTTGATTTTCCGTTTGGCCAGAAAGAATTGTTTGGTCTGGCCTATCGTGGTGATTTTGATCTTGAACAACATGAAAAAGCCAGTGGTCAGGAACTACGCTATCTCGATTCAGAGACCAATGAAAGAGTTCGCCCACACGTCATTGAACCGGCATTTGGTGCTGATCGTGCCATGCTTGCTATTCTCGCCTCTGCATTTGAAGAGCAAAAATTGGAAGGTGACGACCTACGAACAGTGCTTCACTTGAAGCCGGTGATTGCGCCGGTGCAGGTGGCAGTGTTTCCACTCATGAAAAACAAACCAGAGCTGGTAGAAAAAGCTCGGGAGATTTTCACAACGCTCAAGAAAGACTTTCGCTGTGAGTTTGATGACAATGGCAACGTCGGCAAGCGCTATCGCCGTCAGGATGAAATCGGTACCCCGTACTGTGTGACGGTGGATTTTGACACACTCGAGGATAGTACTGTCACTGTCCGTGATCGCGACACTATGCAGCAGGAACGAGTGAAGATTGAAGAATTGCAAGTTTACCTGCAAAAACATTGTAGCTAACCCCTAAAGACTAATCCGCCGGCTGGCGGACTAATAGCTAACCCCTGCCCGATATGAAATACCAGAAACACACACTCAAGAATGGTCTGCGGATACTCTTGGCGCCGATGCACGAGACTGGGACGGCCACGGTGATCGTCATGACCGGGGTAGGGTCACGCTATGAATCGCGCGCTGAAAATGGCTTGGCGCATTTCCTCGAGCACATGTTTTTCAAAGGCACAGAGAAACGTCCGACGGCCATGGATATTTCCAAGGAACTCGATGCTATCGGTGCCGAGTACAACGCTTATACTGGCAAGGATCGCACAGCTTACTATGCCAAAGTCGAGGCCCATCACTGGGAGACAGCACTCGATGTCGTGTCCGATCTCTTTCTTAACGCCAAAATTGAACAGGAAGAAATAGATCGTGAGCGCGGACCAGTGCTTCAGGAGCTCAATATGTACGAAGACATGCCGATGCGCCATATCGGAGACCTGTGGGAGCTTCACCTCTATGGTGACCATCCATTGGGTTGGGAAATTATCGGTCCCAAGGAAAATCTGAAACGATTTATGCGCAAAGACTTTATTACCTATCTGAATCGTGGGTATGTGGCGGAAAACGTCGTTATCGGTGTCGCCGGCAAGATTGATCCCAAGGTAGTAAAGAAGGAAATTGAGAAGCACTTTGCGGGTATCCGTACCGGGAAGAAGCCAACATTCAAGAAAAATACCAAGAAGCAGTCGCAACCCGAGGTGTATGTGCAAAACAAGAAGACTGATCAGACCCAACTCATCGTCGGTGTGCGCGCCTACGATATGTACCATGCTGACCGCTATGCGCTCGCTGTCCTTTCCATCATCTTGGGTGGAGGGATGTCGAGTCGATTGTTCATGGCGGTGCGTGAACGTCGTGGGTTGGCCTACAGCGTCCATACCATGACGGAGAGTTATCACGATGCCGGATACTTGGCTACGCAGGCCGGAGTAGAACATGAGAATTTGGAAAAAACGATTCAGGTCATTTTGGATGAATACAAAAAGATTGCCACAGAAAAAGTAGATGTAGAGGAGTTGAAAAAAGCCAAGGAATATATCAAGGGCAAGATGGCTATGGGACTAGAGGGATCCGATGATGTAGTGGAGTATTTGGTGACACAGGAAGCTATCCGTGGAGAAATCGTGTTGCCCAAAGAAAAAGCAAAACTGATCGACAAAGTGACCGCCGATGATGTCCTCCGTGTCGCCCAGGATATTTTCCAAAACAAAAAATTGAACTTGGCTGTTATCGGTCCAAAAGCGAACAAAGCGAAATTGGAAAAACTTTTGAAGCTTTAATTTGTATCATGTATCGTGTATTACGTATTATGTATTGAACAGCAAGCTTGCATACTTGATACCTGATACTTTATACAGCATACATAGAGCCTATGACTGTCAGCGATAACGTCGAAACTGGCACCAAGATCCTCATCCGGATTGTGTTGATTGCGCTCGGGCTCTGGTTTTTGTACCTTATCCGCGATGTGGTGCTCCTTATGTTTCTCGCCGTTCTGACCTCGGCCGCTATCTCGCCGGCCATCGTCCGCTTGAAACGCTTTGGGTTCTCACGGACGGCAGCGGTCGCGTTCTCCTACAGCGTACTGTTTTTCGGGGTGATGGCACTCATCGCGCTCTTGGTACCGGTCTTTTTGGATGAAGTACGTGACTTTGTCGCTCATTGGCCGATTTATGGGGAACATTTTGGCAAAACGCTCTCTCTTATCGAGCAGTATCTCAATCCTTTGGGCGTGACGTTTCACAAAGAAGACCTCTTTGTCGGACTCGAGCAGAATGTCAGTGGTGCGTTCAGTGGGATTTTTTCAACCACAGTCAGTTTTTTCTCCGGCATAATCTCAGTCTTGGGATTTTTCTTTTTGGCTCTTTACTTGTCGCTCGAGGAGAAGGGTATCGAAAAGTTTTTTCTCCTCCTTACCCCGCAGCAGTATCACGGCTACGCTCTTTCCATCGCCGAGCGTATGTCGGGCAAGGTCAGCCAATGGCTGTTCGGGCAGTTGCTCCTCATGATTATTGTTTTCGTCATGTACTATATCGGACTGTCGCTCCTCGGTGTGCCGTATGCGCTGGCCATCGCTCTTTTCGGTGGACTGATGGAGATCATTCCCTACGTCGGCCCCATCATCGCGGGATTTCCGGCGGTCATCATGGGACTCCTCATTTCTCCAGTCCTGGGATTTTCAGTCTTGGCGTTCTATGTCATCGCCCACCAGCTCGAGGGTCACATCATCGCGCCCCAAGTGCTCAAGCGCTCCATCGGTCTCAATCCGGTGGTGCTCATCATCACGGTTCTCATCGGTGCCAAGCTCGGTGGCCCCCTCGGGATCCTCATCGCGGTACCGGCTACTATGATGCTCTCGGTTTTCGTCGAGGACTTCATCAACAAGAAAGAAGTATTCAGTGATGGGAGAAGCCTATGATAGAAACACCCGGGACACTCTCCATCGTTGCGACACCCATCGGCAATCTGGGAGATATGACGCTGCGTGCCATCGAGACGCTAAAAGCAGTGGACACGGTGCTCTCCGAAGACACGCGGGTGACAGGTAATCTCCTTCGTCATTTTGAAATCAAAAAACCACTCGTGTCGTTTCATGAACACACCGAATCCGACAAGGCGGCCAAGTTGATCGAGCGCATGAAGGCCGGAGAAAACATGGCGCTCGTCACCGATGCCGGGACACCGGGTATATCGGATCCGGGCAATGTCCTCGTAGCGCTTGCGGCCGCAGCTGGTATCAGGGTAGTTCCCATTCCTGGGGCCTCGGCCGTCGGAGCTATCGTGAGTGTGGCTGGTATCGATATGCGGGAGTTTGTGTTCCTTGGGTTTCCACCCCACAAAAAAGGACGACAGACGTTTTTTCAGAAAGTCACCGAGAGTGAGATGCCGGTCATCTACTACGAGTCACCGCATCGTGTCCTGAAAAATCTCGAACTCCTCATGGAACTAGCACCAAATAAAAAACTCGTTCTAGGACGAGAGCTGACCAAGATATTTGAAGAGGCGGTGCGCGGCAGTGTCAGTGAAGTAAAAACGTATTTGGAAAGTAAGGCTGGAAAAATGAAAGGGGAATTTGTGATTGTAGTATACTAAAGAAGTTCTTAAAAATGTTGTGGACCCGACGCACAGTGTGCAATCGGGTCCGGGTTGAAGGGCTCAGGTCTGGAAAATCCAGAGCCCAGAGAGACTGACGATGGTGAGGGCGATGGCCGCAATGGCCAGTGTCACCACTAGTCCGTTGCTGAAAGAGGGTGTTTCCTCCATCGGCCGGGGCCGGTCGGGCGCCGGGCATTCGAGCCAGCGCCACGCGTCGACAGCCGCATCGCTGATGATGCACAGCATCACTCCGAGGACGTAGGCCGCCCTCTCTGTCCAGTTGAGTCTGATCACGGGTATCTCCTCGGTTGTTGGGGGACTGACAGCGCCGTAGGCACTGTTCTATACATTATACACCACAAATTCGATTTTGTCAATAATATAATCCAAGAATATGTCAGAAAATAGCA
Source organism: uncultured Bdellovibrionales bacterium (assembly GCA_964590035.1). Lineage (GTDB taxonomy): Bacteria > Patescibacteriota > Minisyncoccia > Moranbacterales > UBA1568 > UBA1568. Next base: position 8,967 of record CAZPXK010000018.1, read on the forward strand.
AAAATAAGCCATTTTTTATCACGACTGCTATCGACTATGTCAATGCGGCACCCCACGTTGGCCATGCCGTTGAAAAGGTTTTGACCGATGTCGTCGCCCGTTATGCGCGCCAGTCTCGCGATACGTACTTCCTGACCGGCTCGGACGAGAATAGTCTCAAGAACGTGCAGGCGGCTGAAAAGGCAGGGCGCCCGACGAGGGAGTTTGTGGCCGAAAATGCTGAAGCTTTCAAAGCATTGGCTGACTCACTTGATTTGTCATTTGATCAGTTTATCCGTACGACTGAGGAGAGGCATTTTGCTGGTGCTCAGAAAATGTGGGCAGCTTTCAAACCCGAGGACATCTACAAAAAGAAGTATCGTGGCCTCTACTGTGTCGGTTGCGAAGAATTTAAAAACGAAAAAGACTTGATCGAGGGGAAGTGTCCAGATCATCAGAAAGAACCAGAAGTAGTGGAAGAAGAAAACTATTTTTTCAAACTGTCCAACTATCAGGATCGCCTGCGCTTGCTCATTGAAAACGGCGACCTCGCCATCTATCCGGACTATCGCAAAAATGAAGTTCTGTCGTTTATCAAAATGGGACTCGAGGATTTCTCGATTTCCCGTTCGGTGGAACGCGCGAGGAACTGGGGTGTGCCGGTACCGGGCGATGCATCACAAATCATGTACGTGTGGGTGGACGCTTTGTCGAACTACATCACTGCACTTGACTATGCGGATAACGGTGAGTTGTATCAGAAATACTGGAGTGGTGATTCGGAAAGAGTACATGTCATTGGCAAGGGCATCCTCCGCTTTCATGCCATCTACTGGCCGGCTATGCTCCTCTCAGCCGATCTGCCACTCCCTACGACTATCTACGCTCACGAGTATCTGACGATCAATGGTCAGAAAATGTCCAAGTCTCTGGGAAATGTGATCTACCCCACTGAATTGGTAGAAAAATTTGGTATCGATGGGACACGCTATCTCCTCCTTACCGCACTGCCGTACTCCAAAGATGGGGATCTGTCCTGGGACAAGATGACAGAAAAGTACAATGCTGATTTGGCCAACGGACTCGGGAATTTGGTTTCGCGCGTTATCAAGCTTAGTGAAAAGCTTTCAGATGAAGAAACTCAGTATACTGAGGTGTCCGAAGAGGGGGTATCTGGAGCCTTGGCGCCGTTCTTTGCCAAGTTTGATCTCTCGGGTGCGCTCGTCCATATCTGGACCAGCGTCCAAACACTCAATGAGTACCTTGGTAAAGAAGAGCCATGGAAACTCGAAGCAGGTTCCGAGAAATTTGTGGAAGTGATGCGGTATTCTCGGAATCAATTGGCGGTGACCGCGCTCGAGATACGTCCATTTCTGCCAGCGACATCGGAAAAAATCATGACCGCTCTCCGTACTGGCACAGTCGAACCGCTTTTTCAGCGTATCAAGTAAAGAAAAAAGCAGCCGTGGTTCCGGCTGCATAGGATGCAACATATGTTGTTCAGATTCGGATGGTGTTCATCGCCACATGCCAGCAAGAACCTCACCGATAGCCTTGAGCCATCCGAACTCAAAGGCTGCCCAGAGGAAAATGAGGACGGAGCCAACAAGGCTTGCGATTGAAACGGTCCACATCGTACTGAGGATCTGCTCCTGATTGATTCGCATGCTATCTCCTGGTGGAAAGTCCCATTATCCTAACAAGTATAAAGAGACTCTGCAAATTTAAGAAGCTAATGAAGCGTACGAAGCTAAAAGCTATGCACGACATCCATACTCATCTCTACTGGCAGTCCTATGACGCGGATCGCGACGCTGTGATAGCGCGTGCGCGTGCGGTTGGAGTCGAGAAATTGTTTGTCATCGGCTGTACGGTTGAGGAGAGTAAACAGGCTATCGCACTCACGGAGCAGTATCCGGATACCTACGCGGCAGTCGGTGTTCATCCACAAGAATTCTTTGATGAAGCTGGAATCTCGAATCTCGAATCTTGGATTGATGAGTTACGAGTGTTGGCCAGGCATGAAAAAGTAATCGCTATAGGTGAGTGTGGTCTGGAGTACTACACGCATCCTGCCCGAAATGCTGCGCATAACGCTGCAGGCGGGGAAGTCGGCCAAAGGGTGGATGATGCACAAAAATCAGTGCAGAAAGTAGGCTTTCTCGCCCAGATTGCCCTAGCACAAGAGCTCGACCTCCCGCTCATTCTTCACTGTCGCCCTTCTCTGGGGACTCAGGATTCATATGAAGACCTTTTTGAAATTCTTAGTAAAGCTAGTGAAGCTAACGAAGCTAATAAGCTACAAGCTGTTATTTTGCATTGTTATATGGGTGATATGGAAGTGACGCAGAAATTTATGTCACTGCCCAATGTCTACTTTTCTTTCACTGGCAACATCACCTATCCGGTGAAAAAGTCAGTGGCAGGAACCAAGGATGATCTGACCGAAACGGTCAAACTCATTCCGCTTGAGCGGATCTTTACCGAGACGGATTGTCCGTTTCTCACGCCGCAGTCCCATCGTGGCGAGCGCAATGAACCAGCCTTTGTGACCGAAGTAGCGGCGAAAATCGCAGCACTTCACAGTGTGTCAGAAGCAGGGGTTACCCAAGCCACTGAAGAAAACTTCAAGAAAGTTTTTACAAAAATTTAGTATAACTTCATTGTATGAACGAGATACCAAAGATTCCCGAGAAAACTCTTGAACAAAGAATCGAAGACTTGAACCGAGAGCTTGCGGACTTACTTGAAAGAAGAACTGCCGCTACCGATAAGGCAGCGCGGAAGGCATTGGCAATAATGATTTCGGGAAAACTGCAGGAACGAGCGGGATATCAGATGAAACAATTGGCGAAACAAGGTGACAAAAAGGACGGGAAACCAGGGGATGAATCTCATTGACTTTTGGCTTAAAAAGGTGTATAATGAAAGAAAATAGGCGATTTTTTATTTATATAAACAGCATAATTATGGCTTTTGACACAATGGGGATAAGTACTGAGAGAAATAAACAAGCTACAGGACGAAGTGCAGAAAACCAATGGACTCAGGGTATTCTTGATTCTCAGAGTCAAAGTGAAAATGGAGCAGAGGATTCTAAGATGACCTTGGAACAGGAAAAAGCTGTTGCAAAACAAGAAATGGAATCAAAAATCGCTCAGTTATGGGAGAGTGTTGATGTATCAGGCAAAGAACAAAAGGCTTTTCTTGCACAAGTAGAGGATCTACGAAATAAGATTGCTACTGATGAAGTTGGTGATGCCAGATTGAACGGTGAGCGTATCAAAGCACTTCGAGAATACGAAGGTTATTTGGCAGAAGCCGTCAAAAAAAATACTCAAGATGGGGATGAGTTAAAGAAATTAGAGGCTCAGTATAATACTGTATATGGTGCACCTATAGTTCATTAGTCTATAGGGTGGTTAATGTTTCAAATAATATAACTCTATGTTTGGGTTTGGCTTCGAATCATCTGCAGCGCGAGATTCAAAGAAAAAGAAGGTCGTTCCTACTGACGTTGACCCGGTAGTACAACAGGTTTTGCGCGAGGTAGAGGGCCGGGAAGCTTCACGTTTTCATGGGTCGGAACTAGCTGCCAATACAAGTCTTTATATTGATTCGGAACTTCCGGAGGTTTCCGATTCAGATATGGGTGCATTTGACGCCTTGGTAAAAGGTACGCCCGCAATAAAACCTTCCGAAACAGTTCTTACAGATGATTTGAGTCTAGAACCTTTACCAAAAGGGGACGCTAAAGATTGGGCATTTGAAGCAGCTCGACAGGCTTCCTTGAAGTCTTCTCAGGAACATTTTGCAGATACGCGGGTTGGTGCCGAGAAAACTGCTGATGCTATTTTACGAGCCAAAGAATTACTTGATGACGCCGAAAGGAGAGTAGATGAAGCAGAGGAACGTTATGCTCAAGCAGAAACTGATCGAATTGGATGGCAGGGCGACGTATCGTCTCAACAGAAGCTCGTGGAAGCTTCAAGGGTATCAGCTGAATTGAAGACCGAACTTGGAAAGAGGATGGAGAATGCCAGGAAAATGCGCGCAGCATATGACCAAGTAGCCAAAGTGATACTGCATTAAAAAAGAAAGGTTTGACCTTTCGGGGTTTCACTGATACAATAGAGGCGCTTCAATGCGCCTTTTTTGTTGTAAAAAATGGACCCCGTTAGAAGTCGCGGTCACGGAAATATCAATCAAGGCTAACTGTATCAAGTGAGATTTGACTCAAAAATTTTAATGAATGTAACATAGTAGGACCGAGTCCTACTTCTAACGGGGTGGAAATTTCAATCGCGGCGGAAAAACTGTTTAGTCTGGGGTCTCTCCCTGTCACCAATGCCTTGCTCATTGGTGTGTTGGTGAGTGCGCTCATTATCTTTTTTGTGACACGCGTGACCAAGAGTCGCACGCTGGTGCCTCGTGGTTTACAAAATGTGGTTGAGATTATTTTTGAAGCACTGCTGGATTTGGTTGAGAGCGTGACACAGGATAAGAAGCAGGCACGACAGTTTTTTCCACTTATTGCTACCATCTTTTTGTTTGTCTTGCTTTCGAACTGGGCGGGGCTACTCCCAGGACTGGGTACCGTCGGAGTCTATGGAGAGCACAATGGGCACCATACAATCATCCCGTTTCTCCGCAGTACGTCGGCCGATCTCAACTTTACCCTGGCGCTTTCGCTCATCACCGTGTTTACCGTGCAGTTCACTGGTATCGCGGCACTCGGTATCGTCAAGTACGGCAAGAAGTTTTTTATCAGTCCGTTTCACAAGCCGTATGGCATCGGGACAGCTGTAGGCATTCTCGAGTTGGTGTCGGAGCTTGGTAAAATCATTTCCTTTACCTTTCGTCTCTTTGGAAACGTTTTTGCCGGAGAGGTCCTGCTCACCGTCATGCTCCACTTGGTACCCTATTTTCTGCCACTGCCGTTTATGTTTCTCGAGGTGTTCGTCGGGTTTATTCAGGCGGTGGTGTTTGCCATGTTGACGCTGGTGTTTCTCAAGATGGCGACGCTAGAACCGGAACATTAGAGAAAGTGGACAAAAGTGTGTTTTGGCTGTAGAATAGGTCAGTCTCAAAAGTGGAATTAAGTAATACATAACAGTAAACGTATGGAAGTCGAATCAGCGAAGCTTATTGGTGCCGCTCTGGCTATGGGTCTCGGTGCTGTTGGCCCTGGCATTGGTCTCGGTATTCTCGCCTCAAAGGCGCTCGAAGCTATCGGTCGCAATCCGGAAGCACAGAGCAAGGTGCAGACAACGATGATTCTCGCGATTGCCGTGACGGAAGCAGTAGCTATTTATGCTCTCGTTATCGCTCTCATGATCCTTTTCGCCTAGTATTTTCTTGGGCGTATTTTTTTGGCGTTACGTTGTTTGTTGATTGTTATTCGCTGATTGCTTATGGAAGTTTTAGCAAAATTGGGTGTTGATTGGAAGCTCTTGCTCGCGCAGGCGGTGAACTTTGTGGTGCTTCTGTGGGTGCTGCGGCGCTATGCCTATCAGCCCATGCTTGATTTTCTTGAGAAGCGCACGGTTCGTATCGAAAAAGGACTGAAGGATGCCGAAGCAGCGCAGGCCAAGCTGGCGGAGATGGAGGTCAAGGAAAAAGAGGTGCTGGTGGCGGCTCATACCGAAGCTAAGTCTATCATTGCTCGAGCGGAGGAGTCAGCCAAAAAGCGTGATGCCGAACGATCTCTCGAAACAGAGGCCAAGGTCAAGCGTCTTTTGGAAGAAGCTACAGAAAAGATTCGTGAGGAAAAAGACAAGGCACTGGCTGGGGCCAAAGAAGAGATCGGTTCATTGGTTCTGTTGTCAGTAGAAAAAATGCTTCGTGAAAAAGTTGACAGCACGACAGACAAAAAGATTTTGGAGAACATAGCGAAATAACGTATGCGTTTGACGGTCACACAATATGCGCAGGCTCTCGAAGAGCTCAGGGATGATCCTTCATCTGATGTAGCAAGCATTGCTCAGAATTTTTTTGGACTGTTGAAACGTCGTGGTGAACTCGGGATCGCACCGTTCGTAGTGGCGCAGATGGAGCGCAATAGAGAGAAACGAGAGGGGATACTGCGAGTGAAGGCTGTCACGGCACATCCAGTGTCGCCCGATACGAGAGGAACGATAGAGCGTTTGGCAGGAGCTGTCTTTCTCAAGCGAACCCTGCAATTTGAATACGAAACAGACGAACGCGTTATTGGTGGGGTGCGATTGGAAACAGATGAGGTGCTCTATGATGCCACACTTGCTTCCAAATTAGCCTCTCTCAAGAAAGTTTTTTCTAACGTCTAAGACCTAATCGCTAACCGCTGCCCCATTATGAGCAATCCACTGATTGAAGAACTCAAGAAACACATCTCGGATTTTCACCATGAACCGAAAGCGGAGGCAGTGGGTACCGTGCTTGAGATCGGTGACGGTGTGGCGCGTGTCGCCGGACTGTCCGAGGTCATGGCGGGTGAAATGGTTGAGTTTGAAAATGGTGCTATCGGTGTGGCGCTCAACCTGGAAGAAGGTGAAGCGGGTATTATGCTCCTCGATGAAACCGGGACGCTCGGTGAGGGATCGACAGCCAAGAGTACGGGAAAAATTTTGTCTGTACCGGTTGGTGAAGGAGTGATCGGGCGCGTACTTTCACCGCTTGGTGTGCCGATTGATGGCAAGGGTGCTATCGAGGCCAAAGCATATTATCCCGTAGAAAAAATTGCGCCTGGTGTTATCACTCGTCAGTCAGTGAATCAGCCACTCCAGACCGGTATCAAGGCAATCGATGCCCTTATTCCGATTGGCCGTGGTCAGCGCGAGCTCATCATCGGTGATCGCCAGACAGGCAAGACTGCTATTGCTATCGACACGATTCTCAATCAAAAGGGTCAGGGAGTCATCTGTATCTATGTGGCCATTGGTCAAAAAGAATCAAAGGTGGCGCGTATCGTGGCTGAATTGACCAAGGGTGGCGCTCTGGAATATACCACTGTGGTCGTCGCGGGTGCGTCCGATCCATCAGCACTGTCGTTTATCGCCCCGTATGCCGGCTGTGCGCTCGGTGAATACTTTATGGATCAGGGCAAGGACGTACTGGTTATTTATGATGACCTGTCCAAGCACGCAGTCGCATATCGACAGATTTCTCTCATCCTTCGTCGGCCACCGGGACGCGAAGCCTACCCGGGTGATGTGTTCTACGTCCACTCGCGTCTCTTGGAGCGCAGTGCCAAACTGAACAAAGACAATGGTGGCGGATCACTCACGGCGCTTCCTATTATTGAAACGCAGGCAGGTGACGTGTCGGCCTATATCCCTACGAACGTCATCTCGATCACGGACGGTCAGATTTATTTGGAATCAGATTTGTTTTACAAGGGCATCCGCCCGGCACTGAACGTCGGTCTCTCGGTGTCGCGTGTGGGATCGGCCGCGCAAATCAAGGCCATGAAGCAGGTGTCTGGGACGCTTCGTCTCGACCTGGCACAGTTTCGTGAGTTGGAAGCTTTTTCGCAATTCGGATCTGACCTTGATGAAAAGACTCGCTCTTTGATCGAACGTGGTCGGCGGGCAGTGGAAATGCTCAAGCAGCCACAGTACGCTCCGCTTCCGGTGGAGAAAGAAGTGGCCGTGCTCTATGCGCTGACTCGTGGACATGTCGATGATATCGCTGTGGAATCCATCAGCCGGTTTGAACGAGAGTTTCTCGTGTACCTCGATAACGAAGGCAAAGAAGTCGGTGCGGCAATTTTGAAAGAACGTGCTCTGACTGAGCAAGTGGAAGAAATGCTGAAGAAACATATCAACACATTCAAGCAGGCTTTTGTGTAAATTCATTTGTTATGGCAAGCGCACGCGACATTAAACGACGCATCAAAGGGGTGAAGGGGACGGGAAAAATTACCCGAGCCATGGAGATGATTTCGGCTGTCAAAATGCGCAAGGCAGTGGCCTCGGTGCTCGCTATTCGTCCGTATGCCGAGAGTGCTATCGCGCTCTTGGAACAACTGAAACGGGCCATTGGTGATGAGAGTCATGCACTGTTGACGGGGCGTCCGGTCAAGAAGGAACTGTATGTGGTCATTACGAGCAATCGTGGTCTGTGTGGGGCTTTCAATGCTCAGATTGTGAAGAAGCTTCGTCAGACAATCAAGGAAGATGAGGGACGGGAAAAAGTTTTTATCACGCTCGGCAAAAAAGGAGAGAATGCGGTACGACGTACAGGGAGAGAGATTATCGCTTCATTTCCTGATGTGCTCGCTACGCCCACGGCCGAGGGGATGCGTTCTATCGCCCGTCTCATTATCGATGAGTTTGAAGCCGGTCGCGTTGATCGCGTCGTGATGATCTATACCGACTATATTTCTATGCTGTCGCAAGAAGTGAAAGTGCGCGCTCTCCTTCCGGTAGCCCTCAAGGATACCAAGAAAGCCATGAATGAAATGTCTCTGGGGAAGGATGCTTCGGAAGCGAGCCAAGCGGAATATTTGATCGAACCATCGCCGAAGAAAGTATTGTGGCAGATGATCCCGCGGCTTTTGGAGATGGAATTGTACCATGCCGTGCTCGAGAGCAATGCGTCACAGGAGTCGGCTCGGATGATGGCGATGCGCAATGCCACTGATGCTGCGAAAGACATGGTGTTTGATCTGACCCTTGCTTACAACCAGCTTCGTCAGGGCAAGATTACGCAGGAGATCGCCGAGCTGTCGGCTGGTATGGCGGCAGTACAGAAATAATTTTTTATACGAGACAGGATATTTTAAGGAACAATGCTATGAGTAACAACACAGGAAAAATCATTCAAGTTATCGGGCCGGTAGTGGACGTGGAATTTTCTGCCTCAGGTAAAGAGGAAGTGAAGCTCCCAAATATCTATGATGCTTTGGAACTGACAGTGAACGGTGTTCGACTCGTTGTTGAAGTTCACCAGCACTTGGGCGGTGGCCGGGTGCGCGCGGTGGCTATGGGAACAACCGATGGTGTACGTCGTGGCATGGAGGTCGTGGCGACAGGATCACCCATCGAAGTGCCAGTGGGAGCGCAGGTACTCGGGAGAATGTTCAACGTATTGGGTGAACCGATCGATGGCAAGCCGGCTTTTGCTGCTGAGCAGTTGCGGAGTATTCACCGCAGTGCCCCGGCCTTTGATGAACAATCAACCAAAGCAGAAGTTTTTGAAACAGGTATCAAGTCTATCGACCTGATCTGTCCCTTTGTGAAGGGTGGCAAGGTCGGACTGTTCGGTGGTGCTGGTGTGGGGAAGACGGTGGTGATCCAGGAACTGATCCGCAATATCGCACAGGAACACGGTGGTTACTCGGTGTTTGCCGGTGTGGGTGAGCGTACTCGCGAGGGAAACGATCTCTACTACGAAATGAAAGAGTCCGGTGTACTCGACAAGACGGCACTGGTGTTCGGTCAGATGAACGAACCGCCGGGATCGCGGCAGCGCGTGGCACTGACCGCCCTCACCATGGCCGAGTCTTTTCGTGATGATGAAGGCAAGGATGTACTTCTCTTTATCGACAATATTTTCCGTTTCACACAGGCCGGCTCCGAGGTATCGGCATTGCTCGGTCGTATTCCGAGCGCGGTAGGATACCAGCCGACGCTCGCAGAAGAAATGGGTGGACTTCAGGAAAGAATTACTTCTACCAAAAGTGGATCGATTACTTCGGTACAGGCGGTGTATGTGCCGGCTGATGATCTTACTGACCCGGCTCCAGCGACGACGTTTGCTCACCTCGATTCGACGGTCGTGCTCAATCGTGCGCTCACTGAAATCGGTATTTATCCGGCGGTTGATCCGCTTGATTCGAGCTCGACGATTCTCGATCCGCAGATCGTGGGAGAACGTCACTATACCGTGGCTCGTGGTGTCCAGCGCATCTTGCAGCGCTACAAGGATTTGCAGGATATCATTGCCATCCTTGGTATGGAGGAACTCTCAGATGAAGACAAGCAAACCGTGGCTCGTGCTCGCAAGATTCAGAAGTATCTGTCGCAGCCGTTTTTCGTGGCAGAACAGTTTACTGGAGCCCCCGGGAAATACGTCAAACTGGAAGACACGATTGCGGGATTTGAAAAAATTCTCTCGGGTGAGCTCGATGATATCGCCGAGTCGTCATTCTACATGAAGGGCTCGATTGAAGAAGTGATAGCTGATGGGCGAAAGGCGGCCTAAGGTTGTGTTCAGCTGTTCGCTTGATGATTCCTTGACCAGCTGAAATATTCTCAAACGTATGATTAAACTAAAGGTTGTTACCCCCGAAAAAAAGGTTATTGAGCAGGACGTTTACCAAGCGACCCTGCCAGTTTTGGGTGGTGAAGTAACCCTGCTTCCCAATCACGTCCCGTATATTGGGGCGATTCAGGCCGGAGAAATCATACTGCGCACGGAAGCGGGTGGCGAAGAAACAAGTCTGGCGACATCGGGTGGTTTTGTGGAATTTCATGATAATACGCTGTCGATTTTGGCTGATACGGCGGAGCGTGCTGATGAGATTGATTTGGAACGAGCAGAAGAGGCTCGTCGACGCGCTGAGGCACTCA
>CAZPXK010000019.1:0-19418 GCA_964590035.1 uncultured Bdellovibrionales bacterium
TTGAAAACTGTCGTACCCGAAAGGGTATCGTGAGTTCGAATCTCACCGCTTCCGCCATGAAAAGAGATCTCCTTTTAGTGGTGAGCATACTCCTTATTATTAGTGGAGTGATTTTTTGGTATTTTTCTGGTGATGAGGAGATCAAAAACTATCCGTCGGACATGAGTGGGCCAGTTATTATGTTTGGGGACAGTTTGGTAGAAGGAGTAGGTGCGACGTCTGGCAATACGCTTCCGGAACAATTGGGAAAAAAGCTCGGTGTCAACATTGTGAACTATGGCGTGAGTGGTGATACCACGCGTGATGGCTTGGTACGTCTGGATGAGGCTTTGCTGGCCAATCCGAAAGTGGCCATCGTGGTGCTCGGTGGTAATGACTTTTTGAAGAAGATTCCGCGCGACGAAACATTTCAGAATTTAGAGAAGATCGTCACGGCATTTCAGGCACAAGGAGCGGTCACGGTAGTGGTGGGCGTGCGGAGCGGCATCGTTGGTGGTGGTGCGGACGAGGCATACGAGGATGTGGCCGAGCGTACTGGCTCGGTCTATATCTCTGATGTGTTGTCTGGTGTCTTTGCTCACCCAGATCTGATGAGTGATGCTATTCATCCCAATGATCGCGGCTATGAAAAAATAGCCGAACGCTTGGCGCTGATACTCGAGAAATATCTGAAGTAATTGATGATTGATGGAGGATTGCCTGTGCAATGTGTTTCTTGTATACTACTAAACACTCGCTTACAACTCAGGTCTAATAACTTAATGACTTTTCAAACATATGGCACAGCTATCTATGTATGCTATAACGGTGCCGGAATTCAAGCGTTCGCTTTTGGCACTTCGGGCGATTTTGGTCAAAGCAGAAGCTTTTGTTGCGGAGAAAAAAATTGAGGACAAGGCGCTTTTGGGAGCGTATTTGGCACCGGATCAGTTTTCACTCGTGAAACAAGTACAGATTGCTTGTGACAACGCCAAGGGGACAGCGGGGCGTTTGGCTGGAGTTGAGTTGCCCAAGATGGAAGATAACGAAGTGACACTGAAAGAACTGGAAGCTCGTATCGACAAGACAATTGTTTTCCTGGATACACTCAGGCCGGAGCAGTTCGAGGGGAGTGAAGAACGCGATATCCCTGTATATTTTTTTCCTGGTAAAGTACTTTCCGGACTAGAGTATGTGAACACGCTTGGTTTAGCTAATTTCTATTTCCATTTGACGACTGCTTATTCTATTTTACGGCACAACGGGATGAATATCGGCAAGACTGACTACATGGGAGCGGTGGAGTTTCATGATGAAAAGAAATAATATGGCGAATGCACTTGAAATAAAGAATTTGAAAAAGATCTATGGCAATGGTGTCGAGGCGCTCAAGGGCGTGAATTTGACGGTGCCTGCCGGTGATTTTTTTGCGTTGCTTGGCCCCAATGGTGCCGGGAAAAGTACAACCATCAATGTCATTTGTGGATTGGTAAACAAAACCAGTGGGGAAGTATGGATCGAAGGGATGTCGATCGATGATGACTATCAGAAGGCCAAGATGCATGTCGGTATCGTGCCACAGGAATTTAATTTTGGTATTTTTGAGAAAGTGATTGATATCGCACTCGATCAGGCAGGGTACTATGGTATTCCACGGAAAGAAGCGCTTCCGAAAGCAGAAAAGTTGCTCAAGCAACTCGGGCTGTATGAGAAACGAAACGAAAAATCGATGACACTTTCGGGTGGTATGAAGCGTCGGCTCATGATCGCGCGTGGATTGGTTCATGATCCAAAAGTGTTGATCCTCGATGAACCGACTGCGGGCGTCGATATCGAGATTCGGCGTGAGATGTGGGATTTTCTTCGTGAGCTGAATCAGAATGGTACGACTATCATCTTGACCACGCACTATCTTGAGGAGGCTGAGCAGCTCTGTAACAATATGGCCATCATAAACAAGGGCGAGGTGGTAGAGCAGGGATCCGTGAAAGAGCTGTTGGGGAAGATGGACAAAGAGACCTTTATCTTTGACCTCGAAACACCATTGCCAGAAAAAACAGAAGCTCTCGTCGCCCAGTTTGGAGTCAAGAAAATCGACCAAGATACTATCGAAATGACGGTCAATCAGGGAGAATCAATCAACGATGCTATCAATGCGCTCAATCGCCTGGATATCAGGGTGCGGAGCATGCGCAACAAATCAAATCGTCTGGAAGAGTTTTTCCTCCAGAAAATCAATAAGGCCTAAGTATATGAATCCCGTTAGAAGTAGCGGGGCGTACTAGAATACGGATTATTTAATGAATAACTTCTAACGGGATGAATGGAAAACAGATGTGGGCGGCTTATATGACGATTGTACGCAAAGAATTCTTGCGTATGTTTCGGGTGTGGGTCCAGGCGCTCTTGCCGCCAGCCGTGACGACCGTGCTCTACTTTCTCGTGTTCGGGAAGTTTATCGGTGCTCAGGTGGCGCCGATCAATGGGATGAGCTACATGGAATTTATTATCCCGGGCGTTATCATGATGTCGGTTATCACGCAGTCGTTCATGCACTCGGCCTTTGGGTACTATATGGCCAAGTTCCAGCGCTCACTCGAAGAAATCCAGGTGTCACCGACACCGTACTGGGTCATGATCTTGGGCTATGTGACTGGCGGAGTCTTGCGGGGACTGGTGACGGGAGCAATCCTCCTCGTTATATCGTTGTTCTTCACGCCGCTTGCTATACATAGTCCCATCCACGTGATTGCGTTTGCATTCCTCACTGCAGTGGCTTTTTCTTTGGCCGGTCTCATCAATGCTATTTTTGCCAAGAATTTTGATAGTATCTCGATCTTCCCGACGTTTATCCTGACGCCGCTGACCTATCTGGCTGGTACCTTCTACTCACTGTCGATGTTGCCTGAAGTGTGGCAGAAGATTTCCCTCTGGAACCCACTTCTCTACATGATCAATGGTTTCCGTTATGGTTTGATTGGAGCAACCGATGTCAGTATCGGTATCGCGTATGGTATCCTTACGATTCTCTGTGCTGTTCTTTTAGTAACGGTCTGGTACTTGTTCTACTCCGGTCGTGGGGTGAGGACCTAAAAAGGGGTGTATACTTCGTATGTAGTGAAGCTGAACTTCCAACGTTCCCGGAAAGATTCTCGGTTCAGAAGTTCTCATTTCTCTGACATCATATGCTTTACAACATTTCTTCACGCACAATGCTTTTGGTCACTGTTCCCTTGGCGACTTTGGGGGTGATTGCTTATTTTTATATCCAAACACGTATGGAAGAAAAAAATGCTGTTACAGAGGGTGAGAGCTGTGGTATAAGTGGCTGCGTGGAGATGACTCCGGAACAAGCCAAGATTTTGCGTGACAAGGGTACTGAGCCGCCTTTTTCGAGTCCGCTCTATACAGAAAAGCGCAAAGGGACGTATGTGTCGGCCGATAATAACCAACCGGTTTTTCGTTCTGAAGACAAATTTGATTCTGGCACTGGCTGGCCAAGCTTCACCAAGCCGATTAGTCCTGATGCTATCGAGACAGCCGAGGACAATACGCTTCTCTCAAAACGCACGGAGGTACTTTCTAAAGATGGTGGTCATCTCGGACATGTTTTCAAGGACGGTCCAGCTCCGACGGGACTTCGCTACTGTATCAATGGCGATGCTCTCAAGTTCATCCCAGACGAGGAATAGTGAGCGAGCATTAGTTTTTTGCTGCTGACGGCTTGCTTTTGTGGTACAATGAGGAAAGAAAAAACAAAAAGATGTCATCTTCACGTGCTTATCAGGGTCTTGTCGTTTTTGAAAAGAAAGGGAAACCTTGTCTTTTTTGGCGGCCGGTGCGTTCAACACTGCCGAGTGTTTTTTCTGTTGAAAGCACAAGCGGTAAGGTGTTTCAGAAAACCGCTACAGCTGTTTCTTTTTTTGATGCAGATGGAAAAAAAATAGCATTGAGTGAGTCTCCCTTTCTTCGAGCCAGTACGGTCGGTACCAAGCCCATCCTCTCTTTTGTCGGAAACAAAAGGGAAGTGTCGTTTGCGGCTCTCAAGGGAATGAGTTCGTGGCAGGTACTGGCCACCCCGGGTCTCTTTCGTGGTCCGACGGTGGTGGTCAAAGTGCCGGCACATGCCGGGAAGAAAAGTAAGTATATCGCTTTTTCATCGCGCAATAGCCGTGCTATTTTTCAGGGGCGCTCTACTGATGACCTGGATGATTTTCGGGATTTTGGTGATGTGGTGGAAGCGAGGAGAAAACACTTTGATGCTACGGATTTATCACCACTGGTGGCGATGATGGTGCCTCAGGGTATTCTTTTGGTTTACGCAGCCAAAAATGCTCTTGGTAGATTGACGGTTGGTGCTGTCGTGTTTGATCGTGATCGACCCAAGGTGGTTCTCTGGCGGAGTGAAGAAGCCCTGTTTGAAATGTCGGGTCGCAGTTCATCGGACACGGTGCTCCTCGGTGGAGTCAGTATCGGGAGGTATTTTTATCTGTATGTTCAGGGACCACGCAAGGAAGTGGAATATTTCCCGATTGCTCGATACTGGGAAACGGTCGGAAGGGGAGTGCGTCATGATTTTGTTTTACCTCCTCGAAAAAAAGGAGCCGTTATCGTTTTGGATCGTCCTGCTTCCAATCCGGTATTGAAACCTATTGCTCGCCATTCGTGGGAAGCTTTTGCCACGTTTAATCCTGCTGCTCTTGTTCTCGATAATCGGATTCATTTGTTGTACCGAGCCCAGGGGTATGATGGCCTGTCTGTTTTGGGGTATGCGGCTAGTACGGATGGTATTCATATTGATGAACGACATAGCGAGCCGGTCTTTGTGCCGTCGCAGGCTGGTCGCGGAAAGTATGGAGATGAGGGCTACACCAATGTTTCCGGTGGTGGGACCGGTGGTTGCGAGGATCCGCGCTTGGTAGAAATCGATGGGACGGTCTATCTCATCTATGTGTCGTTTGACGGGGTTCATCCGCCCGGCGTGGCACTCTCTTATACCACCAAAAAGGATTTTTTGGCTAAACGTTTTCGTTTTTCCCGCCCAAAACTTATTTCCCGCCCAGGACAGATTCAAAAAAATTGGGTTTTGTTTCCAAAAAAAATTGGAGGCAAGTACGCCGTGCTCCATGGTATTAGTCCCAAGATCCGTATCGAGTATATCGATGATCCAAAATCTCTCGGGGATGGGAAGTTTATTGAAAGTCTGTCATCGCACGGTGGTGGTGGTTATGTCGAGGCGACCCGTCTGCGAGCCTGGGACAATATCGTTCGTGGGGCCGGGGCGCCGCCACTGTGGACGCCACATGGATGGCTGGTGTTTTATCATGGCATGGATATGCGCGACCCGGGTAAGTACAAAGTAGGTGTCATGCTGCTCGATCTCGAACATCCGGAAAACGTCTTGCGTCGGTCGCTCGAACCGGTACTTGAGCCGGAAACAGAGTATGAAAATGGTGGCCACAAGAAGGGCGTCATCTATGTGTGCGGCGCAGTTATCAAAGATGGTCGGTTGTTTGTGTACTATGGAGCGGCAGACTGTACCTCGGCAGTAGCTGTGGCGGACGCAGAAACATTTCTCCAGTCCCTCCTCAAGGAAGAAGCGCCAGTATTGAAAAAAATGAATCCTTAATACACAGTCTATGACTTTTTTCAAACGCTCGTTCGAAAATCCGGTAATTATTCCTGAGAGTGATCTGCCCTGGGAATTGGAAGGTGCCTTTAATGGTTCGGCTATCCGTGAAAAAGGAAAGACAAGAATGTTTTATCGGGCGCAGTCGCTGCCTCTTTTGCATGAAGATGGGCCGTGGCTCTCGCTCTCTTCAATCGGACAAGCAGACAGCACTGATGGTATTCATTTCAAGCGCCACCGGCCCTTTGTTGAACCGGAGCTTCCCTGGGAACGCTATGGCTGTGAAGACCCACGCATTACCAAGTGTGATGGCAAATACTATCTGTTCTACACGGCTCTTTCAGAATTTCCTTTTCGAGCGGAGGGCATCTCTGTCGGCTTGGCTATCACCCGTGATTTCAAGCGCATCGAAAAACACCATATAACACCGTTCAATGCCAAGGCCATGGCGCTGTTTCCGGAGCGTATCAAGGGTAAACTGTGGGCTATCCTCTCGGCCAACACCGATCGGCCACCTTCGACTATCGCTCTCGCCTCTTTCGATACAGAAGAAGAAATGTGGGATACCAAGCGTTGGGAAAAGTGGTATGGTGAGCTCGACAAGCACGGCCTCCACCTCAATCGTTCGGACGATGATCATGTAGAAATCGGCACACAGCCCGTGAAAACCAAGGCAGGCTGGTTACTTTTTTATTCGTATATCCAAAAGTACCATTCACCCAATCCGGTTTTTACGGTCGAAGCACTGCTGCTTGATTTGGAAAACCCAAGGAAGGTGATCGCCCGTACCGATGTGCCACTTCTCGTACCTGAGGAAGAGTATGAACGCTATGGCAAAGTGAAAGATATCGTGTTTCCGACTGGGGCGGTGTTGCGTGGTGATACCATATTCCTCTACTACGGAGCGGCTGATACCACGACCTGTCTGGCGACGGGCAGTCTCAAGGCGTTGCTTCGGGAAATGAAGCGGACCAAAAAAGAGCGACCCATGATGAAGCGCTATCGGAGCAATCCCATACTGAAACCCGTGCCGGAGCATCCCTGGGAAGCCAAGGCTGTATTCAATCCGGCCGCTATCGAAGTAGATGGCAAGGTATGTATATTGTATCGGGCTATGGGAGAAGATGATACATCGGTCATCGGCTATGCCGAGAGTCGCGATGGACTGCGGATTTCCAAACGCCTACCTGATCCGATCTATGTACCGCGCGCACCCTTTGAACAAAAGCAGTCGCCGGGAAATTCCGGGTGTGAAGATCCGCGCCTGACACGCTTTGGTGATACCTACTACATGCTCTATACGGCAGTGGATGCCGCTTCGCCACCACGGGTAGCGTTCACGACACTGTCGGCCGAAGATTTTGCTGCAGGAAAATTTGAACGATTCAGTCCGCCCGTGATCATTTCGCCACCCAATATCGACGACAAAGACGCTTGTTTGTTTCCGGAAAAAATCGGTGGCAAGTATGTCATGCTCCATCGGATTCAGCCGGCTATCGATATCAACTTCTTGGATGATTTGCTCTTTGATGGGCAGACCAAGTTTCTGACGCATCAGCCGTTTATCTTTCCGCGCCGGGGTATGTGGGACAGTCGCAAGATCGGTATCAATACCGTGCCGCTCAAGACGAGTAAGGGCTGGCTGGTACTCTACCATGGAGTGTCAGAGTATGACGGACACTATCGGGTGGGAGCGTTTTTGCTCGACCTGGAACATCCCGAGCGAGTGCTCGGCCGCAGTCGTCATCCGATTTTCAGTCCGGAGGAGGAATATGAGCGAGTGGGTGTGGTACCAAACGTCGTCTTTCCCTGTGGTTTGACCGTGCGCAAAAACAAACTCATCGTGTACTATGGCGGAGCGGATCGAGTAATTGGGGTGGCCAGTATTCATTTGCCGAGTCTCTTGAAGTCTTTACTCGCTGATGGGGTATAATAATTTTCTATGAAACTGAAAGAAATATTCAAAGTAGCATCGCTCCCGGTATTGTTTGCATCGATGTGCTGTCTGTCGCCAATTATTTTGGTGCTTTTAGGGGTCAGCACGGTGACGTTTGCAACTTCTCTCACCGATGTCCTTTATGGACAGTACAAGTGGGTGTTTCGTCTCTTTGGTCTCTTACTCCTAGCGGGGAGTATAGTCTTCTATTTGCGAAGGCAGGGGGTATGTACACTCGATCAGGCCAAACGCGAGCGCAATCGTATCGTGAACATCATTCTCTCAACGTTGATTGCCGGCGTCCTCGGCTATCTTTTTTTCCTCTACGTCGTCGTGCACTACGCCGGTGTCTGGCTCAACATCTGGGAATAATTAAGGAGTTATTCACGGCTGTCTAGCTCTTGCAATTTTGGGTGAAAAATGCTAGATTTGGAGTGTTGTAAGTTTTCTCTCTGGAAGACACTGAGACGAGACATTCGGTTGCCAAACTTGAATTCCGTGAAGTAGAGCCAGAAAAAGAGCGCAAGCTCGCAGGGAAAGGTCCACTTACACGGTAATTCAGTCAGTAGATTCGATATGGCAACCAAATTGTATGTTGGTGGCGTTTCCTACGGTACAACCGAGGATGGTCTGCGCGATGCTTTCGCCCAGGCTGGTAACGTCGTTTCTGCCAAGATCATCATCGACAAGATGACAGGCCGCTCACGCGGTTTCGCATTCGTCGAGATGAGTACAGATGACGAGGCCCAAAAGGCTATCGAGCTGTGGAATGGCAAGGAACTTGACGGTCGCACGCTTACTGTCAACGAAGCTCGTCCTTTGGAAGAGCGCGCACCTCGCACCGGTGGAAACAACGGTGGTGGGTACCGCGATCAGAACCAAGGCGGCAGCCGTTGGTAGTCTTGTCGGCGGTATTGCTTCGGCAATATTCCGATAAACCTCAAAAACACCCCTTGATTTTCTTGGGGTGTTTTTGTTTTATCTTTTTTGATACACTCGAGGCAGCTCTTTTTCAACTTCCAACTGGGAGAAATGCCATGTTTGACTTTTTTGTGGCCATGCGTGACGCTGTTGTTATGTGGCTGGCTCAAGGCGTTTGGAATCCACCTTGGTGGATGATCGTAATCTATACGCTGGTGGTAACACATATCACCATCGCAGCGGTCACGATCTTTTTGCACCGGTGTCAGGCGCACCGAGCGCTGGAACTCGGATGGTTGCCATCACATTTCTTCCGCCTGTGGCTTTGGTTGACTACCGGTATGGTGACCAAAGAGTGGGTGGCCATCCATCGCAAGCACCACGCCAAATGCGAGACCGTGGATGATCCGCACAGTCCGGTGATACACGGTATTGGGACGGTGCTTTGGGAGGGTGCCGACCTGTATCGTAAGGCGGTTCGTGATATGTGGAATACGGAAGTGATGGAACGCGGTAGGGTAGTGCTTGAAATTCACCGGTTCAGCCATTTGACGCCAGATGATTGGATCGAACGCAATCTCTACACGCGGTACTTATGGCAAGGGGTCGGCCTCATGCTCATCATCAACCTGGTACTCTTTGGGGCTATCGGGGCTACGGTGTGGGCGGTACAGATGATGTGGATTCCCTTCATGGCCGCGGGTGTCATCAATGGCGTAGGGCACTACTGGGGCTATCGGAATTTCGAGTCGCCTGATGCGTCGACTAACATCATTCCTTGGGGCTTCATCATCGGCGGCGAGGAGTTGCACAACAACCATCATTGGCACCCGATTTCAGCTCGATTTTCGGTAAAGTCTGGCGAGTTTGATATTGGCTGGGCGTATATCTGCGCGCTCGAGAAGTTTGGTTGGGCGAGAGTGAGACCAACTCATCTAGCTCCTCAGATGTAGGAGTGTGTCGTATCGGCCAAGGATCGCTATCCTTGCGCCGGTTTTTTCTTTGAGATGTTATCCTCAATTTCTCCATAGCGGAAACAGTTGGCGGTGTGATCATTGAACATACCGACGGCCTGCATGAAAGCATAGGCAATGGTTGGACCAAAAAACTTAAATCCGCGCTTTTTCATGTCCTTGGAAAAAGCTTCTGCTTCTGGGGTGACAGCGGGGATGTTCCGGAGAGAGCCGTTGAGGTTCTTTTTGGGAATACCTCCTGCGAATTGCCAGGCATAGCCAGCAAATGAACCGTATTCTTTTTGAAGAGCGAGAAAAATCTGGGCTCCGGTGATAGTTGAAGTAATCTTGAGGCGGTTCCGTACGATGCCTGCGTTTTTCATGAGCCGCTCCACGTCATGTGTCGTAAAACGAGCCACTTTTTTCGGATCAAACTGAGCAAAGGCTTCGCGATAGGCAGCACGTTTTTTGAGGATAGTTTCCCAAGAGAGTCCGGCCTGAGCGCTTTCGAGGATGACAAATTCAAACAAGACGCGGTCATCATGGACAGGGACACCCCATTCGGTATCATGGTATTTGATATATGCTTGGTTGTCGGGCTTGGCCCAGGCACAGCGTTTCATAGTCCGCTCGTGACACGACCATCTTTTTTGGTAATGGTAAAAATACCCGATGCATCGTCGTAGTACTCGTGTTTGATTACGAGGATTTCTCCATCGATGAAAAAATCAACGGGATAGATTTCTTGGATATCCGTTTCAAGGCCGGGTTCGAATTCTTTCGAAAAATATTTGGTGCGCCAGAGCGCTGCGCTTGTTTCATCGGTGGCGGTGACAAACAGGTCCTGACCAACGATAGCATTTTGTTCTGGATCTTCTCGTAGGATGTGAGAAAGCGTATAGGTAATACCCTGTTCGGTGAGAGGGAGAATCCGGGAGTTAGTATGAGCATCACCATCAATGTTGCCGCTGATGTTCTGTTCGATTCTTGGTGCGATACGTGACATATCTGGCGTGCTTACCATTTACTCTTGTCAGTATAGCCTCTTTTTTCGAGAAAAGAAAAGGTGGTTATCGGGCTTGGCCTAGGCGCAGCGAGTTTTTGGTGCTGGCAGAGTTACTTAGAAGGGGACACGACAGAAGAGCGGTATGATGCAGCCAAAGAGGAGTGACCCGAGACCGACAGCCACGCTCAGGAGTCCGAGACCGAATGTATAGGGGAGGAGCTTTTTTACTTGGTTAGCGACGGCAGGAAAACGTTCGAGTTTGGGCAGGGCCAAGAGGGCGCCGGTGAGGATGGCGGGGATAGCCTGTGGGTAGCTGGCGCCAAGGTTTGGGATATAGAAAGAGATAAGGTTCATGCGATCAACGAGACCGATGATGCTGAGCACCAGGGTGATGACACCGATATTTTCCTTCATCGACTGGACGTTTGCTTCTATTTTTTCGAGCGATTCTTTGCCACCCCAATTCTTGAGACCCGGGAGGGCAAGCACGAAACCGGCAACGATATTGGCGATTTGCAAGATCATAGGTTTTCTTTAATGAGTCTATTGGGAGTATAGTCTTTTTTCGGGAAAAGAAAAGAGCAGGATTAAGCCTTGATTTTCCTCTCGAAAATTGATAGGCTGAAGAACTCTTAGATTGAGTTTTTCATGCCCTGTGATATAATGGATACATGGCTGAACAACTGAAATCTAAGAGAGTATTTTTTCCGACAGGAAGGCAAGCGGAGTTTCTTTTACAATCGAAAAAGAATTTAGGGTGTACGTGGGGGATGTTAGCCGACTTGTGTCAGATCAGCGCTCATACGCTCGCTCTCTGGAGACACGAAAAAAACTCCATGACGCTTCTTGCGGTTGAGCAAATCTGTCAAAGAAGAAAGATAAAAATTCCAGAGGTTACTATCAAAGATCCTTACTGGTACACAACAAAAGGTGCTTCCGCTGGAGGGCGAGCTATCGTTGAGAAGTATGGCAAAGTTGGTGGCGATGAAGCGTATCGAAAAAAGAAATGGAGGGAGTGGTGGGAAAGGGAGGGAAAATTCAAACCATTGAAAATTACCGGACCCCTCCCATTTAATAAGCAAGCGTTTTCAGTGGAGCTCGCCGAGTTTGTCGGAATTATGCTGGGTGATGGAGGCATAAGCGAACATCAGTTTACGGTGACGCTCAACAGCGTGACCGACAAAGAATATCTGCAGTTCGTTCAAAAGCTCATCGAAAAGCTTTTTGATGTTCCGGTGGCGCTTTATGCTCATAAAGAGTCTCTTGCCGTGCGAATTGTTGTTTCAAGAACGGAGTTGATAAACTATCTGGTGGAAGTTACAGAATTGGAAAGGGGGAATAAAGTGAGACAACAAGTGGATATCCCTCAGTGGGTAAAGAGAAACAAGGCGTATGCTGTCGCTTGTGTACGGGGTTTGATTGATACTGATGGCTGTACTATAATTCATCAGTACTTTTCAAAGGGTAAGAAATATTGCTATAAAAAAGTAGGCTTTACGAGTCGATCGTACCCACTCATACAGTCGGTCAGTAATATTCTTCTGAGTCTTGGAATCAAGCACCGAATCATGCAGAACAAGTGGGATATACGGATTGAGGCAAGAAAAGATGTCGAAGAGTACTTTCGAGTGATTGGGACAAGCAATCCGAAACACTGGAAACGATACAAAATGGCTTAGATAAGGTAAAAAAGGAGAGGTGCCTGAGCGGCTTAAAGGAGCTTCCTGCTAAGAAGTTGACCGGGTTAAACTGGTCCGAGAGTTCGAATCTCTCCCTCTCCGCAGTGAATCCGCCAGTTGGTGGAGAGTAAGAAGATGAGAAAGACGGTCATCGACTCTGAACTCAGACTTGACGAGAGTGATGTTTCGCAAGTATGCGAAACCTTGAGTCAGGGTCGTGGAAATTCTGGCGCATCGGCGAAAGTATTATCTCTGACTGGATCTCTCCTTCTCTGGTAACGGCAGGTAGGCGGATGTTTATTTGTAAATTAGCCATACAATAAGAAAACGCTACAAGAGAATGATATAATAACAATATCGATAGTTTTTCATAGAATATGATGAAATCTACTGTGCAAAAATATGCTGGGCATCGGAATTAGGCCGAGTTTATATAAGTAATATTAAGAATGAAAAACGAATCGTTACAATTGGCACAAATGATAAGATTGTCAAAATGCTTAGGATGACTGTGGATCAATTTTTGAGATAATTTTATGGCAAATAACACTAAAAAAAAATTTAAGATTGTTTCGCTTTTTGCTGGTTGTGGCGGTCTCGATCTTGGTTTTATCGGAGGTTTTGAATCAAATGGGAAGAAATACCAGAAACAACCGTTTTCTATAGATTGGGCTAATGATATAGATGAACCAGCATGTAAAACTTTTAAAAAATTTTTTAAACACGATATCGTTTGCGGAAGTATTGTTGATATTTTGAACAGCAAACACAATTCGATGTTTGATGCCCCGCTACCAAAAAAGGTTGATATTGTTCTCGGTGGTTTTCCATGCCAAGAGTTTAGTCATGCTGGAAAGCGTAGAGGTTTCAATACTGCAAAAGGGCTTCTTTATCGCAGTATGGCCGAGGTCATTCGTAGAACACAGCCAGCGTTGTTTGTAGCCGAAAACGTAAAAGGTCTTCTTACAATAGATAACGGCACGGCGATTGATATCATTAAGGATGATTTTGCAAAACTTGGGTACCACGTAAATCATAAGTTACTTCTCGCAGCTGACTATGGCGTACCACAAATGCGTGAACGAGTAATTATCATTGGGACTCGCAAAGAGGAACTTCCTAAGTTTGAGGATAGCGATTATCCAAAACCAACCCATAAAAACAAGCATGTTTCAGTAAAAGAGGCGCTTGGTGATTTGGAAAAGATTAAAGAAGGTAGTTTCCCTAATCATTACTGGTCAAAAGCAAAGAAAAATAAAGGGCAAGGCAATGGAGTAATTGATTCCAAGAAACCAGGACCTACAATGCGAACTGAACACCACGGTAATATTGAATATCATTGGAACGGCAAACGGAGACTTTCAGCTCGTGAGGCTGCAAGGATTCAATCCTTTCCTGATAATATGGAATTTTTACCATCCACATCACAGGCGTATAAACAGATCGGGAATGCCGTGCCCCCAGTTCTAGCGTGGCATATTGCGAAGTCGATTCGGTCGTTTCTCGATAAGAACTTGAAATAGTATGATTTACGCAGAAAAGGAAAATGCTCACGAAGAAAGGTTCATTGAACTTTTGGAAAAGTCCAAAACTTTTTTAGTGTCAAGTTTGAGGGGAAATAATGGTATTTCAGCACTTGATTTTGAAGGTCTCGTTTGCGAGAAGATGCAAGAAGCATCTGTTGGCACGGAATTTGAAGGAACAATTAAACAGACAGGGGTACTTGCTTTTCCTGATATTGTCGCTAACGGATATTTTGGAGTTGAAGTAAAGATAACAGTCAAAGATCATTGGACATCAACTGGAAATAGTGTCTTGGAGACTTCACGAATAGAAGAAGTTGAAAGAATTTTTATTATGTTTGGGAAATTAGGCGGAGAACCTGACGTTCGCTATAGGCTGTACCAAGAGTGTTTGCCAGAAATAAGCGTTACTCATTCACCAAGATATAGAATCAATATGGATTTACCGAAAGGAAAATCCATATTCGATAAAATGGGCGTTTCTTATGATGAGTTACGAACAAACGGAGATACTATACAGAAAATAAAGTCATATTACAGAGAACAACTAAAAGATGGCGAAGGTTTGTGGTGGATTGATGAAGAATCAGAATCACCTTCTCCGGTTATTAAACAATTTCGAACCTTAGAACCAGAGAAAAAAGAAAGATTCAAAGTTGATTGCATGATTCTGTTCCCTGAACTTTTTAGACTCCGTGCTAATTACGAACGAGCAGCCACGTACATGATTACTGAATTTGGAGCAGTCTCCACCAGTTTGCGTGATGCTTTTAGCGCAGGAGGTCAACAAGAAGTTTTGGTTGCGAGGGAGAAAAGAAACGTGTCACAGTTGCTTTCCCAGCTTCATGATTACGCACCAAAAATCGCCAGCCGAATTAATGAGATAGACGAAGTATTGTTGAAATTTTATTGGCAAGCCCTTTCTATTGATGAAGACAGGATTAAGCAGTGGAAAGAACTTATAGATAAAGACGTAGTCGATTGTATTGGTGCTGAACTTCCTTCAGAAGTTTTTCAGTCTGGTTATGAAGAACCAAACTCGTAATAGTCTTAGTCGTGATTTCTCTAAAAAATAAAGGTCTATCTATTTGCGAAAAATAAATGATAAAACCGCCTAAGTAATAGTCATGGTTATTAGTGTATATTAAACTTCATCATGAAGCTTACCGAACTAAAGAAAACAGAATTTCCTAGAGAAAAAATGGAGAAATATGGTGCAAAACGTCTAAGAAATTTTGAATTGATAGCGATTGTCCTTGGCTCAGGAATTAAAGGTTGCAATGTGCTTGAGCTTGCTCGAAAAATAGAAAAACTTATAACGCAAAAATTAGCAAATAATGTAACGTTGGAAGATTTGCGAAAGATTCGGGGATTAGGAAAAACAAAAGCAATTCAAATACTTGCCGTTATTTCGTTGGTGGATCGTTTTAGAAATGATAGCGATGTTGAATTGTTATCAGTGAGAGATATATGGAATTTATGCGCAGATTTTCGTGCATCGAAAAAAGAGCATATAGTGGCCTTTTATCTTGATACGCAACAAAAATTAATTGAAAGACGAATTATTTCGGTTGGTACACTTGATACTTCTATTTTGCACCCAAGAGATGTTTTTGAATTTGCTTTGCAATTATCAGCGGCAGGAGTTGTCTTAGCTCATAATCATCCGTCTGGAAGCTTGGATCCCTCAGACGAAGACATTACAATCACGAAGCGCTTGGTTGATGCTGGAGATATATTGGGGATTATTCTCATTGATCACATTATTGTATCTGGCAAAGGATTTAAAGTTATAGAATTAGGATGATATTTTAGGCATTTCTCAAGATTATATGTTACAGACACTAGGTCTAATTTCTGGAGTATTGAGTGTTGTTACTTACTTACCGTATCTGCGGGACATTTTTAGGCTGAAAACAAAGCCTGAGCGGGCTACTTGGTTTATTTGGTCAGTACTGAGCGGTATTGCTTTCTTTTCTCAGGCGGCCAAAGGAGCCACTGATTCTTTGTGGCTCGTGGGAGTTCAGACGGTTGGAGTAATCGTCATTTTTCTTCTCTCGATTCGTTTTGGAGTGGGTGGTTTCGTGCGGAGAGATATTATTGCCCTTGTAGCAGCTGGTATGGGACTCATATTGTGGTTCTACACGAATGAAGCGGCTTTTGCGCTACTTATAGCGATCGCTATCGATGCTATAGGAGGGTTGCTAACGGTCCTCAAGGCCTACAGAGATCCGGAAAGTGAAACACTTTCTACATGGGTACTTTCTGGTACGGCGGGTATTTTTGCTGCTTTTGCAGTAGGATCGCTCGATTATATCCTTCTTGCTTTTCCTGTGTATGTGGTTTTGATTAACTATGCGGTCGCTACGGCAATGATACTTGGGAAAAGACGATTGACTCAAGCTCTAAATGCGAGTGGCTCGCACTGAGTATCGGATTGAGTGGCTCATCAAAATATTATTTATACCCCATGTTTACACTTTATAACAAATACATACTCCCCAGATTGTTGGATCGAGGCATGCGACCAGTAGAATTTAACGAGACGCGCTCGGAGGTAGCGAGGCAAGCAAGTGGGACGGTATTAGAAATTGGATTTGGGTCAGGATACAATCTTCCATTTTATAAAGACGTGAGGAAACTCTATGCGCTTGATCCGTCTTCGGAACTTTTTGTCTATGCCAAGGATCGTATTGCAGCTGCTTCGTTTCCAGTGGAGTACCTTCAAAGCTCGGCTGAAACAATCCCGCTAGAGGATAATTCTATTGATACCGTCGTTTCAACGTGGTCCTTGTGCAGTATTCCTGACCTACCAAAAGCGCTCCATGAAATGAAGCGCGTGCTCAAACCCGATGGCAGATTTTATTTTATCGAACATGGACAGTCACCCAAGAGAATAAATTCTGCCGTACAAAAGTTGTTTACTCAAGTGAGTCGACACTTTACGGGTAACTGCCATCTCGACAGGAAAATAGACGATTATGTTGCTGATTCCGGACTCATCATTGAAAGCATCGAGATGCTTCCGGAGGAAGGACGACCGCTTATGTTTTCTTACCAGGGTGTGGCGGTAAAGAAGTGAATAAAGCGTTTGAACTATGAATTGGATATTTTTGTTTATTGCAATAGTTGCAGAGGTTACAGCTACATCTGCATTAAAAGCTGCAGATAGCTTTAGAAATTTCCTCCCTTCTCTTGTCGTTGTGGTCGGATACAGTGTAGCTTTCTTTTTCCTTTCCTTAACGCTGAAAAATATTCCAGTAGGAGTTGCTTATGCAATATGGTCTGGTGTAGGTATAGCATTGATATCTCTCATAGGTTTTATTTGGTATAAACAAACACTAAATTACCCGACGATTTTAGGGATTATATTTATAATAATCGGAATAATTATTATAAACATTTACTCAAAAAATATCATACACTAGGAGAGTTTGACTACCTGTATAGATCACAGAGTGAAATTCAATGGAGATTCTAAATAATTAATATTTTTCGTATGGAATTGAATTACGTGGCGATAGCAGTGGCGACGGTGCTCCAGTTTATGTTTGGTTGGGTGTGGTATATGCCGATTTTTGGTAAGACTTGGGGTGTTATACATGGGTATGATAAACTTTCGCACGAAGAACAAGAAAGAACTCAAAAAAGTATGACGCCGCAGCTCGTACTACAATTTGCTGGTACGTTATTGACCACGGTGGTTTTGGCGCTTTTATTGGCCGGTTTGTCATCTGAATGGCATGCTTTTGGAGCAGCCGGATTTATGTGGCTCGGTTTTGTACTACCGACACAGGCTAGTGCCGTTATGTTTGGTGGAACGCCAAAGAAGTGGATGTGTAAGAAGCTGGCTATCATGGCCAGTGGATCACTGGCGTGCTACATGATTGCCGCTACTGTATTGTATTTCTTCTAGCCGCTTTTCAAAATTGGTTTTTTAAAGAATTACGTAATGAGTTACGTAATTCTTTTTTTACCGAGCGAGTACAACGCCAAAAACACCCTTGGCGCCGTGTGCTTTGAGGACGCGGGCACATTCTTCGAGAGTGGTACCGGTGGTGGCCACGTCATCGACCAGCCAGATATATTTTTCTCTGATGAGAGCCTCTCTTCCTCGGGCGACCGTAAAAGCATTCTTGAGATTGAGCAGGCGTTCTTCGCGTGAATCGGTTTTCATCTGGGGTTTGGTATAGCGGGTACGAAGAAGCGTATCACTCTGAACAGGCAGTTCGAGACCGGGTGTGAGTGACTGGGATAACGCCTGGGCTAGCAGTTCGGACTGGTTGAAGCCACGAAAACGGAGGCGACGGGAATGGAGTGGTACGGGCAAAATACTGTTCGGCAGCGGGAGGGTGCTTTTTTCAAGGGCGCTTGTGAGGAGTTGGGCCAGAGAAACAGCCATATCGGGTATGAAGCGATATTTCCAGGTATGGATAGCGTGTGGCAGTATGGAGGTTCGGTAGTGAGAAGCGACAAAAATGCCATCAAGTGCCGGAGAGGCGGTATCGCGACAGGATGGACAGATCTGTCCGGAGGGTGTGATACGTACCAAACAGGCGGGACAGTACTGCTCTGTCCGAAGGGGAATGGCGCCGAGGCATGTGTCGCACAGCCACTGGTTTTTCTGGTGGCAGCCCAAGCAAGAAAGAGGGAAGAGCGTATCAAGGAGAGTAGTGAACGCTTCTCGAAGCAGTGCCATGAGATTGAAACGTTACTTTAGGAACACACCAGTGTGTTTCCTTTTAGCGAGAGGCGGATAGCTTTTTTCTTGAGCGGCGAGAGAATTTTTCTGGCCAGGGGTTTTTCAACCAAGTCCTGGATGTTTTTTCGGATGAGGCGGGCGCCCTGCTCCGGAGCAAAACTTTTTTTGGCGATATGATGTACGACTGCCTTGTTGAAGGTCAGAAGGAAGTCTTTGGCCTTCAGTCGTTGAGCTAGTTCTTCAAGTTCGAGCTGTACGATGTGCTCCATCGCTTCCTCGGTGAGCGGCTTGAAGACCACTACCTGGTCGAGGCGGGCGAGAAGTTCCGGGCGCATTTCTTTTTTGAGCTCTTGGAGGACATTGCGTTTGATGGTTTCAAAGCGTTCATTCATGCTCTTTTCATCCAGGTGCTTCTCGAACCCGATCTTGGCACTTTGCGTGAAAGCGGTGGTGCCGATATTCGACGTGAGGATGATGAGGGTGTTCTTGAAACTCACGCTCCGTCCCTCGGCATCAGTCAGGGTGCCTTCATCGAGAATTTGGAGAAGGATATTCCAGACATCGGGGTGCGCTTTTTCAATTTCATCGAAGAGGACGACGCTGTAGGGCTTGCGACGGATAGTTTCGGTCAGTTTGCCACCCTCGCCATGGCCGACATAGCCGGCTGGGGCTCCGAGTATCTGGGCAACGCTATGGCGTTCCATGAATTCGCTCATATTGAGTCGAACCAGGGCTTTTTTACTGCCAAAAAACTCTTCGGCGAGTAATTTGGCGATATAGGTCTTGCCGACGCCGGTAGGACCGAGAAAGAGAAAAGATCCGAGAGGCCGCTCCGGGTCACCGATGTTGCTCACGGAGCGGGCGAGCGTTTCTTCGAGGGTGATAGCAGCTTCTTCCTGCCCGATGAGGCGTTTGGTAAAGGCCTCGTGTAGGTGAGCGAGTTTTTCGTTGGGATGTTCCGGAGAAAGTTTGTCGAGGGGGATACCTGTCATGTGGGCGACGGTCTGGAGGATATGCTCTGGAGTGACAACTTTAGTACGAAGCGATGATTCTTCCTGATGTTTTTCTTTGAGCGTAGCAATCTTTTTAC
>CAZPXK010000020.1:0-18445 GCA_964590035.1 uncultured Bdellovibrionales bacterium
TAATGGTGTACAAACAACCATCGTCAATCGGACGATGGACGTTCAAGAGTTGATACCTAGTATCAAATTCTTAACCAATATGGTCGCTCATTACGTTTTATCTGCCGACGTTTCGACGAGAGCAGACTTAGTAGTGAAACATATTTATCTTAGAGAACTTCGTATAGAACTAACCGCAAAAGGTTTTGATTATTGTTTTGATACAGCATACGACGTAGAGCGTTCTTTACTGAACAATCTCCTGCGAAGGGATTCTACAGAGTATTAATCAGGCTCTACGCGCGCTATCCCAGGATAAAGGAATTTCCTCTGGTAGTTGCGTAAGACACGGAACCCGCTCACAAGGCGGGTTTTTTGTTTTGACAGAAATTTTCTCTAGTATTATTATATATGTAATTATAGTAAACATATAAAAATATGAACGAGTATATAAAGGACTTCGATCGGTGGAATGAGAAGAAGAAACAGGCAGATACTAAATTAGTAGATCGAGACCTTTTTCTTCATGAGCGTGAAGTATGGTGGTGCGCTATCGGAGTAAATATTGGTGTTGAAATCGATGGCAAGCATGATGATTTTGAACGACCCGTACTCCTAGTAAAGAAATTCAATGGACTGATGTTTTGGGGCATCCCGCTTACTTCTAAAGCAAAAGAAAATCCTTACATCGTGAGGGTTAAGCATTCCAAAGGAATTTCATATGCCAATCTTTCCCAGTTGCGATTGTGGAGCTCTAAACGTGTTTTACGAAAAGTGGGTGTTATTTCAGAAGAGAGCTTTACTGAAGTGCTCAAGCGACTAAAGAATTGTTTCTAAAAAAATCGGACCCACCTTTGCAGGTGAGTCCTCGGAGGCCGAAGCCACTAATATAGTTATTATATACCTTTTTCGTGTTTTGTCAATGGTTCTACGCGCGCTATCCCAGGATAAAGTTTACCCGCCTGTGGAGGGACACGGAACCAGCTCACAAGGCGGGTTTTTTGTTGACTTCCAGTCCCATTTTTGCGATACTCTATGGAAGTTCTTTGGTGGTTTCTTTTGAGGAAATCGATGTTCAACTCAAGGTTATGGAGACGACCATGTTCCGTTTCAACTGTGCTCACTGCGGGCGTCCGGAAATCCTTCATTTCCCACTTGAAGATCTGAAGGAATACGACAGGAGCGGACTTTGGCCTGATGACGAGTATCAGGAGGATCCGCCGATGAAACTTGAGCCAGTCACTCTGGAAGAGATGCTCGAGCGGGCCGAAGGCTACCAGATGACAGTTCTCGAGTGCCCCGGGTTTGGCTATCAGGACGGCGATAAGGATGATGTTGTCGGGGCGTTTGTCCAAATAGGTAGGGTGCAAGTCTGGATCAAGGGGTTCCTCCCTGTTCCATGGCAAGATGAAATTCTTCGAGCAATCGAGGCCTTGGATGATGCGTGACGGGCTTGCCACTATGCTATAGGGCGAGCCTTTTTCTTTTGACTTTCTGCTACATATTTGCCAGACTGAGGGAAAGTTAATGAATGATAATGTTATGAAAAAGATACTTCTACTTGATGCAGATGGAGTGGTATTTCCTGGCGGAAAGTATTTTAGTGTGCGGTATGCGGAAGATTTTGGTGTTCCGGCGGAGAAGATTATGCCATTTTTTAAAAATGAGTTTCGCGAGTGTCAACTCGGAACCAAGGATTTGAAAGAAACGCTGGTGAAGTACTTGTCTGATTGGCAGTGGCAAAAAGGTGTCGACGCCTTGCTTCAATATTGGTTTGAAGATGGGAACCTACCTAGTAATGAAGTTATGGCGCTTGTAAGCAATGCTCAGGAAAAGGGAATACAGTGTTACCTGACAACAGATCAGGAAAAATATCGGGCCCGCTATCTGTGGAATGACTTGGGGTTGAAACAGAGTTTTGATAGTTCATTTTTTTCTTGTGATCTGGGCGCCCGAAAGAAAGACAATCTTTTTTGGGAGAAAGTTTTAACGAGTCTGGGAAATCCGGACCCGGGTATGGTTGTTTTTTGGGACGATGAAGAAGAAAATGTCGCTACTGCTAAAGAAGCCGGCATCGACGCTCACTTCTTCATGAACTTCGAAGATTTCAAAAAATCAGTACAATCACTATGAAAGAACCGGTATTTCCACAACCAGAGCCATTGGAAAAAGGAAAAAAGGAAAATTTGCTAATCACTTTGAAGCTGGCCACTCTCGAAGATGTTGATACCCTTTTGGCGTTGAAGAAAAAAATGATTGGTTTACAGACGTACTCTGTCATGACCGATCCGGAGGACCAAAGAAATGAATTGCAGAATAACGTGACCTATCTCATTGAAAAGGATGGAGTCGTTGTGGGGAGTATTTCATACGAAATCAAATCAGAAGGTCATGCGTATTTGAGTGACCTGGTCATAGACCCGGCGTATAAGAGGCGGGGGTTCGGTCGTGAAGCAATGGTACGTGTGTTGAAAGAGCTTGAACCCAACAAAAGGATTGATCTCGTGACTCATCCTGAAAATAGTGCAGCGCTTGAGTTGTATCTGTCACTGGGATTTCAGGTGGAATCAAGAGAGGAAGACTACTATGGGGATGGACAGCCCCGGCTTGTCCTCGTGAAGACACGAGATTGAGGGAATCAAGTGGGTGTAGGCCAGCCCTCCTGAAGAGGGACAGAGAATCCGCCAAAAGGTGGGTTTTGCGTTTTTTTAAAAGGCATGGTATAATTATTCTAGACAAGAAGGGGAGAGTAAGTGTCACTCTGAAATCTTAAGTGTAATGGCAGCATTGAGATTTGAGAGAGGTACTGAGTCATAACCCGAAGTACATGAAAAAAATTACCAAAAACCGCAAGGATGATTTGATCGATAAGACTGCTGAAGTTTATCAGGCTATTGTACGTGATTCGATGGACGGATTCTGGATGGTAGATATGAAAGGTAACTTTTTGGAAGTAAATGACGTCTACTGTAAGCTTATCGGGTATAGTCGTCGAGAATTATTGAAAATGAATGTAGCAGATGTCATGGGGGCAAATACGCCCAATGATGTCGTCAAGGAGCTCAAAAATGTAAAGAAGATGGGGAAGAGCCGCTTTCTCGCGCAACAACAGAAGAAGAACGGTAAATTGCTCGAGGTAGAGCTGAGTACCAATTACGCCGACCATTCAGATGGGTTGGTGTTTGTTTTTGTACGGGATGTCGGTGGATTGAACGCAGGAACGGATCAACAGGAGAAAGAGCGTGATGAGACCCGCAAGAGAATAGAGGCTCAGTTGAGTGACTCGTATAAACATCTTGGGACTATCAATAGGAAGATCTCACTCCTTTTGGAGCTCGAGGAGTTTCCAGCAACAAAAAAGAACCGCAAGGCAATTATCGACCATATTCTCAATATTGCCATGAATATTTCGAGCGCTCCTATCGGATACCTCTATGGTGCCAGAGGGAGGGGAAAATTCAATCTGCTGTCCTATAAGGGCTGTGATGAAAAGCAGAAAGAAAAAATAACGATTATTACCTCTAAAAAGGTCGGACTTCTGAAGTATCTCCTCAAGGAAAAGAAGATTATTAGCGGAGAGATACAGAAATATGAAGCTGCTCTTTTGACCATAGAGAGCAAACTGGAATACTTCATCACTTTGCCGCTTGCCAAAGAAACATCGCTGGGAGGCTTTATCTTTCTCGGTTTCAACAAAAAGCACAACATGAGCACCGAGGATTTGGAGTTTCTCGATGTGTTCTCTACTCACGCTTCAAAGGCTCTTATCAAGGCGGGTGCGTTTGACTAAGTACGCGCTTCTTACGGAGTACAATAGTGTTGATGAGACACAAAATCCGCCTAAGGGCGGGTTTTTTTGTTGACTTTTTTTTCTGTTGAAGTCGTGGTATAATTCTGGTGGAAAAAATTAAAATAAAAATTGTATGAACAGAGCGAAGTATTTCGGCATCTCAATGATTGCCGCAGTTATTGTGGGGACTGTGTTTGTGTACTATCTGTACGCAGAGGATATGATGTGGTTATCACGTGGAAACGAAGTGATGGTCAAACCAGAGGGGATGGCAAAACCATCGGCTACGAGTGAGCGGAGCGCCACGGTGAGCTATGAAGTCCCTGGTGAAAAGATCGATCACTTGCGGTTTGTCGTGACGCTTGATGCCGAGGGTATGATTCAGAAGATTGCTACTTTGGATGCTGAGACCAATGAAATTCCAGCCAAGAAAGTAGAGTTCAATGACCAGGTTAATGTGCTTCTCAAGGGGAAAAAGTTGGCTGACTTGTCGAATATCGATAAGGTGGGGACGTCTTCGCTTACTACTGAGGCGTTCAATGACGCTCTGAAAGATTTGAAAGCCGGTCTGTAGGAGAAAAAAGGAAAGAATCGAGCCAGTGGAGGCTCGATTTTGTTTTGCGGAGAAAAAAAGGGTATACTATGGATATTCTAAGTTTTAAGTTTTTTATGTATGCAAGAAGGTTTGACCCGAGGAGTAAAAGCGCTTTCTTTTGTGTTGATAGCGGTTGCGGCCATCATGGCGTCGTATCAGTACAAGATTTCTGTTAGTATGACGTATCCGACGAGGACGTTTTCTGTTGAGGGAACAGGTGATGTCGATGTCACTCCGGACTTGGCGACATTTTCTGTGACTGTGACGACCGATGGAGGAAAAAATGTAGGAGAAGTACAAAAGACTAATACGGAGAAGATGAACAAGGTAACGGCCTATTTGAAGGAGCAGGGAGTAGAAAAAAAAGATCTAAAGACAGCGCAGTATAACCTGGCTCCGCAGTACAGTTATGCACCCTGTGTCGCGGGCAGCTGTCCGACTCCGAGTATCACGGGTTATTCACTCACACAGACGCTTGATGTCAAAGTGCGTGAAAGTGCAAAATTGGGAGACTTGCTTTCGGGAGTAGTGGCAAACGGTGCCAATAGTGTTTCAGAAGTACGATTCGTGGTTGATGACGACAGTGACTCGAAAAACGAGGCACGTGAGAAGGCTATCTCCGATGCCAAGAAAAAAGCTACCGCCACTGCCAAGGCTGCCGGTTTTCGTCTCGGGAAATTGGTAACTCTGTATGAAAGTACGACTCCTCCAATGTATGGATACGGTATGGGTGGTGATATAGAGATGTCCGCCAAGGCCATGAATGCTGCTCCGGCAATCGAACCTGGTACCAAGACGACCAAAGTGCAGGTGACGCTGACATACGAGATTAAAAACTAGGTTTTTGAAGGAGATACCGCCCACCAGGGCGGTTTTTCTTTTGTGTATCGATGTGCCCCGTTAGAAGCAGATCGCCCCGAGGCGGTCGTAGCCGTGCCTTCGGCAGGGCGGCTTCTAACGGGGTTGACACACTTTTTCCATGATGTATACTTAAGAGTGTAATATATGTAAACATCCCAGTTACATAAAAAATCAATGTAACGGGACAAGTAAAAACCTATGAAAATACTAACGCCAAAACAACAGATCGTACTCCAGGCTATCAAACAATTTTTTTCAGAAAATGGCACGATGCCAACTATTAGGGAGATTCAAGAAGTTTCTGGAAAGTTAGGATTGAAATTGAAAAGTTTACGGAGTTTTTTTCTCTATCTGAATGAATTGGAAGACAAAGGTTTTATTGAGCGAACGTCCGAGGACCGGGGGATTA
Source organism: uncultured Bdellovibrionales bacterium (assembly GCA_964590035.1). Taxonomy (GTDB): domain Bacteria; phylum Patescibacteriota; class Minisyncoccia; order Moranbacterales; family UBA1568; genus UBA1568. The sequence continues at coordinate 5,635 of CAZPXK010000020.1, forward strand.
TTTTAAAGGGCGTGACCAAAGACGGATTTCTCGATGTGCCAGTGTTCGGCATGGCCAATGCTGGCGCTGCGACGATGTTTGCTGATCAGTATATCGAAGGATACCTGAAAGTATCCAAGCGTATTGTTCGCGATAGCCGCAATGTGTTTGCGGTGCAGGTATCCGGAACATCCATGAACAAGGCGCGGGTCAATGGAAAAACGATTCAGAGTGGAGATTTTATCCTAGTGGATTCTACGTGGAAGCACTATAACAATGGGGATCGCGTATTGGTCGTGATCAATGGTATGGCCACAGTCAAAACGTATCGCACAGTCGACGGAAAAAACATCGTACTGTTGCCAGAGTCATCTGATAAAAAACATAAACCGATTTTTTTGACTGAGGAGGATGATTTTGTGATCAACGGCAAGGTTATCGATGTGCTCAAATTGGGAGTGTAGACTTGATCCTATGTTCTGCGTGGTATAATGAGACCATGCAGAACATTTCTTCTCCCCGTCTTTGGCTGCGGAGATTTGTAAAAATTCACGCGTTTATCCTCGCTACTTTTTTGGGCGTGTATTTTGTGTTGGCGGCACTTGATCCGGGATTGCTGTCCTATGATATGCGGCAAAAGTTTCGAGTGTTGGCAGATGAAACAATCGCTGTGACAGCTACTGTTTTAGATGTGCCGGCACAGCCGGTAGTGACAGGAACGGCTCTGTGCAATGAAACGACCGGGATACTGAGTATCAGCCTAGACTGGGTGAGTGATGTCAACTCGTATACATATGATATTGAGCGGGACAGTTTGTCACTCGTCACAGGTTTGACCAATTCTGCCTATAGCGATACTAACGTGACGGTAGCGACGACGTACGAGTATATCGTGACAGCTAATGGTCCGATGGGTCCAGGTTTTGCCACTTCGGTTCCAGTATCGGTAACGACGCCAACCGGATGTGATGTTACCGCAGCTCCTCCAGCTGTGACTATCGTTTCTTTTGCCGGGAGGGGTGTAGATAGTTATGATGGAACGCCACGAGTAGGAAATCGTCGCCCACTCTTTACCGGGACAACCAGCATGCCAAACGCAAACATGCTGGTGAATATGGGAAGTGACCTCCTTGTTCAGTTTACGGCCAATGCCAATGGCTACTGGGAATGGAAGCCCCCTTATGGTATAGGATCTGGTCGTCAGACGTTTACGGTGACAGCGACGGACCCGAGTGATACGAATCGTCACGCTACAGCAACCCTTCGTTTTGATATTTTAAAAGATGATGCTCGCTCCGATGGTAATACTGATACGGGAACACCTCCGTCCGTGGATGTTCCTGTGTCATCTTCGGGATCGCCCAGTGTGAATACCGCGGAACTATCGGCAAAGCGTCCGGTTAACTTTACTCTGAGGCTGGGCAGTGAGGAGCAATCAGTTTTTCAGGGGAGTGAACTCAAGATTCTGATTGAGATTCGAGGCTTGCTGGAAAAGTATACCCATATCAATATCCCTATCCGATATAGTTTGACGGATAAAAACTATGAAACACTGTTTTCTGAAACTCGGGAGACGACTGTTTTTGAAGGAGCGCAAATTCATGAGGCTTTGTTGATACCTCCGTATGTGCGAGCGGGAGAGTATTTTCTGCGGATCGAACTGTTTTTTGATGAACTGAGAGTTAGTCAATTACTGCCGGTGTTCGTAAAAGAGTTGCCGCTCATTCAGCTTTCTAGCGGAGGAGCGATTTCGTATGCTGATATCATTCGCAATATTGGTTGGATTGTTTTTGTCTTCCTCTTGTTATTTTTGGTCTGGTTGCTTCTCTTTATTCGGGAGTTTGCTTTGTACCTGAGAAGTGATAGAGTGGTTTCGGAGTATGATCTGAAAAAAGCGGGCTTTATTCGTAGATAATCTCTCTTCATTTCGCTTATGAATACTGATGTTTTGTTTCTGGGGCTAGATATGGTGACGATTAGCCTATTTTTGCTCGTCTTGATATTTGCTATCGGTATTGTCTGGCGAGTAGAAAAGGAATTGGACTGGTCGTATAAGTTCTTTGTGCTAGCGGCCGGGAGTGTGCTGTTGGCTGATGTTATCGGCCTGACGGCTGCCCATCAGGAGCCGATGCTTGTTTTTCTTGGAAAAGGGCTCCGTTTTTTCGGAGCGGTTGCTTTTTTGGCGAGTGTCCTCTTGATGCGTGATATCGTTCGTAAACTTGACCATGAGAAGAAATAGCTGCATTTGAAAGAAATCCTATGGCCTATATAACAACACCGAAAATTGTCTTTCCACTTGATCCATATATCGTGAACGGGGCTCCGTTTGGCAAGCGTGCGGAATACAAGGGGACGTTTTGGGGAGTGCATCTCGGAGAGGACTGTATCGTGCCAGCTGGTACCGATGTGCGATCTATTGGGCGCGGAACAGTGGTATATGCAGCGCTCCATGCAGGTGAGCAGGAAAAGGGGAATTGGGGTCATATCGTCATCATTCGTCACAAACGTCCTCGTTCGAAAGAGGTGTTTTATTCGCTCTATGCGCATCTCGGGACGAGTTTTAAACGTATTGGGGAAAAAGTAGAGTGTGGCGAACCTTTGGGATTTATTGGCGAGGCCTTTACTCCGGAAAATGGCTTTTGGGAGGCACATCTCCATTTTGCTATCTATGTCGGCCCTTGGCAGGACGAAGTATTGCCAGGGTATTGGAAAGAAGGAGAGACTCGTACTCGTCCTGAGTGGTGGCGTGTCCCGAGTGAGTTCGTAAAGACTTACTCGGCTGTAGTAGAAAAGTAATCCTCATTCGATGGGATGAAACCGCCAAGGAGGCGGTTTTTTCTTGACAAAATACAAAGAAACCAGCAGTATCAGAACAATGAAACTCTCGGGGAGAGCGGAATGTCGGTTCTTTTTCGTAGTTTTTGGCGTAGCCAAAGACATTTTTCCTGGTGTAAGCATCGGCCAATGCTCTCCTCTAACGAGCATGTCTGCCAGTGGTGTCGGTTCGAAATGTACGCCTTAGTTTTTTTGGCGGCGCTTCTGATGGCAGTTGCCGAGTTTTGGGCGAGTGCACGGACGAATAGTCTGTCGCTCTGGAGCGATGCCTGGCATATGCTGTCAGATGGTTTGGGCTACGGCATCGCTGGTACGTATGCCTTTGTGGTGTCGCGACGGCTTGCTTTACCAGAGAAGCAAGTTCGTCTAAGGCGTTACAGTGAATACGGCCTTGGTTTACTTCTACTGGTAGCTGTTGCTAATATCGTTGGCAACATCATGGGCTTTCTCTGGCTCGGTACAGTGCCCGTCATACGGGAGATTCAGACCCTTCTTTGGGTAGCTTTTATGGGCCTAGGGGTCAACGTGTACCAACTAGGGCTCCTCAGCTACTTTAAGATCGAACACCATGATCATGATGCTGGGCACTCTGGCCAAAAGATGCTCGCCGCCAACTTTTGGCATACGGTCGGCGATATGACATCTTCGGTGTTGGTGGTACTCAATGCCGTTGTGATGTCTGGCTCACACGATCGGGTTTGGATATATCTTGATTTGGTAGCTTCTGCCATCATTGCGGTGATATTGTTTTGGCAAACCGTCCAGCTGTTTGTTTCAGAAGAAGCATCGCACTAGAAACACAAAGCCTCTGTGGTTTCATCCACAAAGGCTTTTTTCTTTGACTAAGAGCCTTAAGTAGGCTATAACTGGAAAGTACCCGCGCTCGTAGCTCAGTGGATAGAGTACCTGGCTTCGAACCAGAGGGTCGGGGGTTCGATTCCCTCCGAGCGCACAATGAACAAAGTGAGCGAGCAGCTTAGCGAATGAACTGCTTCATTCGCGGGAGGAAATCGAAAGCCGGAACGATGTCCGAGTTTGCCAGTAGGCAAGGCGAGGACCGTGAGGCGGGGTCGAGAAATTTTTCCGTTAGGAAAAATATTTGTGACCGATTCCCTCCGAGCGCACAAAAAAACACCCTTCGTCCGCTGATTGCGGAGTGAAGGGTGTTTTCGTTTTTTGAAACTAGGCTGTTGGCGTCGTTTCTCGATTGCAACAGCTGTCGCCGTTCTTGCAAGATTCTTTGCATTTGGCACAAGGACAGTGAGCAAACATCATCAGTCCACCGATGATAGCCAGGTTCTTGAGGAACTGGGTCATCTGCATTTGTCCACCGTCACCAGACCAGCCCATGTGAAACATGAGGGTAGCTACAACGGTAAAGGCAATGAGCATCCAGGCTGCTGTCGAGGTGCACTTGTTGACGAGGAGCATGAGACCGCCTCCGAGCTTGAGGACAATAGCGACAACAGTAGCCAGTGTGGCCATCCCGGCCATTCCCCAGGGAGTGAGACCCATAGCGACGTACTGACTAGTGGGGGTAAAGTTCATGAGGAACCCGGCGCCACCGACTATAAAGAGTAGAGCAAGAAACACTCGGGGGAGATGTCTCTTTGCCATGCAGCCACCAACATTACACATCATAAGTATGATGTTAAAAAATTACGTTCATCTCCAGTATACCAGAAAAAAGAGCGGTTTTCGGAGGGTGTCAAGCTGTATTTTGGTAGGGTACGTTCATATGGTACACTAGAGAAACGTAATTTTTTATAAACACAGGTATGAGCAAGATAATGGCACTTTTGGGAATTCTGGTAGTGGCAGCAGGAGTAGTGATTTGGAAATCCATGGACGAGACCGAGCCTATGGCAGATAAGGGCGGATCGGGGGATAAAAAGACGAGCGGGACAGACATGCAAGTGGCAGAGAAGAAAGTGAGCACCAAGACATCGTACAAGAACCCAGCTGGAGACGATGAAGTTGGTTTCAGCTTGATGGTCAACAGTGAGGGAGTTATAGTCGATGCTATGGTGGATATATTGGCTATCCATGCCGTTTCCAAGACCCGTCAATTGGCTTTTTCGGAAGGTTTGGCTGGAGCGATCAAGGGAAAGAAATTGAGCGAGCTCTCCGCTATCGACAAGGTCGGGGGATCATCTCTCACTACAGGAGCATTTAACGCTTCGTTGGCACAATTGAAAGGCCAGCTCTAAGTATCGAGTGAAGAACCATGGAAACATTTACTTTTTCAGCACTCGGTACCAAGTGGAGTATCGGTGTTGATGAGGAAATTTTTTCTGACGAGTCAAAAAAAGCGATTCTTGATAGGGTAGCCCTGTTCGAGAGTCGCTTTTCTCGTTTTCGTATGGACAGCGAGGTCAATCGTTTTCGTGAGGCATCGGCGGGAACATATGAAATATCGGAACAGTTTGCGCTTCTATTGACCCGAGCTGATATGCTCCGTCGTCTCACTCACGGAGTGTATGATCCTGCCGTAGGAGGGCTATTGGAGCATGCCGGGTATGATGCTACCTATCGGCTGGAGGCTGACCAGGAGGTAGAAACGTTTCAGTTGCCGCGCTGGTCACTTGAGGGTCACAGCCTTACGATTGATGGACCGACCGTGTTTGATTTCGGTGGTATCGGCAAAGGCTTTTGTATTGATTTGGTGTCGAGCATTTTGGAGCAGCAGAGCCATCGGTACTATCTGGTAGAGGGTGGCGGCGACATGTATGGTACGACCAAGCGGGATGGCAGTCCCTACCGGGTGGCCCTGGAATGGCCAGGTAAGCCTGGGATAGCCTTTGGAATAGTCACCCTCAGTCGACAGGCTGTGGCGGTGTCAGACAGCTTCAGACGGCGTTGGCAGAAGTGGCACCATATTATCGATCCGCACACCAGAAAACCCATTGAAGCAATCGTAGGATGCGCTGGATTGGCTCCTAGCGCCTTTGGGGCTGATTGTATGACCTCGGCGCTGTTTTTGGCTCCTCCGGAGCAATATAGCGTCATTTCCGACGAATTGGACGCTCAATATGTCGTTTTTCGCTCAGACGGTACTGTCGGTGTCAGCTCAGCCTGGCCAGGCGAACTTTTCTAGACAAACAAAAAAAGACCCACAGGGGTGACCACAGGGAATCGAACCCTGATTCATGGTACCACAAACCATTGTCCTACCATTGAACGATGGCCACCCCTCTAAGTCTTTTCTCTTTTTTATTTATGTGCCCTCGGTTGGAATCGAACCAACATCAACGGCTTAGAAGTCCGCGGCTCTATCCATTGAGCTACAAGGGCGTCTCCAAATTTCTGAGGGTGGGTGTAGCAGGATTCGAACCTGCGACCGTTGGCTTAAGAGGCCACTGCTCTACCAACTGAGCTATACACCCATATTTCAAAACAAAAAACGTTGCAAGTGAACGCAGAGCGATTGTAACAAAAAGAGGGCAAGGAGTCAATAAATGATGAGGACCCGGAGAGCGCGTTGCGCTCCGGGCCTCAAGAGGAGTTGTCTGCCTGTGCTTTCGCCTGCTCTGCAACCTTTCTACTGTAGTGGTCGCGATCGAGCGGCTTGGCTTTCGGAGAGACTTCCTCGGCGGTGTCGGCAGCTTTCTCCGTTACGCGTGGAGTGCTCGTCGACGGGCGGTGGCTTCTTGGTCATCGCGTGTCCCAGGTTGGTGGACTAGGCGATGGCCTTGTCTTGCGCCGCGGGCTTGGTGGTGACGATGGTCAGTGCCGGCGGCGGCTGGGCCATGTGGTTACCGACGTCCTGGGTGCGGTCGTGTTGGCGCATGGTTCCCTCCTTGGGTGCGCGGGGTTGAGGAACAGAGTGGCCGTGGTACTGCAGCAGGAACTTCATACAACTGTAAAGCCTCGGGAGTACCGAAACCTCCAATCGGACGAAGTATACCCTTGCGGGCCTCCCGACATGCAGCAGGGAAGATACGAGGAATTCTTATCCTCTCTGCTGCGCCGGGAAACGTCCAAAAAACCTCAAAAAGTACTAGTTGCTATGATACACGATTTTAGCATTTTGTCAACCCCGCACTAAGAGCGGATGGCCTTGTAGTCCTTCCATTGCTTTTCTGACCAGTCCTTGGGTTTGGTGGTCAGGTTAGGTTCTTCTCCTGGATGCGGAAAGAGACTGGGGGATTTGTAGTTGCTGTAGAAGCTGTCACGAATGAAGTTTTGGCCATCGGTAGTATTGACCTCTTGGGTAAAGACGGTTTTCATGCTGCCATCATCACCACGTTCGAGGACATGTGGACCATCCACTTTGACGCTGCGTCCATCTTTGGTGCCAAAGAAACGAAAGGTCAGATCAAAGCCATCGACTTTTGATTGCATGAGGATGTATCCGGGAGTATTGTTGGTAAATTTGAGGTCGGGCTTGGGGATATAGATAGTAGCATCCATGCCGATAGGTTTGTAGTACTGGACGGCATAGGCATGGTTGCGGCGCTCGGTGATCTTGAGACCGCTATAGATGGCAGCGCGAAAGACAGTGCTCGAGACCTGACAAATACCACCACCAAATTCCGGTTCGGTTTTGTTGTACTTGATGACCAATTCCGGGAGATAGCCGTGTTCTCCGTCGACTTCGCCGAGGTAGTCGACAAAGGAAAATTCTTCGCCGGGAGCAATCAGGATATTTTCGTACTGTTCGAGGGCACGTTTGATGTTGAAGACACGGTTCTTGGGTGAGCCTTTGAAATTGGATTTTCCTTCGCCGATCAGTTCTCGGAGACCGAGACGTTCACGATCATCGCCGGAAATCTTTGGTTTGGTTATTTCGGTAGGAAGAGAAATTTTGACGGAGTTGCCATCAGTGGTCGTGAGGGCACGGAGAATCAGGTCGACGCTGTCTGTTTCTTTGAGTTTCCGGCCAACCTTTTCAGGAGTTTCTACGATGATACTCCCTGTATCTGAGACACCAAACAGAGCGTTCATTGGCTCTTGGTTGACGCGTGAGGCAAGGAGCGTGACAAAATTGGTGATACTTTCTTGGTCAGGCTCGCTTTCAAAAACAACAGCTAGACGGTTGCGGGTATAGCGTGACAAAGAAAAATCACAGTAGGTGGCCTGTGTGGGGCAATAGAGCGTGTCGGTGGCCTCGGAGCGAGTATCCTGGGGTACCAGCCGTGTCTCGAGGTGAAACCACGAAGAGAGGTCCTGTGACGAGAGTGTCTCGGTATAGTCAGGAGCGCTCAGTTCGAGTGTATTGGGAATCGTCTGAGCCAGTGTGTTTTGTGAGGGGAGAAACATACTAAAAACACCGAGCATGATGCCCAGGGAGAGCGAAAGACGATATGAAGCGTGAGAGTAGGACATGTATGGTTGGGTGGAAAAAGAATGCCGACTCCATCGAAAGAATCGGCAACAAAACCTTCTACAATGGGGTATTCAGAGGAATTAGAATCCGCGCACTTGAATCTTTTTGGTTTTGGTAGTATCTGCTTTGGGGAGACGAATAGTGAGGATGCCGTTTTTGAGTGAAGCATCAGCTTTTTCTGGAATGACATCGACTGGGAGTAGGACTGAGCGGGAAAAGGAACCCCAGTAGCATTCTTGGTAGTAGTAGTTGCCATTTTCAACTTCCTCTTCATTCTTGCGTTCACCTTTGACCGTTACCATGTCGTTGTTAATCGAAACATCCAAGTCCTCTGGTTTGACACCGGCGATGGTGGACTTGATCACGATGTCATTTTCAGTCTGGTAGACGTCGATCGTGAGCTGTCCCTCGGCGCTTTCGTTGTCGTTTTGGGAATAGGCTGGAGTGGCCCAAGATTCTTCTTCGCGGACAGGAAATGAGACTGGTTCTTCACGCATGACGACGCTGGTTTCTTCTTCCTCATTGTACACAGGAACTTCATTGAAAGTACCACCTTCGATGTTTTTGGCTCCGGTCAGGCGCTCAAAAAACGATTTTTTTTCCTTGGTCATACGGAGTTTATTTTAGCCTACTTAGTAGGGCAAGAAAGTATTCTTTCTCACCATAGAATCATACGCAGTATAGAGGATTTCTCGGCCTGGCGCAAGAAGGATAATTCTAGTAGATTCAGGAATTACTCTAGGAGTAAAAGAGGATACCGAGGTTGTACAGTGTATGGAGGACAATGGCGAGTCCTAGGACTAGGAGGGTAACAAAATGCTTAGTGGCGGGATGTTTCAAGAGGAGGAATGAAAAGATGAGGCTCATGGCCGTATGGAGCATGATGATGCCGGAGAGCTCTGGGCCGACCAAGCGCCACTCCCCACCACTCAGAATGAGAAAGGCTTCCAAGGAAGAAAAACCCACTCCAAAAGCGAGACCGAGCAGTATTTTTTCTTTGAGACTAAACGGTTCGTCACTCACTCGAAAACGAAGAATGAATTGACGGAGAAAGACAAATCGCGCACTTTCCTCGATGGTGGCAAGGAGAATAAGTGGTAGGAGTCCTTTCCATGTGAGCCAGTACTGTGAAGTGAGTCCGATATATTTGGCACTATCAAGCTGGAGTGCCAAGGGGCTGATAGAAGTGACAATTTCAATAATGACAGCCAAAAATGCAGCCAAAAGACCAAAGATCGCGGCGGTGAAGAGAGGAGGCATATTACAGGGTGAGGTCAGTGAGGTATTTGTGAAGTTCTGCGATTTTTTTCTCTGTTTCAGTGAGGCTCTGGCGGTTTTGTTCGAGGATATGAGCTGGGGCTTTACTGGTGAAGTTCACATCATCGAGGCGTTTCTTGATACCGAGCAGGTATTTCTCCGCGGATTCTTTTTCCGTGGTGAGACGGGCGCGTTCTTTGGTGATATCAATAAAGCCGCTCAAATGAATAAAGACAGAGGTGTCGGCACTCCCGATGCGGGCGGTTTCTTTGGGTTGAGTGGCGTCCGTGGTAATGACAACCTCCTCGATGCGAGCCAAGCGTTCGATGAGTGGGACAGATGGTTCCCAGGCTGATTTTTCTCCGACGATGGTGATCCAGGGCTTGACGCTTGGGTCCACGTGGTACACGGCGCGCACGTTACGGATTTTTTGGATGAGGTCGATGATGGCTTCAAATGATGTGTCAGCTTTTGGCCTGCCCGCCTCAGTGTTCGCAGAACTCTGGGAGGGCCATGTTGTTACCATGAGAGGAAGTTTCTCTTTTGGATAGAGCGACTGGTAGAGTGCCTCGGTTACAAACGGCATGAATGGGTGCCAGAGTTTGAGGAGGCCGTTCCATACGGAAATCAAGACAGCGTCGTTTTTTTCAATCTTATGGATTTCCACGTACCAATCGGCAAATTCATTCCAGGTGAAATCACGCAGTGTTTCTGCTGCCAGTGAAATATTGAAACTTTCGAGGTGATGGGTCACTTCGTTGGTTACGGTGGCGAGGCGTGACAGGATCCAAGTATCAGCTGAAGTTTTCGCTCCTTGGTCACTCGTTCCTGACCACTGTATGTTTTCGGGAGCGGCCGCAGTCGTGATGTAGCGCCCGATGTTCCAGAGTTTGTTGACGAAATTTCTGTAGGAAACAATTTTTTCTTTGGAGAGACGGGTATCATTCCCTGGTGTGGAGCCGATGACGAGGGAAAGGCGCATAGCGTCGGCACCGTATTCCGAGATGACATCAAGCGGATCGATGATGTTGCCTAGGGATTTGCTCATCTTGCGACCCTGTTCGTCGCGTACGAGACCATGGAGGTAGACGGTCTTGAAGGGGATATCGCCCAAGAGGTACTCGGACATGAGAATCATGCGGGCGACCCAAAAGAAGAGGATGTCATAGCCGGTTTCGAGGACGGCAGTGGGGCGGTATGTTTGTAGATCAGCTGTTTCTTCCGGCCAACCCAGTGTGGAGAATGTCCACAATCCCGAGGAAAACCATGTATCAAGGGTATCGGGGTCTTGCTCCCATCCTTTGCCTGAAGGTTCCTCGACACCACAGTATGTTTCATCGTCACGGTACCAAACAGGAACACGGTGCCCATACCAGATCTGACGACTGATACACCAGTCACGGAGATTGTCGATCCAGTGAAAGTAGGTACGAGTGAAACGCTCCGGGAGGATGGCAATTTTTTCGGAACGAACTGCTTCTTGCATGAGAGACTTGAGTGTGACTTTCTTACCGTCACGTTCAAATTCCTGATTCACGGAAATAAACCACTGTTTCTTGATTTGGGGTTCGATGATGCCACCACCTCGACTATTAGTAGCAATATTGTGGGAATAATTTTCTTCAATCTTTACGATTAATTTTTTTTCTGTTAATCGCTCGACGATTTTCGTACGGGCATCTTTCAGGGGGAGGCCGACAAAGTCGGAGCCGGCAACAGGAAGGAGGTGACCCTGTTCATCGATAATTTGTTGTCGGTCGAGATTGTGACGGAGTGCAATGTCAAAGTCCGTGTTGTCATGCCACGGAGTGATAGTCATGACACCGGTACCAAAGGCCATGTCGATGACTGAATCCTTGATGATGGTGGCATTGATTGGACCGTTAATCCATTCGAGCGTAATTTTCTGTCCATGTTCGTAGGCAGTATAGCGTTCATCATCGGGATGCATGACGACATACTTGTCCCCAAACTTCGTTTCTGGACGAGCAGTGGCGATGACAAATGGTCCATACTGGAGATAGTAGAGCGGCACCGTTTCGGTCTGCCATTCGATTTCATCGTCGGAAACAGTCGTTTGCATCTTGGGATCCCAGTTCACGATACGTTCACCGCGATAGATGATTCCGTCAGCGTACATTTTTTTAAATGCAGTACGAACTGCCAGACTTCGTTTTTCATCCAGCGTGTAGGCTTCGCGTGACCAATCAAGTGATGAGCCCATACGCCGGCACTGGTTGATGATGGTGTCATGACTTTCCTGGGCGAATTGTTCTACGCGTTTTAAAAAAGCTTCGCGTCCGAGGTCGTAGCGAGAAATATTTTCGGTTTCGTGCAGAATTTTTTCCACTTTGCTCTGGGTGGCGATAGCGGCATGATCGGTGCCGGGGAGCCAGAGAGTGCGGTCGCCTTTCATGCGATGGTAGCGAATCAAAATATCCTGGAGCGCGAGCATGACGGCATGACCAGCATGGAGTGTTCCTGTGACATTGGGTGGAGGGAGAACGATACTAAAAGTTGGAGCTTCAGCGCTGGCAATCTTTTCTTTGATGCAGGTATCGGGGTTGAAAAAACCACTCTTTTCCCACTGTGTGTAGAGTTTTTGCTCCCAATCGGCAGCCGTGTAAGTTTTCGGAATTTCTTTGTCCATGATGTTCACGGTATCACGGAAAAGTCGTTATTTCAAGGAAAATGACTTGAAAACTTTTGACTTCCTCAAGGATTCTGTTAGAGTAGTGTGTTCGTTCGTTTCCAATCAGGAGGTGGCCATGAGCCTACTTTCTCTCGTAGGAGGATATTTTTCGATCGCGCTTGTTTTTGTGGTCCTCGTCGTAAACAAGAAGATCAATGATGGGAAAAAAGAAGAGTTGAATGCTCGTTTCTTCATCCTTGCCTTCTTATTTGGGCCACTGATCGCTATTCCTATCCTGGTGCTCTCCTTGTTTTTCTGGCCGTCCAAAGACCCCGTCCAGCTCTTGTACTCGAAGCTCAGCCTGTCTGAGGGGAAGAGTGCGGAGTATATTCTCTCCGAAATCACGGCTGATGGCGAAACAATCGGATGGGGAGGGGTTCTCAAGGCTGAGGCTCTTCTCGACGATATGGTGATAGAGGGATCCGCGCGCGATGAAGAGATTTACGATGAAGAGAGTGGAGAGGCCGTTACCTTGTACTACAAAGGGAGTTCTCCTTATGAAGAAAAGGAGGAAAAAGGATTTTCTTGGCTCCCTGGTTTTCGTCCGGCGACCTGACTCTGAAGTTGCAACCTGACCGATAGATTCTATCGGTTTTTTCTTTTGCCTTTTTTGAGGTTTTTAAAATTAAGAAGGGGGGCGAAGAGGTCGTCCTTGATGGGGGGTTTGAAGTAGGTGAGTTCTTTTTGGGTGGGGGAGCTTGCTTGAAAAGCAACAAAGG
>CAZPXK010000021.1:0-18439 GCA_964590035.1 uncultured Bdellovibrionales bacterium
TCTTGAGCTTATGGGTTCAAGATAAACTCAGTGAACAAACGTAACGTCTTGAATAAAAATGAAAAAATCCCTCAGATGAAGGATTTTTTCATTTATGCTCCGCCTGTTGGATGAAGTACGAACCTGTTTTGTAAAAACTTGTCCTGAGTTGTAAGAAAAGAAAAAAGCCGCTGGGCGATACCATGCGACCTGAAGAAATTCGTTCCACCTAGTGCTTTGTGATTGTGAGCTGTACCTCAGCTCCCCGCACCACAAGGCGAGCGCGACCGCCGATGGGGAAAGTGATCATGGACTGTGTGTGACCGAGATCAGCGGCCGCCACAACTGGGATATTGCCGAGTTCGGGCTTGGCCTCGATGAGTTGCCGAATGAGGTCCGGCGTGGCTCCCGAAGTGTGCTGAAAGCGCCCGATGACGATCCCGCGGATACCGCCCGCATCCGGCAGGTGCAGGAGGGACTGCAGGTTGCGATCAAATTCCCGGAGCGAGGAGAGCTCGCTTTCCTCGAGGAAGAGGAGGGAATCTGCGAGGGGAGGCATGTACTCGGTCCCCTGAAGGAGGTTCAGCGAGCAGAGGTTGCCGCCGATGATCGTCCCCTCCGCTTCGCCCGCGCGGATGACTTGATAACCGGGATTCGGAATCGGGTGACGATCCGTCTGATCCCGATACCACTTGTCGTCGGTCCAGACCGTGCTCGGCTGGACTTCGAATGGCCGACTGTCGAAGAGGCAGCGCCGGAACATGTCGAGCGTGTAGTCGAAGTACTGCTCTTCGGCGAAGTTGGCGAACGCCGGACCAGCATAGGTCACGATCCCCGTCTTGGCGAAGATCGCATTGCCGAGGACAGTGATGTCCGAGAAGCCGGAGATGGCTTTCGGATTCCGTCGGACGAGCTCCCAGTCGATATGGCGGAGGAGCTGATTGCTGTTGTAGCCGCCGATGACCGCCAAGACAAGGCGGACTGCCGGGTCGGCGAAGGCTGCGTGCAAGTCGGCGAGACGAGAGTGGACTGACGAGGAGTCGAAAGCGTTCTGCTCCCCGACATGCTGACCGAAGGAAAGCCGGAGGCCGAGCGCGGCGAGCCGAGCGCGGGCGATTTCCTGATTCGCTTCGGAGATGATGGCGAGTGACGTGGCGGGTGCGATCACCCGGACCATGTCTCCCCGTTTCAGTTTTTCCGGAATGATCATGATGTCCTTTCTCTATTGTGGGCGCATATCAATATGACGCGCGAGCCAAAAAAAGAGGGGCCACCGATGCGCGATCGGTGCCCCTGCAGCTATGACTGACGAACGGTCTCGTCAGTAGGCGCGAGCGAAGAGCACCCGGGAGCGTCCGGGAGCACCGCACCAGATGCACGGGCCATGCTCCCCTTCGTGACCGAACGGGATATTGCGTGTGGTCACCCCCGTTGCGTCCTTGATCGCCGTCTCACAGGCATCCGATCCACACCAGTCGGCTTGGACAAACCCCACTTGATCGTTCACCGCCCGGACGAAGTCTTCCTTCGCCTGAACAGGAACGGTACTGGCCGTGAGACGCATCTCCGCCGCCCGGTAGAGGTCCTGCTGGAACGCAGCGAGTCGAGCCGGGATCTCTCCCAGCTGCGAGCGAACGAGCACTTCCTTGTGGGTTGCTCCTATCCGCCACACGAGGGTGACCACACCGGCTTCGAGATCGCGTGGGCCGATCTCGATGCGGAGCGGGACGCCGCGGAGCTCCCAGTGGTAGAACTTGGCGCCCGGCGAAACACCTTCGCGATCATCGACCATTACCCGGAGCGCGTGGCCCCGGAGCGTCGCACTGATCTCCGCAACCGCGCGGTCGAGCCCGTCAGGGTTCTTGTCGCGGCCGATGGGAACGATGACCACTTGGTAGGGAGCCACCGCCGGCGGAAGCACCAGTCCCTTGGCGTCACCGTGCGCCATGATAAGGGCGCCGATGAGCCGAGTGCTGACGCCCCAGCTCGTCATTTCGACGAAGCGGTTGGTGCCTGTCTGATCGAGGTACTTCACCCCCGCCATCTGCGAGAAGTTCTGACCGAGGTAATGGACGGTGCCCATCTGCAGCCCCTTGCCGTCCGGCATGAGACCCTCGATGCTCGACGACTCCACGGCACCCGCGAACTTCTCGCGATTGGTCTTACGACCTATCACGGTCGGGATGGCGAGGACCTCGGCGACAAAATCGTGGTACTGCTGAACGACTGCTTCCACCTCGGCCCGTGCTTCCGCTTCTGTGGCATGGGCGGTATGACCCTCTTGCCACTGGAACTCCGTGTTCCGGAGGAAGAGGCGCGGGCGCCTTTCCCAACGGATGACGTTCGCCCACTGGTTGAGGCGCAGCGGCAGGTCCCGGTAGGAACCGATCCACCGCGCCATGCTTTCGTGGATGATCGTCTCGGAAGTCGGACGGACGATGAGCGGCTCCTGAAGCGCTTCGCCGCCAGCGTGGGTGACCACGGCGCATTCGGGTGAGAACCCGGCGACGTGATCCTTTTCCCGCGCGAGGAGCGACTGCGGGATGAGAAGCGGGAAGGAAACGTTCGAGACGCCCCGGCTCTTGATGCGCCAGTCGAGTTCGTCACGGAGGAGTTCCCAGATCGCGTAGCCATACGGCCGGATGACCATGCAGCCGCGGACGGCCGCATGTTCGGCCAATTCGGCCCGGAGGATCACTTCTTGGTACCAGTCGGAAAACGCCGAAGCGAAATCCGGCAGCTTCTTACTATCACTCATGACACATCTCCTTTACGGATGATTGAGAATCAGGGTAAGGATTGCAGAGCCGAGTCAAGCTCAGCGGGAAGAACAGCGAAACGATCGCCGGTCTTGCGGACGGACACTTCGATCTTGCCCGGATGCGCCTTGCCCCCGAAGAGGAGGCGGTATGGGAGACCAACGAGGTCAGCATCGATGAGGGCGCGACCGATCGGGCAGCGACGAGCATCGAAGAGCGCCCGACTTCCCGAATGTTGCAGTCGGTCATGCGTCGCACTGGCCAGATCGTAGCCTGCCTCAGTGGTAACGAGGTGGTAACGGAACGGCGAGAGTGAGACTGGCCACGCGATGCCGCGCTCATCATGATGGTGCTCGGCGAGGAGCTGCAGGATGCGGCTCAGGCCGATGCCCATCACAGTGAGGTAGCGAGGTAGCTGGTCGGGACCGAAGATATTGAGAGCTGTGGTCAGGTCAGAACCTGAAGTTGCCACGTCACCGATCTCCACGCCCTCGACTTCACTCATGCCGCTACTCGAACAAGCAGGACACTCGGTGAGTTCAGTCTTGGAACGAAACGATTGGCCGCAACTCTGGCACGCCGCTACCCGACACTGTTTGGTCGAGGAGGGAACCCAGAAGGAACTGCCTTCGGTTCCATGAATCCGCGCCGCTCGGGCCGGGAGGCCGAGCCACGAGGCGAATTCTGCGATGAACGCCTCCATTCGATGCATCTCTGCGCGGTTGGACGCCACGCTCTCCAAAAGAGCGTAGGCATCGGCCAGCAAGAAAGAGCGGGAACGAATGAGGCCATGCGCCGGCCGCGGTTCGTTCCGGACACGTTCACCAATCTGGAAGCAGCGAAACGGAAGCTGCTGTTGATGCGTCGCGAGCGTGCGGAAGAGATCGAGCACTGCCTCTTCCTGTGTGGGATTAATCACGAACCGGCGAGTGTCTTCGCCGAGAGATGTCTCGGCAAGAACGGGACCGTACTTTGCGTATCGGCCGGACTCCTCCCAGAGGTCGGTCCGCTGAAGGAGGGGCAGGGCGATTTCCGAAAAGCTGAAACGTTCGAACTGATCGCGGAGTCGGGTGGCGAAATGCTGGAGAAAAACAGTTCCGAGCGAGGAAAGGGCGATGAATCCTTGTCCTACGGACCGAACATATCCCCCAGACTGGAGGATCGTGAACCCGTCCGCCGTCCCCGACGGGAGTCGGGATGTGGGGAATAAACTCTGATTGTACAACACGATATGACCTCCTGTGGATAAAGGATAAAGATGGGAATACTCTCAATATTCAACATTCTCTTGTTAACGAGCTTGCTTGACCCATGTCAAACACTTAACTGTAAAGAAAAAAAACCTATCCGTCAAGCAGTTGCTTTCGGGATAGGGTGTGACTTCGGGAACTCACTCCTCGGCTTCGAAGAGGCCAAGATTGGACGTGGCCTCTTTGAGGAGTGCGCGCATGAACGAGCACTTGTTGTCGTCGAGCTGCCCGCCAGCGATTTGCTGATATGCCGGACAGGGACCCCCGCAGATATGGCGAGCCTCGCAGCTCAGACATTCCGTCGCACGCCGGATTGGGGTTCTCAGGCTACTGCCCGCCTCCACACTCGGAACAGCGAGATACGGGTGCCACTTCTGAGCACAGTACGAAAGGCTGCCATCTGGACCGATCGAGGCCATGATGTCGCTCCCCGTGAGCGCACAGGGACCCTTCCGCTGGATGTTACCAGCGAGTGCCGCAAGCGGTGGCGACGCGGCCGAATCGATGGAAACGCCGAATTCCTTCGCCATGCGGATCAATTGGACGAGAACTTCCGCATATTTCTTACCCGGCATCGTCCACTTCACGGTGTGATAGTGCAGCGGAGTGTTCACCGTTACCGTCTCCATCGGGAACTGCTCCAGAACTGTCCGAAAGATTGCCGGGAGCTCGGCCAGATGGTCCGGATGCGGTGTGATGAGGACATGAGTGTCGATCCCTGCCTCGCGTAGCCGTTGGTAGTTGGCCGCTACCATCTGAAACGTTCCCCGGCCATCAATGTAGGTGCGCAAGACATCATTCACTGCCTCGGGCCCGTCGATCGAAACGCCAACGTGGAACCGGTGAGCCTTGAGGAAGACAAGGATCTCATCGTCGAGGATCGTCAGGTTGGTGGTGATCCGGTAGACCGGCTGCACCATCTCACCACGCGCAACAGCTTCTTCCAAGATGGTGACTGCCCGCTGGAGGGAGTCGAACCGGAGGAGCGGCTCGCCGCCGAAGAAGTGATAGGTCACTGCATGGGTCTGGCCGTAGGGAATCGTATGCAAGATGGTCCGCTCAAGCACACTGAGATCCATCGTGCGCAGGCTGTCAGGTGCCTTGGTCACGAAACACTCGGCGCATCGCAGGTTGCACTTCTCGGTCAGTACGATCCGGAAGGCCCGGATGTTCGGCCGGAGGTCGACCACGGGAATCGGAAACTGTGGCAACTGGACCGAGATGAGACCGAGCTCGATGAGCTCATCGATGGTGCCAAGGACATCGGACCGATCCGAGAAGTCTTGGATGACCTCGTCAGGTGTCCGTCCCGTGTGAAACGCTTCGAGCACGGTGACGTGGAGTGGCGTGAGCTCGGTGAGATCGAGCGTGTCTTCGGCGAAATGGATGATTTCGCCTTGTCCCCCTTCATACAGCCGGAAGGGAACGGCTTGGTACCTTTTCATCCTGATTTCTCCAAAGAGAAGGGTTGTCGAACAGGGAGGCACAGTGACTCCCGACACAGAGCGGCAAGGCCTCGGACCCGAGAGGATTCGATTCCATCGCACCAAGGAGGGTGGACAGTTCGTCCTCGAAGAGATTTCCGAGAGAGATGTCTCCCCGATGGAAACAGGGTGACAAATTACCTCGGGCATCACACACGAAGTATTCCTTTCCCATGGGACAGCGTGCTTCGGGAAGCGGGCCTTTGCCACGGAACAGACTAATCGTCTGCTCGAGGTACCGGGCGGCGTGTGGCCGACCGAGAAGCGGTGCGACCGCTCGAAGACTCGCATCGACAATCCGATGACCGACGAGGTCTCCTCCCGGGAGGAATGCCTTCTGGACTCGGATATCAGACACGCCGAGATCTCGAAGCCACTCGATTGTCCGACTGAGGGTCGGTGCATTTCGAGCAGTGGCCACGGTCGTGGTCGAGAGTGGCATGCCGCGTTGGATGAGGCCACGAATCGCTGTGACAGCGTCGGTATGCCTCCCCCGCTGTGCGTCATGCACTGCCGGGTCGTGCGAATCGATCGACACATCTACGCGATCAACGGTGAGCTCGACCAACCGGTCGAAGTCACGTTCGGCGAGATGGGCCGCACTCGTATTGATCACGACCCGGAGTGCGTTTGCCTTGAGAGCAGAAACGAGCTCGTAGGTCTCTCTCTTGTGGACGGAATGAAGCGGATCCCCGCCAGTCAGAATCACCGTGCCGAAGCGCGCTTCGGCAATACGCTTCGCAACATGGCCTGCTTGTCGGGGCAAAATGCGATCACGGGACCGCTTTTCGTATCCCGTCGTATAGAAGCAATAGTTACAGGCAATGTCGCAAGCGCTGTTCACCACAAGGAACAGGCTTGTCATTATGTTCTCCTTTTTGAGGGTAGAAAAAGACCCGGAAGCGCATCGCGCGACCGGGCTTCGGGTTGCAGCCAGCAGGCAAGGGACCTACGTGGAGTGGCAGGACGAGCGGGGCGGTTGCGCCGCCAAACGGATGCGGCGCGCCTTGGGCTTGCCGGTCGAGACCTGCTGTTTGGCCTTGGGTTTCGTCTTCATGAGGTGCCTTTCGGAGTGGAGGACGCCAGTTGTCAAACAACTGCGCTTACAGGCTATAACGCTTTTGCCTCGTTGTCAATCGCACTCTCAGAAGCAAACCACACCGTTCCTTCTCCAATTTTTTCTGTTCCCCCATCATAGATATGCCACGCAGCCCGCTCGCCAATCGCGATGAAAGGAATATCTGCCCGCTTACCGCTCTTCTGATACACGTCAAAAACCTTGACGATCTGCTCCTCTTTAGCATGGACAATACAATAGACTTCCGAAAAATTCCAGCCCGTTTTGGTTTCCATAGATCCTTTTTCATCAAAGTCAGTGTATGCAGCCGAAAGAGCCTGAGCACCAGCGCTGATACCGGCAACGACTCCACCTCGATTGAGAAGTTCCTTCAGGCTGGCAGTCAACTCCCATTTTTCAAATAAATCAAGTAAGAGTTCGGTGCGACCGCCACCGAGATACACAGCCTGAGCCGTTTGAAGCTGCTTTACAGCATACTCTCTGCCCTGAGCCTCGGTGGCGGAAACAACTTCAAAAGTATCGCCGAACACCTGCGCTATCGTCTGAATATATCCTTCGCTGTCTCCAGCAGCTGTTGGGAAAAAAAGGAGTTTCGAGGCAGGAGGGACAAGTAATTTTAACTTGTCATCTATAATTTTTGTCTCTCCCTTGCTAATCTCACCCCCACCAATAAGCAATATGTGTCCAGACATATATTTATAGTTCTTATCAAGTATTATTCTATACCTTATTATCTACCACCCTATGAACAATTATACCAGTTATTATCTGGCCTTGCTCAATACAAATATCAGTAGGTTCGAACATCCATTGTTAGTAACAAAAATAGAGGCTCATATAAGCCTCTATTTAGAAGTTGCTCCGGCGATAGGAACACTCACTGCTCGCTTCACTGTGCTCTATAGGGTTTCCGCCCTCTAGCCCTCGAAGACTCGGTCACCCCGGACAGGAAACTCCCGTTTCCCGACCCCTTCCCAGTTCGAATCCTATCACCAGAGGAGAATAGAAATGAAAAAATCCCTCAGATGAAGGATTTTTTCATTTATGCTCCGCATCGTGAAGGATGTTAGAACGGTGATTCAGGAGAAGGGGGACTTTTACGTTCCAAACTTAAGCACCTAAAGAAGCTGATTCACCATTCAGAATTTGCAATCCCTTTTTGATATTCTTCATTTCTTCATCCCTAGCAGGACCGATACTATCAACTTCTTCCATTGACACCCATTTGAACTCAGAATGGTCTTCAGGGTTGAGTTTGATGTTTTCGATAGGGTCAGTAAAAGTTGCAAAATAGACTACTTCTACAGAATGCGAACCCTTAATATCATTTTTATAAGTAAAAGCCGCAAAGGGGTCACCAATACTCACCTTCATCCCAAGCTCTTCCATAATTTCTCGTTTCAATCCTTCAACAATGTCTTCGCCAAATTCGATATGGCCGCCAGGAAGCTCAAAAACGTTCGGAAGAAACTTTTTTGTTCCTGCACGTTTCGGTAAAAAACTTTTTTCATCCCCTCGAAGTCATGATGAATGAGAGCGCAGGCTGTAATGACTTGCTTCCCCTCTGCGGGTGTTTCGCTGTCATGGGAAATAGCTTGTTGCATATAAGAGTATTTAGTTTTTCTAGTATACCAGTTCGAACCCAAACAACAAGTACTAAAAAACGAGGCCTACCTAAGCCTCGTTTTAGCTGCTCCGCATCGTGAAGGACATTAGAACCGTGATACAAAAACAAAATTGTCCATACATTCCTAATTTGAAACCTATTCAGTAGCCACTATTTCTGTCCTTTCCCAGTCAACTGGTGTAATACCAATTACCTTTCTTTGAGAAAAGTCTACCTCAAAAACCATATCAGTCAGTTTCCATTTTCTCCTTATTCCTGCTTTTTCAAACCGTGCTTGTAAGTCAGCCATAGCCTGCTCTGCACTCCGCTTCAATGTCTGCTTATCATCTTCATCATAACTCCACTCCTGAAAACCATCTTCCAACGCAGCATCAAAAGTAGTCATCCCCTTTGCTCGTTCCATTACAATAAGAAATTGCTCTCCTCTTTGAATTTTTGCAATAGGTGCTGGAGCAGGCAGACCCAATGTTCTCACTCGTTCCATAACCTCCACCTCATGAAAGGGATGGGCTCCCTTTTTTAGCTGTCCTTTTTGGGTATTAATTTTTTTAGCTACCACTCTCAATTCATCCCCCTCCTCATTCTGCCAGATAGGGAAATCCCTTACTGCTGTTGGGTCTTCTTTTACTTTTCCTTCTCTATACTCCGTTTCTCCTGGCTTAATATTTGTTCCTTGTGCATCAAAATACTCAAAAGGCGAAGCCTGGAATACTGCAGGAACAAAGTTAGCATAACCAGGTAGGATTTCCACTCTTGTTTCTTCTTGAGGTTTTGTTTCCTGTATTGGAGGTTTTTGAGCTTCGAACATGGTGAGTAGATATCAATTATCTTCATTATACCAGGTTCTAACCTACTACTTAGGTTATAAAAAATGAGGCTTTAGTAAGCCTCAAATTTCATTGCTCCGCCTGCTGAACACTATTAGAACCTCTATACAGGAAGATTAAACTTCAAAGTTCTACTACTTTGGGTTGAAGAAGTTTATGGAGCAAGGTGCGTAGGTTTTACCCCACCCCGCTCCTCACTATATTCTAAAAAGAAAAGTCTCGGTAACTGTTTGACAGCCCCGAGACCAATTGCGACCACTCATTACGAAAGCTCCTGCTCCAAAATCTGGTAGACACCATCGAAACCCTGATTTCCCTCATACACTGCAAGGTATTCGGGTTCGTGCATTTCTCTGGCCGTCCAGCAAAACAAGGAGCGCAATCCAAGCCGAGGCTGATTTTTCTTTCCCTCCCGTAACCGTAGGTCTCATTCTCTGGTTGTGGCCCCCAAAGTGAGATTGCCTTCTTCCTGAGTCCCAGAGCAACGTGCAGGCCGAAAGTGTCAGCCGAAATCACGAGCGGGATACGGTCAACCAGCGAGATGAACTGGCTCATCGTATTTCCATAGCCCGTAAAGACGAGGTTACCGAGCGGCTCTGCCTCGTTCAAACCAGAGATGATATCGTAGGCATCGACATCTTCCAGTCCAGCCAGCACTAGCAACTTCCACTCGGGATGGTACTCCTGGCACAGCTTGGCCAGCTCGTAGAAATACCGAGGCGGCCACCGCTTAGCGCTATGGTGCTGACTACTGCCGATGTTGAGACCAACCAGCACGTCTGTTTCAGCGATGCCCTTTGCCTCAAGTAAGGTCTGGGCCCATCTATCATCTTCTGGCCTCGTCGCTAAGTCGTAGGATTGCTCCTGCCACTTCAACCCCGCCGTCTCCAAGAGGATTTGTTGCATAGACTTCTTGTTCTCTCGCCTACGGAAGCGGTCGTTGGTCTGTAACCAGAGAAACTCTTCTGCGGAACGCGATGCCTGAACCAGATTTCCAAGCTCGTTCATCGCAAATCCTCGTTTCTTCAGAAGTAGGTCGCCAACGAAAGCGAGATGGAGCGGGTTGGACTCGAAGTTGATGATTTGGTTATATGCTTGCGCCCCCAGAATCATCAGACTTTCCCAAGTCGTCGGATACACCCTATCAACGCTCGGAATGTTTTTCTCCACGAGCTCAACAGACTGCTCGCTGGTCAGCCATTGAATGCGAGCATTCGGGCTGCGTCGCCTGATTTCCTTAGTAACTACGCTTGTCCGCAAGGCGCTCCCGAGTCCACCAGCCTCGACAATCAGAACATTTTCCTGAATCGGGGCGTAGAGATGGCAGTTTTCACAACCGTCTACCAGCCCCAACTTCTGCTTACCGCAAGGCTTATAGCCCTGCCACTCTCTGCAGTCGGTTCGAAAAACTCTCATTTTAGCTTCTCCTTGTGATGTGAAAAAACTTGCCGAAAGTTACACTGAACTTTGACAAAATACTGTAACACGAGTTTACTAGAAAGACAAGACTTAACTTTACTGCTTTATGAAGATTTCCTTCCCTCTGCCAACGGATAACCAGTTCCATCAATACTGCTCAAAGTGTCACTCGGAAAGCATCAATCGGGTTTTCGAAGGAGAGAAGACTTTCTACCTCTGCGATAGCTGTGGCGATAAATCCCCTCGCCTCATCGTCATCGACCCAAAAACCGTCTGGTGGGTGGACGAGACCACTAAAGAATACTGGCACGAAAGCGTGGGTGTTTTTGTGTTCAATGAAGATGGCAAAGCTCTGTTTTTTGAACGCACTATCTACCCATTTGCCTTTGCTATTCCAGCAGGACATCTGGATACTGGAGAAGATGCAGAAACAGCTGCAAAGCGAGAATTGCAAGAAGAGGCGGGCATTGAGACTCATAGTGTCAAACTGTTTTCAGAAGAAGATGTTATCGGCGATGAGTGTCGTCGCGGTGCTGATAATCACAAGTGGCATCTCTACACCACTAAAGTTGAAAATGTTGGCGAGATAAAAATAAACGATGAGGGCGTGAAGCCAGTATGGCTCACTCTGGAAGAAGCACTGGAAAAAGAGCTCGTCTATCCCGTCAAATACTTCATCGAGAAATACGGGGATAAACTTCTGGCATAAGAGGTTCGAACCTCCATCCTGGATAACAGAAAACAAGGCTTTTTTTGGCCTTGTTTTTATTACTCCGCCTGTTGAACACTATTAGAACCTCTATCCAGGAGGATAAGGAGTCAAAGTTCTACTACTTCGGACTGAAAAAGTTTATGGAACAAAGTGTGTAGAGTTTACCCTACCCCGCTCCTCACTATGTTTTAGAAAAGAAAAAAGGCTACCTTCCATTTGGTTGGTAGCCTCACTGTTTCGGCTCGTTGCCGTCATCAGAAAGCCTGGATTTCAGCAAAAGCTTGCGTCATCACTTCGGAAGGGGTCAAGTGGCTCGTATCAATCGCCACCAGATGCTTTTCTTCTGCCACGAGGAGTTTCCTGAACTCTCGCGACAGAGCTTCTTGTTGATTGAGCATCCGCCTATCACCCGCCGACATCCCCCGCTGTGCCAAGCGATGCGCCTGCACTTCAGGAGAGACAGACAGAAGCACCGTTGCATCAGGCAAGACAATGCCCTTGAAGTCCTCCCGCGAAACAGTAGCTCCCATCACCTGGTGGTAGATATAGGTAGTCGCCCAATACCTGTCCCCGATGACGGTCTTCCCTTCCGCGAGCAAATCCCAGATTTCTGCCGATGCTTGGTGGAGTCCTTCGAGATAGAAGCGGTAGTGGTCATCGGCGCTGGCGCTCAAGTCCACTTCTTCGCGCCGTGTCAAGAACTCTTTGGGAGGAGTCGCGTAATACACAGCTTGCAAGTGATTCGCCAAGAGCCTGGCGACCGTAGTTTTTCCAGAGGCATCAACGCCCTCAAAGACAATGAACATTTCAGTTACTCCTCAATTCAATGGTTTCAAGCACGACATTCTTGCTCACGCCACCGATTTGAACAGTGGCTTCGTGTCCTTCCTCGTGTCCGTAGAACGGCTCAAGGAGCGGGGCGTTGTAGTCAATGATGTGTGGCTTGGCGGTCAAATCAGATTCGCCGACCCCGCCGACCACAACTACCTTCGTGGCATCATCAGCCTCGATGTAGAGATGGGCGATATGTCCGATTTGGAGAGTTTCCGTTCCTGCGGGCGTGCCAGAGACTACGGTTACTGCATCGAGAATGTCCCTCATATCCCGCAATTGCTTGCTCAGGGCATTCTCGTCGCGGACAAGCTGTTCAAAAGAGAAGTTGTCGTGCCAAGTGCCATCGTCTATCGCAAGCCCCTTCTGGCTTTGAATAGCTCTCAACTTCTCCATCAGCTCCAACCGCCTACCTTCAAGGACTTGAAGTCCAGTTTTCGTCGTAAAGATTCGCTTCATCACTTATCTCCTTCGGATAGTTTACTTTCGGTTATTGAGAACGACATCGCGATACGGCAAGGTTTCAATCATTGAGTCATCCAGTCCCAGTTTCTGGGCAAGAGTATCAATTTTCTCCAAAGCCGTCTGCTCGTCGTCCGTTTCAATCTCAATTTCCACAAACAAGCCTGCATCCTTGATAAAGTCTAGCGCGACTGTGCAACCGTCAAGATTGTAGTATTCACGCTCTTTATCAACAACCACCAGAATATCGTTTCCAAGAAGCTCAAGGAGCGCCACGGCTTCCTTGCCATCTGGGACGGAAACATTTGTCTCCTTCTTTGCAAAATGACTCTGCACGACCTGATGATTTTCTGTGGGCGGCTTGTAAGTAATCTCTGTATGCGTGTCTGCCTCGCGCACCCGCAAACATTCCTTTGTCGTGAGCGAGTCTCGCCCTGCGACATTGAAATAGGTGTCCACTTCCTTCTTTTTGTTAAGGAGCTTGGCATCCATTGCTTGCAGGCGTTCCGCAAAATCCGTCTTATTTACGCCCTCAAGCCTGAATTTTTTCTCTATTTCTTTTTTTAGTTTACTGCTCATAGTATCACAATAAATGAGTTAAGTCAATGATAAACACCTCTCAAATAAGGGCTTTTATCCTCTCTTTTAGACTGGCAACATCGCCAATCATCTGGTGATTTTCCAAACCATCCAAAGCCTGAAGTGCTTCCTGGAGAGAAATCTTATGAAAGCGCACGATTTGTTTTCCGTCAAACTCTGGAGCATCAACGACTTCCTGCAGATAACGGTTGTAATAGTCCCGAGGCAGAACCCTGATGTCATCCGCTATCTTTGGGAAAAGTATGTGCCCGTCTTTTGCTTCAGCGCTTGACTCACAAGACACATCTAGCATTTCTCTAGTGCTGGCATAGGTATACACCTCTTTCCCCTCTCGTTTTTTCCATCCCGAAAGCTCCACTCCGATGGGAGAACCTGCATCAAGCTCCTGCTCAAGTGTTTGCTCAATGAGCTTATCAAACAATGCATCATACTCTTCTGACTGCATCGTGTATTTCCCGTATCCCTCCTCTGTCTCCCCTTTCTTGAGAAGCTGATACAACACGCCTCTTGCTAAAAACTCGTGGGTTTTTATACCCTTCTCTTTATCAACCCATTCTTCCTTCACTACTTCCAGTCCGATATTGTCCGCAAGCTGCGCCCTCAAATAGTCGCGTAACATCAGATAGTGCCTCTGAAGTTCTCGATGTAGATGTTTTGATGCAGTCAATTTCATTGACTCGCCATCCTCTTCAATTCTCGGCTGACCATCTTGAGGGAAGGCGCGGGCATCCGCCTCAAGAAATTCGGGATAAAACCATTTCGCAAAGTGCTTCCACGCCTTGCTGTTATAGCTCACTGTCTTTTCTTCAAACATTCCATCGGGACAGTAGACATCACGATAAGTAAGCATCCCCTCTGGCATCAATGCTCCTTGTATTTCTATAAAAGCTCGCTTGACTGCTTCACGACCATACGGTTTTTTAGCCTCTATTTCTGGCTTACTTCCAAACGAACCGTAGGAACTCACCTCGTGAAATACCGCGGACGCGTTGATAGCACTCAAAGAGTTTTCTTTGAAAGGAAGTTTCATTGCATCAGCAGCAACTGACGGCACTCCCTGCTCACTTTGAATTTTTCGGAGGATACCGACAGAGACATCCACTGCGAACACATCAACATCTCCTCTGCCATCGAGAGCTTTTTTCAAAACACCAATTGACTCACCGCCTCCCGTCCCTAATTCCAAAATTTTGAGTCTTCCATCAAGAGCTTTTGGAAGCTGACCCTTGATGATGGCATCAACTAATTCACCGATTTTCTCATCAGGATTGTTAGCTATTTGTGATAAATAGCCCTCGCTCTCTTTTGGATTGTTTCCTGAACCTGCATTTTCAAAACCTGGCATAGCACAAAGCAATAACAAACACTATTAGTTTCTATTATACTTTTTATCGGTTCTAACGTCCATTGCGGGTAACAAAAATAGAGGCTCAAACAAGCCTCTATTTTCTTGGCTCCGGCGATAGGATTCGAACCGCCTCAAAAAAATCCCGAAATATCGCTTCCGATTAGCTTCCATCCTAGCTTACATTTCGGATCTTGCGAAGTAGACTTTTATTGACTTCGTGGCTTAATAATGCTATCTTATATCGATTTCGTGATTGCGAAGTCACCAGTCATTTAACAACCCCATTCTATCCGGAGACTCACATGATCGTACCTATCGCACTCTACCTGAATCTGGAAAACACACTCATTCCTCGTACGGCTTTCCCTACGCTTGTATCTGCTGGAAGAGAAAGCTATTTCGAGGCTATCAAGGCAATGGATCCTAGAATATGTCTCATCGCACCAGCAAAGGATTGGGTGATGTTGGCTATCGCGAATCCAAAGCTCATCGGGCTTCTCAATAATAAAGAAGTCCATGTACTCCCAACTCTCTTTTCGCATGTATTGCCAGATCTCTTTCCTGAGACGCTGAAGGCGCAGTTCACAATATCCACCGAAATTCTCAAGAAACTTTTCGGACGGATCACTTGGCATGGGATAGTACCGGAAAACGCCATGAGTTCTGTAATCGTTACGCAAG
Organism: uncultured Bdellovibrionales bacterium; assembly: GCA_964590035.1. Taxonomy (GTDB): domain Bacteria; phylum Patescibacteriota; class Minisyncoccia; order Moranbacterales; family UBA1568; genus UBA1568. The sequence goes on from CAZPXK010000021.1 coordinate 15,058, forward strand.
CCGAAGGGCATTGGGAAGGCGCGATTCTCTCGGTTGGACACAACAACTCGAGAGGGCTAAAAACCGGTCGCTACCAGCTCGAAGGAAAGGCTGGCAACAAGCTGCCGATTCAGGTAATAGCAAACGCCTCGGCACGTCTCCGATACATGCAGATGTATCGGGAAGAAGCCATCGCTTCGGCAGTACTGGAGGATATGAGGGGGCATGAGATGAAAAATGCGTGCCTGTTCGATTTCGAAAGACCATGGTCCAATGTCGTCTACTACCCACACTCCGGAAAAAGCCCTGTTCGTAGGGACATCTGGAAACAATTCCACCGCTGTATTTCTTCGGAAGACGTATCTCCGTGGAATTTCCAAGATGAACCGAGCGAACATTCCCTTGTCATGGATGCTGCGGATCTCGGTCTCTGGGAAAACAAGGAATCTCATTGGTTAATCGCCATACAAAAAGACACTGTCACGCGGTGTCTCGGCAGAGGCGACTACTTCGAGCTTGCAGCTCTCGTTGCCTCAAGTTGCATGCCGCCCCGAGTACTCACGCGGTTCATGCACAACGACAGCTTCCCAGCGACACACAACGGAGAACCTGGAGTCGTAGACCTCGTGGGTGACATGAGCAAGGTAAAAGAGGCTCTTTTCATCTGCAAGAACATCCAGCAAAAGCGACGCGTCGACTACGGATCGGAATTCCTTCCGAAAGGAGAACGCCTCTATCTCGAGCTCTTACATAAGACACTTGCCTGGATTGATCAACACATCACTTGAAGAAAAGGAGTAATCATGGACGCACATCAGGAATTCAGACGGCTCATCCTGCCAAGGATACTTGCTCCAGCACAGCAACTTGGCCTCCTGGACCGCATCTGCAGTATCTCGCTTTATGGAAGTAGCAACTACCGGCCAAATAAGGAAGATCCGGGAATGGAAAGTGTCCACCCAGAAAAACGAGATTACGACATTTGGATCGTATTCAAGCGAGACTCGCTGGAAGAGGCGAGACGGTTTGCAACCAAGCTATTCGGAACAAGCTTCTTGTCACTACCAAACCAGCCGGGATGCATTCTTTACGACAAGATTCTCCTTCAGATACAACAAAGGGAATTTCTCCTTGCTCCGATGATTGTCATGGAAGAATGCTACGAATTTCTTTGGAATACGCCTGGGGATGAAAACGGAAACATTCTCATTCCCTGGTACAGGCCACGTGCGAGGGAACGCCCACCAATAGTACCGGTTTGTTCTGCGGAATACGAATGGTCGGAGTTCGATTTGCAACAGACATATCTCCCCGAAGCAAATCTCTGGAGACTTATGATGCCGGTCATCGTGAACAGGAAAAGCGATCCATCGCTTGGAACATTCGTCGAATGTGCTCTCTCAGGTGATTGTTTCTACGGCGATTGTCGAAAAGAGGATGAACTGAAGAAAAGCCTGTTCCTCGAATCCATACGACACTTTCGGCTGACAAAAGCCTCCTTAGTGCCTGATATCCCATCGGGGTTCTATCGGATGCTGACTCTTGAAGCCAAAGCTGGGTCACGCTTTAAGGAAGCAAAGTTGCGGCAATTCTCTCAGTGGCTTTCCAAATGACGCAGAACAACATTCCCGTCAGGAAGAAAGTCAAAAAGCAACATCTTTCCCTTGTTCACTTTATAAGCAATATTACACGCGGCAATCTTACCGCGTGCTTTTTTTATTCCCGAAGAGCCATGATGCGCGTGTCCACTGAGAGCCAAGTGCGGTGCTGAATTTTCTATAAGATCACCTAGTCTCGAGCTACCGAGAAACGGATACAGCTCCCTCGGCTCTCCCTCTATTGTCTCCTCAAAAGCAGCCCAGTGCGTAAGTGCTATCTTAAAATTAGACGCGGAGCTTTCCATACGATGCAAAGCTCTTTCCAATTTCATCACTTCTCTATCCTCCTCTTCCACGAAAGATTTTATCGATTGCTCTCCGCGACTTGCGATTCTATGTGGAGCGAAACCACCGCCATAACCCTTTGTACCGGCTATTCCGACTTTTGATCCGTTCAGCTCATACTCCATGTATTCACCATCAAGGATTTTTACTCGCGGATTCATCAAGAGCATCGTTTTTATTCTCTTCGTATCACCAGCGTCACAATCGTGATTTCCGAAAATAACCACTATTGGGATTTCGACAGCGGATACCAAGTCAAGAAACAGCTTCACTTCCTCTTCTTTTCCATTATTCATATCCCCACCAATGATCAAGAGATCCGCATTCCCGTTGACACTATCAAAGAAGCCTTTTGCGAGAGGATATTTTTCCACATGAATATCACTGATTGCCGCTATGGTAAAAATTGGTTTCATGATCGATGAGAATATATTTTTTAGTTCGAATCCGATTGCCAGCCGGCTATGAAACCAGCATAAGAGGAAAGAAAAAATCGCCACCTTCCGTGACGATTCTTCCCTTCCCTTCGGCCTTTCCCCACGGATAGGAACCGGTCGCTTGAGAAATATTAATGTTGGCTCCGGCGATAGGATTCGAACCTATGACCAAGTGATTAACAGTCACCTGCTCTACCGCTGAGCTACGCCGGAATGTGTCGCTTTATAAATTCTCTACCCCGAAAACTCTTTAACTGTTTCTCACGCTTAATTGCTTTTTCATAGCAACGAAGGTATTGTAGCCGAAAGGAAAAAAAATGGCAATACGAGGCCTCTTGCACATTTCTCTGAGATAGATTAGGCTGGGAACAATCAAAAGGAGGCTCCATGAAACTCGTTTCCCTATCCCCAGAACCAGAAAGAGTACCGGAACACCGGGTACAGAGAGCGCTTGACCAGATCCTTGAAACCGGGAATCTCCCTACCTCAGAGGGACAATGCTCTATAGGCGAGTGCCACGGCCAAGTCGTCTTCCAAGCAAACAACGAGGAAAGTGGCCTCTACTATATTCCCTCTCCACGCTGCATGCAGTGTGGGGCTCGGTACCGGCTCGCACTCTCTCTTCATTGTTTCTTGCCTATAATCAAGAGTCCCGAGAATTCGTCCTAGGATCCAACACGATCCTTTTTTCATACCAAAGAAAAAATGGAGTAGTGATACTAACTCCATTCATACGTCAAGCGGAAACTGGAAATGCTGCGGATCAAAAGGCTCCTGCCAATCGACCCCGCACTCAAATCCATACTCTCGAAAGATCTTGGCCACTACCGAGTCCCGCGTGATAGTTCCCGGCGCCAGAGGATCATAGTGAGCCCCCGCTGGCTGCCAAATACCGTGCAAGCGGCACGGGTTTTGCCACGGGTTGATATCGATGGCCAGACCAAAAGCGTGCGATGAAAGTCGCTTTGGATCTGTGCCAGCGATATATCGGTAGTTGAAGCCGCTCGTATTGTTGGCCTTCAT
>CAZPXK010000022.1:0-15779 GCA_964590035.1 uncultured Bdellovibrionales bacterium
GCACGATCACGGCGATGTCTTGTATGTCTTTGCTTTGGTAGAGCCATAACAGTAGAAAAAATTACGTTGTTTCCAATCTAACACGCCTTTCCCCTTTTGGCAAGTCAGCAGGAACTTTGCCCTCTTAATGATATCTGCAAGAATCTCTCACCAAGCAACCTTCCAAAGTACCATATAGCCACCCCAGCGTGGTGTCTCTATTGCTTTGAAGCCCTCGCTCTTTTTCTTCGAAAAAACCGTGCCCGCTCAGTCTTCAAGGCTACTTTGAAAGATTCTTGGCTCAGATTCTTTGCCCTTATAAACATTCTTCATCCTACATTATTCTACTTACCCTTTCTTGGTTTCAAAACACTTGAAAAGCGTTTATTGGCGTTTTCGGGAATTGAGAGAAGAACTGGCTTGAACGACATGCGATGGATGGGGGTGGGGCCATATTTCCGGAGGGCATCCATATGCACCTTGGTGCCATAGCCCTTGTGCTGCGCCAGACCGTACTCTGGATACTGTTTATCGTATTCCACGATCATCCGGTCTCGTGTCACCTTGGCAATGATAGAAGCAGCCGCGATAGACTTGACCGTACTGTCCCCTCCCACGACCGTTTCCTGCTTGAGCGACAAATTGGGAATTTCCTGATTCCCATCAACCAATACGTAAGCCTGAGAACCACGACCGTGGTTTTCGTGCTGAACCGGAATATTTTTCATGAGTTGAGAAATAGCGCTTTTCATGGCAAGAAACGTGGCCTCCAGAATATTGATACGATCAATCGTATCAGCATGAACGATGCCAATGCCGACATAAAAATGCTCCTGAATAAAATCAAACATTTCCTCACGTTGCTTTTCTGAAAGTGTTTTTGAATCCCGCACGAGTTTCCATTTCTTCTCATCTTTCGGATCTGTTTGGAATTTGGTATTTGGGTTTTGGAAATTCCGGAACAGGGTTGCACAAGCAACAACTGGTCCGGCGAGCGGTCCTCGTCCCGCCTCATCCACCCCCACCACCAAAACCGCCTCTTGCGAAGCAATTTCTCGTTCCTTTTCAAAAGTTGTTTCTTGCATAAAACCATTATATACTATCTGTAGATAACTTCTCTGCAAAGTCCAAGGAGCAATCCGGGCGATGAGAGAACTTTCGCCCTATGAACACATACTCTCCCTCTCAAACTACTCCAGCTTTTTTATAAGTCTGGTTTTTTTATTCTGAAATTTTCAATTTTCAATTCACAATTTACAAACAATGTTAAAATCTATAAATTTTTCAATTGAAGAATTAAAACATTGGAAATTGTTTAGAAATTAGAAATTGATAATTAGAAATTCAAATTGCCATGCAATTTACCCATCTCCACGTTCACTCACACTACTCGCTTCTCACGGCCCTTCCAAAAGTCGATGATCTTTTGAAGCGCGCCCAAGAACTCGGGATGACCTCGCTCGCCCTCACTGACACCTCGGCCATGTATGGTGCCGTCGAGTTCTACACGCATGCCAAAGACTACGGCATCAAACCGATCATCGGCGCAGAAGTCTTTGTCTGCAAGGATCTCCACAGCAAAAATAATACTTCGGAAGACAAACGTCGTCACCAACTCGTCCTCCTCGCCAAAAACAACATCGGATACAAAAATCTGATGAAAATCATTTCCATCGCGCAATTGGAGGGATTCTACTACAAGGCCCGCACGGACAAAAAGCTGCTCCGCCAGTACAGTGAGGGTCTCATCGCGCTCTCCGGATCACTCCAGGGTGAAGTACCATCGGAAATCATCTATGGCAACTACGAACGAGCCAAGAAAGCCGCGCTCGAGTATCAAGACATCTTTGGAGCAGACAATTTCTACCTCGAACTGGGACCACACACCGATATCGAAAACCAGGTTGCTGCCAACCAGGGGCTGGTGCAGATAAGCGAAGAGACCGGTATCCCCGTGGTCGCTGCTGTGGATGTTCACTATGTCAAAAAGGAAGATGCTGCCACCCAAGATATTCTGCTCGCGATTCGTGACAACAAAAAAGTGACCGACACCGAGCGCTTCAGCATGATGGCGCTCGACCTCTCGCTGCGCTCGGGAGAAGAAATGACGGAGATCTTTCACGACGTCCCCGATGCCGTGACTAACTCTGAAAAAATCGCTGCTGCCTGCAATGTCACTATAGAACTCGGCCAAAATCACCTCCCCTCTTTTCCTTTACCGCCAGGAAAAACTGCTGACATTATGCTTCGCGAACTCTGCGAAATCGGATTTGGCAAACGCTTTCCCGAACAAACGCGCACCGACCTACAGCAGGAACGCCTCGACTACGAACTCTCCATCATCGAAAAAACCGGCTTCGCTTCTTACTTTTTAATCGTCCAGGACTTCGTCAACTGGGCGAAAAATAACGGTGTCGTGGTGGGACCCGGTCGCGGATCGGCAGCCGGGTCATTCGTCGCGTACCTGACCGGCATCACCGATCTCGATCCTATCAAGTACGATCTGCTCTTTGAACGCTTTCTCAATCCGGAACGTATCTCGATGCCCGATGTCGATATGGACTTTGCCGATGATCGTCGCGAAGACGTGCTCAACTATGTGCGGCAACAGTACGGCAATGATCACGTCGCCCAAATCATTACTTTTGGAACCATGGCAGCGCGTGGCTCTATCCGCGATGTCGGTCGTGCCCTCGGTATTCCCCTGCCCCTGTGCGACCAGACCGCCAAAATGATTCCCATGTTTACGTCCATCAAAAAGGCGCTCGAAGAAGTACCAGAATTCAAGCAACAGTATGAAAGTAGCCCCGATGCCAAGCGCCTCATCGATACAGCCAAACTCATCGAGGGTCTGGCTCGCCATACGTCGATGCATGCTTGTGGTGTCGTCATCACCAAAGATCCCGTCACCGAATACACTCCGCTCCAGCGCGTTTCCGGGAGCCGCGAGGGTGTCGTAACACAGTATGCTTCCTCCACCAAAAACAACGCCGTTGAAAAAATCGGCCTCCTCAAAATGGACTTTTTGGGACTCAAAAACCTCACCATCATCCAAAACACCCTGCGTATCGTCAAAGCCCTCGGTAAACTCGATACACTGGTCGAAAAACTCGGCCTTGATAATACTGCTTCGGTCGCCGACATCATGAGTCGCTTGCCGCAAGACGACGAAGCCACCTACCACCTGCTCCAAGAAGCCCACACCACCGGAGTGTTTCAGCTAGAAAGCTCGGGTATGAAACGCTACTTGAAGCAACTCAAGCCATCGGTTTTTGAAGATATCATCGCCATGGTGGCGCTCTACCGTCCGGGTCCCATGGACTATATTCCTGATTTCATTGCCGGCAAACACGGTACCAAGAAAATCGAGTATTTGCACCCCAAACTCGAGCCTATCCTCCGCAATACCTACGGCGTCGCCGTCTACCAGGAGCAGCTCATGCAAATTGCGCGAGACCTGGCAGGATTTTCTCTCGGCGAGGCTGACGTTTTGCGCAAAGCCGTCGGGAAAAAAATCGTTGAGCTGGTCGCCGAACAACGGGAGAAATTTATTGAAGGCTGTATCAAAACCGGAGTGGGTAAAAAAATCGGTGAACAAGTGTTTGCCTTTATCGAACCGTTCGCCGGCTACGGATTCAATCGTTCCCACGCTGCTTGTTATGCCCTCATCGGTTATCAGACTGCCTACCTCAAAGCGCACTACCCTGCCGAATTCATGGCGGCTCTCCTCACCAGTGATCAACACGATATTGACCGTATTGCCATCGAAGTGCGAGAAGCCCGAGAAATCGGCCTCGATGTTCTCCCTCCGTCTATAAACGAAAGCTTTGAGGATTTCACCGTTATCATCAGCGAAGACACTAAAGAACATGTCCGCTTCGGTATGAACGCTATCAAAAATGTCGGAAGCGTCTGCACCGAAGAAATCGTCAAGGCCAGAAAACAGGGAGGGAAATTCACTTCGCTCGAAAATTTTATTGAACGTGTCCAGACCAAAGACCTGAACAAGCGCTCACTGGAATCCCTTTCCAAGGTCGGTGCCCTAGAAGATTTCGGCGAACGCGGCCAGCTCTTTGCGAGTATCGATGCCATCATTCGTCACGGAAAAAACCTCAAGACCATTGCGGATACTCACGCCAACAGTCTCTTTGGAGACATCGCGCTCCCGGTCAGTGAGATAGAATTGGCGAACGCCGCTCCGGCCACCAAAAAAATGCGCCTGGATTGGGAAAAAGAACTGCTCGGTCTCTATGTGAGCGACCACCCCACCAGTGAATACCAATCCTATTTTGAAAAAGCCGCTGTACCACTCGGTCAACTCGAAAAACAGGGAGATGGTGCGCATGTTCGCTTAGGCGGTGTTATCACTACCGTTCGAAAGATCCTCACCAAAACCGGTAGTACCATGTTCTTTATTGGACTCGAAGACATGACGGGGCGTATTGAACTCCTCGTCTTTGGTAAGGCCGCAGAGCATACCGCCGCTTCTTGGATTGAAGGAGAAATCGTGCTAGTCGACGCCCGTGTTTCCCACAAAGATGGTGCGCTCAAGTGTATTGCAGAAAGCGTTGAGAAAATTTCTCCAGAGACACTCACCCACTTTGCTCGTACCGAAGCCACTAGGGTCAAATTGGCGCGCCCCACCCACAGTGCCTCGCAGAGTGAGGTGGACAGGCCTGCAGCAGCAACTGACGAACGCCTCACTATCACCGTTGACGATACCAATCCCGCCAGCACCATCGCTACTCTCTCACAGTTCTTGAAAACCATCCCGACCGGTCACAAAAAAGTCTCTGTCCGTATGCCAAACGCCACCATCGAAACCACCTTCTCTATCAATCCCTCTCCTGAAGATCTAGCGAAAATCAAAGGAATCGAAGGCGTGACGTCAATAACGTAAAACACAGCGTTCAAAACACAAAGACCAAACAAAGCACAGACTTCAAAAGCACAAAAAAATCGGAATTTGTTTTTTTAGTTTTCTATTTTGTGTTTTGTTTGGTTTTTGTGAACTGGGTTTTGTGTTTTTCCGAACTTCATGGCATACTAGTCCGATGTCAAACACATTCCATAAAACTATCGTCATCATGGGACCAACGGCTTCTGGCAAGTCGGATTTGGCTATTCTTCTTGCCAAAAAATACAATGGCGAAATCATCTCGGCTGACAGTCGACAGGTCTATCGTGGAATGGATATTGGCACAGGTAAGGTGATTCGTGATTCTGTCACGAATCATCCTGAGCTTGTCGAAGGATACTTTTCTGAAGGCATCAGACATCATCTCCTTGACGTTGCTTCACCAAAAAGAACCTACAACGTCACTCACTTCGTGCGTGATGCCAAACGCGCCATAGCCGATATCAAAAAACGTGGTAAAACTCCAATCATCTGTGGCGGTACCGGTTTCTGGATCCAAGCCCTCATCGAAGACAATGCTTTCCCTGCCGTCAAACCCGATCCTGCTCTCCGTCAAAAACTCGGTAAACTATCAGCAAAAAATCTCTTTGCTCGACTCCAAAAGAAAGACCCGGTCCGTGCCAAAAGCATTGATTCTCAGAACAAAATCCGCCTCATCCGGGCCATCGAAATCTGCGCCACACTCGGTACCGTCCCGACTCTCCCTAAAAACTATCAACTAAAGACTAAAGACCACCTTCTCATCGTTCTCAATCCCCCGAAAGAAACCCTCGACCATAACATCGCCATCCGACTAGAAAAACGACTGAAAGAAGGCATGGTGGCTGAGGTTGAGAGACTCCGAACCGAGGGGATCAGCTGGAAGCGCTTGGAGAGCTTCGGGCTGGAGTACCGATATATTGCCCTCCTCCTCCAAAACAAAATTTCTCGAGAGGAGATGGCGGAGCAGCTTGAATTTGAAATTCGTCACTACGCCAAACGTCAACTGACCTGGCTCCGCCGTTTTGAAAAAACTACTCCCCTCCACTGGATTACTACTCCAGATGAAGCGGAGAAAATAATTACGTAATTAATTACGTAATTATTTTTATACTAGCTTCTTCTTCAAAATCTCTGCCACTATCTGTGGATTAGCCTTACCTTTTGTTTCCTTCATGATTTGACCAATGAGGTATTGAAAAGCATTCTGCTTACCGGCTTTGAAGTCCGTGATGGACTGAACGTTACGTTCAAGGACGAGATCAACGGCTTTTTCGAGAGCCTCGGCATCATTGACCTGACCCAGGTTGAGTCGGTCTATGATGTGCGAGGGATCAGTATCACCATCAGCACTTTTGTACATTTCACCAAGCACTGTTTGTGCGGCGCTCGAATTGATCTTGCCATCAGCTACGATACTGATGAACTCAGCATAGTTTTCCGCTTTGATCGGCAAATCCTCGATACTTTGATTGTTATCGGTCAGATATTTGCGCAGTTCCGTCAGCATATAGTTGGCTGCCAGTTTCACCGCACGCTCGAGAGGTGCCATCATTTCCCCGGATTTCAACTTTTCTGCCAGCTCGCTCGCTACTGCTTCAAAGTACTCTGAAAATGCCCGCTCTTCGGTCAGAGTGGTCACATCTTTTTCCGGCAAACCGTACTCAGCTACAAAACGCCTGCGTTTGGCATCAGGCAATTCCGGCAACGTGGAACGCAGTCGTTCTACATATGCTTCATCAAATTCGAATGGTGGGATATCCGGTTCAGGAAAATACCGGTAGTCATGAGCGGATTCTTTCTTACGCTGAGAAACAGTGGCGTTCTTGTTCTCGTCCCATCCCCTTGTTTCCTGTACCAAGGTTTCTCCGTTCTCGAGCGCTTCCGTCTGACGCACGATTTCATATTCAATAGCACGCTCAACAGAACGAAACGAGTTGATGTTTTTCACTTCCACCTTGGTACCGGACAAGCGATCGGCTCCTTCGGGATAGAGCGATATGTTGACCTCGCAACGCATCTGCCCCTTTTCCATATCGGCATTGGACGCTCCGAGATAACGGAGTGTCTGACGAAGCTGCTGACAAAACATCCCTACGTCCTTGCTATTGGTAAAGTCAGGTTCCGTCACGAGCTCCATGAGCGGCACGCCGGCTCGGTTGTAGTCAACGAGCGTATAGTCAGCACCGGCCGGATGCATCGACTTGCCGGTGTCCTCTTCCAGATGAATACGGGTGATACGAAATGATTTTTCTGTGTTACCATCATGGATAACCATCGTACCTGCTTCACAAAACGGCTGGTCGTACTGAGAAATCTGATAGCCTTTTGGCAGATCAGGATAAAAATAGTTTTTGCGATCAAACTTGGAATTGAGGCGGAGCGTACACCCAAGCGCTAGTCCGACGCGCTGCACTGCCTCGATTGCAGCCGCGTTCGGTACCGGGAGCGCCCCGGGCTGTGCTGTGCATACCGGACAGATATTGACGTTCGGTGTCGTTTCCATACCCAGACCGTTTTTGCACGCACAAAACATCTTGGACTCAGTTCTGAGCTCCGCATGCACTTCCATGCCAATTGTGACGTTGTATTTCATACTTGCGATACTAATGTGTGCCGGTACTACCAAATCCTCCCTCACCTCGTATGGTATCATCTAATTCGGTCACTTCGCAAACTTCCGGCAATTCTACTTTTTGTATCAATAATTGGCTTATCTTAGCCCCTTTTTCGATGGTGTATGCCTCCTTGGAAAGATTGACGAGCCCAATAATAACATCACCCCGATAGGCAGCGTCTACCACTCCGCCCAATGTTTTTACTCCTCCCTTTACTCCGACACTCCCCTTGTCCCATACCAGGCCCACATAGCCAGTAGGAATAGCCATAGCGATGCCGGTCTTGAGTGCTACCTTTTCTCCTGGGGCGATGACTGTTGCTTCGAGCGAGTACATATCCAAACCTGCATCATCTGCATGAGCTCGCGTAGGGATCTTGGCATCCGGATGGAGTTTTTTAATGTTCAGTTTCATAGGATTTTTTTCACCTTACTCCAAATCTGCTCGGCAATTTCTTCTCGTGACAACAGTTCTCCCTTGGGTGCGCAAGCAATCCGCTCCCATGTATTTCCTTGTTTGATAATTTTAAGCGCCCCCTCACGTGCAGCGTCGAGATGAGCCTTGTTCTTCTCAGCCAAATCCTGTCTACCACGAAGCGAACGATTGGTTGAAACCCCTTGACGCCCCTGCGTCAGCAGACGATCGGAAATCATCCGTGGTACATCAAGATAGCAGACAAGCTGGGGACGTGGAATTCCATAAACCTCAAATTCGAGAGTATCCAACCATTCCAGAAATACTTTGCGCTTTTTGGCATCAGTAATCTTGCCTCCCTGGTGAATTTGATTGGCACTGACGTAACGATCAAGCACCACTATACAGCCTGCCTTTAGCCATTTTTCCAGTGTGGTCTTTGATTCAAAACGGTCCGCCGCATAAAGTACTGAAGCAATGTGCGGATCAATGGCAATAAAATCACCGTACTTTCCCGCCAAGCATTCTCCTACCAATTTTCCAAAAAAATTTGCCTCATACTGAGGAAAATCAAGCGCTTTTACTTTGTATCCTTCTTTTTTCAAACGAGAAACCAAGAGCTTCGCTTGTGTCGCCTTCCCCGATCCATCCGCACCATCCAAAACAATCAATTTCCCTTTTTTCATGATTATTGCTTACTTTTTACTACTGCAACCATATCATCCACCTGTTTCAATAATTCCTCCAATGTTCCGTCGTTATTAATGACATAATCAGCACGATCTTTTAAATCGCGGATTTGTGATTCAGCTTCAAGTAAAGAGTCTTTTTCAAACTGAGCCGGGGTCTTACTTTCATCATCGGCGTTCTGCCGTCGTTTCGTCAGACGTTCATACCGTGTCTCAGGTGTCGCTTCGACATAGACGAAATAAAAACGCTCATTCATTTCGAGCTGAATCATGTCAGGCAGTCGGCGTACACCATCAATGACCACCAGCTCTTTCTCGCTTTTATCAGCCTCAGCCAAAATACCTTTTGACAAGATGTCTTCACCAAAACCCTTGCGCAAATGAAGCGAGAGTTTAGCCATATTTTCACGGTTTTGCTCGAGACCCATGCGGTCCAAAATATCTCGGAGGAGCTGCGAAAAACGAAGCGGCAATGCATCATACTTTTCCGCGATATATTTCCCAACTGTATCCTTGCCTGAAGCGATCTCCCCTGCTACTCCGATAATTATTTTTTGCATATTTTTTTGCAGTATATTAATTTCGTTCCAAAATATAATACGTATAGTGATACTGTTCATTTTCTCCTTTTTCTTCGCTGACAACTTTCTGAAACTCGGAATAGTCCGGGAAAAAAGTATCCGCTTCGTATTTTCCCTCAACCAAGGTCAGATACAAACGCTCCACGAGAGGGAGACACTGCTTGTATATACTAGCCCCACCGATAACAAAGACTTCCTCGTTTTCTTTCTCCTTTGCCACTTGAAAAGCCTCATCAATCGAATACACAACGAAACATCCGGGAAGTACTAATAATTGGTTCAACGTCACCACGATATTGGTCCGATTTGGTAAGGGTCGCCCAATCGAATGATAGGTATTCTCACCCATAATTACGGCATGACCAGTCGTCAATTCTTTGAAACGCTTCAAATCTTCCGGGATATTCCAGAGGAGTCGGTTATCCTTGCCGATGGCGCGCTCTCCGTCAACGGCGACAATCATGCTGATACGTGGGGTATTCATGTGGGAGATATTTAGACCGCAATCGGAGCTGATATTGGCGGATGGGACTGGTAATTTTCAAGCGTGAAGTCTTCTAGCTTAAAATCAAAAATATCCTTCACGGCTGAATTGAGTTTCATCGTCGATAGTGGCAATGGTTCACGAGACAGCTGTTCCTTGACCTGGTCATGATGATTGCTGTAAATATGGACATCTCCCCCGGTCCATACAAATTCTCCTGGCTCTAAATCACACGCTTGCGCTACCATCATAGTGAGGAGCGCATAGGAAGCAATATTGAAAGGCACTCCCAGAAACGTATCGCAGCTCCGCTGATACAGCTGACAAGAAAGTTTTCCGTTAGCAACGTAGAACTGAAACAAACAGTGACACGGTGGCAATCCGGCTTTGCCCATCTCTTCAATATCCGCCACATTCCACGCTGACACAATTAACCGGCGATCATCAGGCTTTGTCTTGATACGCTCAATCACCTGAGTGATTTGGTCGATATGTCGTCCATCCGGAGTAGGCCAATTACGCCACTGATATCCATAGATAGGACCAAGCTCGCCGTATTCTTTTGCAAACGCATCATCAGTTTTGATTCGTTCAACAAAAGCTTTCATACCTGTTTTCCACTCGACACTCCCTGATTCGGGAATGGTTTGTGCTATTTTTTTGAGATATGCTTTGTATGGCCATTCATCCCAAATATGGACATTATTTTCGGCCAAATATTTCAGATTGGAGTCACCTTTTAAAAACCATAACAGCTCGATGATGATTGAGCGGAGCGCCATCTTCTTGGTGGTAAGGAGAGGAAAGCCCTGCGCCAAATCAAAACGCATCTGATACCCAAACACACTGCGTGTACCAGTCCCAGTCCTGTCGCCTTTGTCTACTCCATGCTCTTCGATGTGTCTCAACAAATCCAAATATTGACGCATAGGAGTACCAGAAAAATTACCTTGATATTCCCTATTTTATCGTACAAAACCCACTTCCGCAAACATCCGAAGCAAAAGAAAAACCTCTCACTTGGAGAGGCTTTTTTTCTTGAAATTGAGGTGCATCTTGGAGGCTTGAGGTTTAGTGTCACCTTTGTACTTGGAATTCAGTCCCTTGGAGCCATACGGACGTTCACAGGGTGAGGAGAGGTATTCAAAGGCCATCTGCCCAATCGGCATGCCATAGTAGAGTTTTAGCGGGATTCTCCCAGCGTTAAAGAGCTCGAGCGTCATCTTGAGGCAGTTGCCGGCATCAAGAAACCCCGCAGTCGTATGAATGATGAGACCGAGCCGACCGAGTGACGATTTTCCCTCGAGGCGTCCCACCAATTTATCAGAAACACCAGTCTCTTCGAGGAGCACCCCAAGTGCGAACTCCCCGGGATGCAGGATGAAGGGTTCAGTCTTGGTAATCACAACCTTCTTCATCAGATCTTTCGAAATGTCCCGGGGATCGATAACAAAGTTCGAGTTGACATTGAAAACCAAGAAGTGCCTATCCAAGTGCACATCATAGCTCGCCGGCTGGAGACACTCCGCCCGATACGGCTTGATAGTGATTTCTTTAGATTTGAGTTCTTTTTTTATATCTCGATCTGACAAAATCATAGAAGCAGAGTTAGATCACTTAGTTTCAGACAAACAAAGAGCAGGCTTTCGCCTGCTTCTTTAGCTACGCTTTAAGTGTCAGGCTTGGACCCATAGTTGAAGAAATATAAAGCTTCTTGATGAATCTCCCCTTCATATTCTCCGGCTTGGACTTGTCGAGGGTTTCTTTGAGCGTTTTGAAGTTTTCGGCCAACTGCTCGGCAGTAAAAGAGAGTTTGCCGATCACTTGGTGTACATTACCTGTATCATCATTCTTGAAGCTCACTTTTTTTCCTTTTTTGAGCATTTCTACCGCTTCTTTGATCTTGACCGTGACGGTCTCAGTCTTGGGTGATGGCATCATACCCTTGGGACCGAGGATTTTGGCGATAACAGCCAGTTTCGGCATCATTTCTGGCGTGGCCAAAATCACGTCAAAATCAGTGCCAGGAGAAAGTTTGCCACTTTTGATATCGGCGATAATTTCCTCTCCACCAACGAGATCAGCCTGCGCCTCCTCGGCTTCTTTTTCCTTGGTAGCGGTGATGACAGCTACTTTCTGGGCGCGACCGGTACCGTGCGGCAAAATAACCGTAGCGCGCACCATTTCATCCGACTTCTTCGGATTGATTCCGAGACGGACGTGTACCTCGACAGACTCATCAAACTTGGCGGTCTTGTTCTCCTTCAAAAAAGCAAGTGCTTCTTCCGGAGTATATTCCTTTCCTGCTTCCAACTTGGCAACAACAGCGCGATAGGTTTTTCCTCGATACATAGTGTTATACGTGGTACAAACGGCCGTACGACCTCCCACACAAAAAATAATTAGTCTACTACTTTGATCCCCATGGAACGAGCAGAGCCGGCAATAATCTTCATCGCGGCTTCGACATCGTTGGCGGAGAGATCTATCATCTTCTTTTCAGCGATTTCTCTTACCTGGGCCATCGTCACCTGCCCCGCCTTGTCCTTGAGCGGATTGGCAGCAGCCTTGGCGATACCAGCAGCCTTCTTCAACAGATCAGAAGCCGGAGACGTCTTGAGCGCAAAGGTAAAGGTACGATCTTCAAAGACCGTGATTTCTGCCGGCACGATATCTCCCATACGATCCTGCGTCGCTGCATTGAACTTGCTACAAAAATCCTGAATGTTCAGTCCGTGCTGTCCAAGAGCTGGACCCACTGGAGGCGCTGGATTGGCCTTGCCTGCAGGAATCTGCAACTTGATAACGGTCTTGATTGTCTTTGCCATAATATTCTAAAATCAGTTACTTAGCCTTTCTTGACCTGGAGGAAATCCAACTCCACGGGAGTTTCGCGACCAAAAATGGAAACAAAAACTTTGACCTTGCCCTTTTCTTCATCGATTTCCTGAATCTTACCTTCAAACTCTTTGAACGGACCATCAACGATCTTGACTGCATCACCGACATGCACATCAATTTTGTACTTCGGTTCAGCTACACCCATGCGCTTCTTCAGGGCATCGATTTCCTTGGTATCGATCGGAGTTGGAGTCGTACCGAGACCGATGAATCCGGTCACGTTAGGAGTATTTCGCACCACGTACCAGGAAGCATCCGTCACCATCATATCCACAAGCACGTAGCCGGGATAGATACGCTCTTCGATCACCACGCGCTTGCCGCCCTTGATTTTGATCTTCTTTTCCTTGGGCACCAAGACGTCAAAGATATGATCCTGCATATCCATGGACTCGATACGCTGTTTCAGATTGCGTGCCACGTTGTCTTCATAACCGGAATAGGTATGGAGCACATACCAAGCCCGACCGTGATGTTGCGTTTGCTTTGCCATAAAAATACTCGGGATAACAGATTACGTGAGGAGATACTTTTCTACGAGAAAACTGAAAACAAAATCCAGACTACCTAAAAAAATGGCCACTAGGAGACTGATGATAACCACCAGTGTCGTATAGCGAATAACCTCCTGTTGAGACGGCCAGTTGACCCGACTCAGCTCTACTTTGGCTTCCCTGAGAAATGTCAGTATCGCTTTCATTTTTTTGTCTCTTAAAAAAAGCCCCGAGGGCTTTGTATGGAGAGATTACCAGAAAAACGAGGTGGCGTCAACCCCTTAGAAAAGCTCGACTTCGTCAAAGAATTTCCGATAGTCTTCGAGGTACTTTTCGGCCTCCTCACGAGAAAGAACGAGTGTGGCATCGTGTACAATTCGATTGCGCACCTCGTGCGCTGCCGCTAGTATATCCCGAGTCTCCAACTGCCCACCTTTGACTGATTCCAGTTTTTCCGTCATGGTAGCGCCCTTGTACCCGATACCATCCAAAATTTCGTCCGCAAGAGCGTCTGCCTCCAGGACGGCTACTTTGTACTGCGATGGATTGCCTGTTTGCAAACGGCTCAGTATAGCTTCAAAACGCTTGATCATGTTGTTTTTTGAGATAAGCGGCCGCTCGGTTCCGTACAGAGCCGTCTTCAAATCCGACGAAAGTCCTTTCAGAGCAAGCAACAGAACGATATCCACAAAAACCACTACCACATACACAAAAAGAAAAAACTTGAGTACCAAAAAAAACACTGAGTCATCCAAAAACTGCGTGACATTTACCCACACAAGAGACGCTAGTTGTACCGGATCAACTTCCATGATTATGTATTTTGTTTTTCAAAAGCATGTGCTAGTGCCAACAAATTTTCCTCATCAAACCATTTTCCCATGAGTTGCCCACCGATTGGGAGCGCCTTGCCATCTTCTTCTACGGTCCCGATCGGAAAAGAAAGAGCCGGAACGCCCGTCAGATTGGCTGTTACCGTATAGATATCCCCCAGATACATCTTGAGCGGATCGGTTGTTTTTTCTCCAATTTTAAAAGCCGGTTCCGGAGTAGTCGGTGAAAAAATGAAATCTACTGTTTCAAAAGCCTTTTCAAAATCCTGCTTCAAAAGAGCCCGTACTTTCTGAGCTTTGAGGTAGTAGGCATCGTAATAACCCGAGGACAAACTATGTGTTCCGAGCATGATACGCCGCTTCACTTCCTGGCCAAATCCCTCACGCCTCGTATCAAGATATGTTTCGAGCAATCCGCTCTTCTGTTCTGTAGAATCCTCTGTATCATTGATAGAGAGGCCATATCGAATCCCATCATAGCGCGCCAAATTGGAACTAAGCTCGCATGGCTGAATAATATAGTAACAAGGGAGCGCAAAAGCGCTGTGCGGTAGCGTTATTTCTACTACCTCAACACCGAGTGTCTTGAAGCGAGCCAGTGCCGCATCACAGAGTGACCTAATTTTTGGATCAAGCTCGGAAGAAAAATATTCCCGAGGAATACCGATTTTCTTTCCTCGCATATCATTGTCGAGAAAATCCTCATACTTTTTTTCATGACCACTATCTGCCGTGGTAGCATCATGCGGATCGCGACCGGCAATGCGAGAAAAAACAATCGCCACATCCTCGACCGTCTGTGCGATAGGACCGATCTGATCGAGACTCGATGCCGCCGCCATCAGTCCGTAGCGACTGACTCTTCCGTAGGTCGGCTTGAGGCCCACTACTCCACAAAAAGCAGCTGGTTGGCGAATCGAACCCCCCGTATCGGACCCCAGTGCCCATACCGTTTCCAGAGCGGCCACAGCTGCAGCTGATCCTCCCGACGTCCCGCCAGGAACACGCGTGACATCATGTGGATTCTTGGTGATTTGGTACGCACTACTCTCTGTGGATGAGCCCAGGGCAAACTCGTCCATATTGGTCTTGCCCAAAATAGGGGTATGCAGCCGCTTCAACTTCTCGATAACCGTCGCATCATGGGGCGCGATATAATTATCTAATATCTTTGAGGCCGACGTCGTCCGAATTCCACGCATCAAAATATTGTCCTTGATAGCACCGGGGATACCAGCAAGGAGATCAATCGGTTCGCCACGCTCTATCATACCATCAACCACACGCGCTTCTTCGAGCGCCTGCTCTTTCAGCAGCGTCAAAAAAGCCAAGATGTCTTTTTCTTTTTCCGTTATGACAGAAAAATACTGTTCTACCAGTTCTACGGCCGTACATTCCCGAGATAACAATTTTTGATGAAGCTCTCGAATCATATCTTAAAATACTGATTTTACTTTCAAAAATCCGTCTTTCGTATCAGGAGCATTTTTGAGGATTTGTTCTCTCTCTGACTGAGGGAAGTTTTCGTGCACATCATCACGCATGACATCTGTGCGCCCGGTGATATGACCGATGGGCTCTATCATATCCGTAGGTACTTTTTCCAATTCCCGGAAAAAATCAAAAACCGCCGACAAATCTTTTTGATAGGTCGGTATATCCTCTTCACACAGTCCGATACGACTGAGCAGCGCTATATGTTTGACTTCGTCTACTGAAAGCATATATTTACGAAAGCATCTTCTGAAATTCGTCCTCATTCAAAATACTCACCCCTAACCTCTGTGCATCAGCATACTTGCTGCCTGGATTTTCTCCCACTACCACGTAGTCGGTTTTTTGGCTCACTGAAGAAGAAACAGAGCCTCCTCTTTCCTTAATCATAGCCT
>CAZPXK010000023.1:0-14548 GCA_964590035.1 uncultured Bdellovibrionales bacterium
TCCAAATCTTCATGGTAAAGCGCTGTGTCTGAAGCGTGGTCGGAAAATACTTGTAAGTAATATTGTTGATCTGACAGTAGTCAAACAATTTTTCCTGCTCATCATCTGTCAATGATGGGTCGCCCAAGATGATTTCGTCCACTCCTTTTTTGGCACGGATTTCTTTGATAAGGGTAACGCTGGCCGATTCGATCTGATCGACGATGCGATAGCCCATCTGCTTGTTCCTCACGAGCAGCTTGCGCAAAGCATACATCTTTTTGTTGGTACCGATGAGGAGGATACGGTGCATACCGACCCCTCGATTGACCAGAAACCAACGCTGTATCTGCTGAATGAGAAAACGTGACAGCACGACATACACGACCGCTACCGCCCAACCAACGAGGATAACGAACCGAGAAGAAAACCATTCACGATTCAAAAAGACCGCAATCACGAGAATGATGAGACCAAGGGTAATCGCGCGCGTCACACCATAGGCTTCCTTTGAAAAACTACGCGTGGCACGCATAGAGTACAACCCCTCAAAAGCGATGATGATCAGAAAGAAAGGAGCAACGGTCAAAGAAAAGATGAGGTAGTCATCAAAGGAAAGATTGAAAACACGAGAGACGTAGCCCTCGAACATCGGCAAACCGCGCAAATAGTATGCGGAAATGGCCGCCAAGACAATCATGAGAAAGTCGACGGGTACTTGAATAGCACTAAAAAATATTTCTGAACGCTTCATTGTGTAACAGACTTTAGTTATTAGTCGTTAGCCACTCTTTTCCAAAACAGATTGATAAGCCGGATTCTGTCCCCTGCCGAAGCAGAGTGACCATCATTTATCTTGTCTTCATGTTACCATGAAGATCTTTGCGGTTCTCCCCGCCGAAGCGGAGCGCGACCTTGCACTGAGGTAAGGATTTAGCCGTTTCACTCTTCGACTTCGCTCAGAGTAAACCCCGACTTGCATCAGAAGAAACTTGAGCTTATACGAAGACTTATCCATTGCTGGATACTCCTTCCTTTCGGAAAAGAGCGTCTCTGCTCGCACCTCGCGCTTTGCAGCGTATGGGGGTTACCCATTACCCTTTCCCGCACCTTTTTCATGCCATAACCTTCCAAAAAGTTACAGCGTCACAGATATTTCTTCCAATAAATACTACTGGAAAAGGAATATGTTTTTTCAACAGTACTTTTAGTACTTGCATGAAAAAGGTGCGGGATCAGTGTCCGGACTTTCCTCACTCCCGCTCCTTGCGAAGCTGGCCGTGCGATAGTCTGATCTGTCCTGGAAAAGAACGATTAACGGTCTATTCTAGCACAAAATAGACATTTTGTCAATGGTCGGTCACGAGTAAAACACTCAGAAAGAATGACTAGCAAGACCCTTGTATTCTACCTGAAAACAGCCCTTTCCGACAGGGTATGAACATAAAAAAAGACCCTGTGCGCAAGCTTGCCCACAGAGCCATACTATTGATATAGCAGGAAATACCCCACTCAGAATTTGAAGCCGCGTGGCACCACAACGATGCCACTTTCATCAACCGTAAAGCCCCGCATTCGATCGGCTTCGTGATCAATGCCGATAGTGGTACCAGGAGGAATCAAAACCCCCTTGTCGACGATAACTCGCCTGAGATGGCATCCGTCTCTCACCTTGACTTCGGAGAACAATACCGATTCCTCGACTATCGAACGGTACACCCGAACACCAAATCCGGCGACCGATGACACCAGGCTGGAATCTTCGATGATGCATTCCCCACTCACCAAAGAATTCTTCAAACGACATCCCGGTCCACCTACCGTATCGTTGAACTTGGCTGGCGGCAAATTGTCGTTATCGTTCGCCGAACGGATACGCCAATACTTGTTATAGATATTGAGCTCCGGCTTGATGCGAACCAGATCCATATTCGCTTCCCAAAGCGCCTGGATCGTCCCGACGTCGCGCCAGTAGTGCTCGGTTTGTCCGGGAATAGCGTTGTCGAGGAAGTTGTAGGCATAGAGTGGCACATCAGCCGCGAGCATACCTGGAATGATGTCCTTCCCAAAGTCATGTGTCGTGCCGGGCCGCTCTGCGTCCTGAACGAGACATTGGGAGAGTTCCTTCAACTCAGCGAAGTAGTTGCCCATCGATGCCAGACAGTAACCAGGTCGCCCAGGAATCTCCTTCGGATCCTCCTGGGGTTTCTCTTCAAATCCGATGATGCGCCAATTCGCATCCACTTGGACAATACCGAAGCGATAGGCCTCGACAGTCGGCACAGGGACTACACACACTGTAAATACCGACTGCCTAGTGCGATGGTAGTCGTGCATCTGGCGAAAGTTCATGGCCATGACATGGTCACCAGACAGTATGGCTACTGTCTGGAAATCACCCTCAGTTTCGATGATGTCAAGGTTCTGGTAGACAGCATTAGCTGTCCCCAAATACCAGTTGTCACCTTGGAGCCGCTGGGCCGGGACAGGGTGTACATAGAACTCATGCATAGCATCTGTCGGCCAATTGTCGGCCAAATGCTTGATGAGTTCATGTGACTTGTACTGCGTTGCCACCAAGACGCGGTGCAAACCCGAATAAAGGCAATTACTCATCATGAAGTCGATGATGCGGTATTTGGCAGCAAACTGCACTGCCGGCTTGGCACAGAATTTCGTCAATGGACTGAGTCGCTCTCCTACTCCGCCAGCCAATATAATGGTGATGACATCATTCAAGGCGTTCATGAAAATCCCCTTCGTTGATGATAAGATGATCCGTCTCCGGACCGGTTGAAATGTTAAGAATACAGCACTATATTTTATAACAAATTCAGGATTTGTCAATATTTCTCATGGAAAAAAGCACGTTTTTCACAAAAAAAAGCGACCGGAACCCGGCCGCCTCTTTTTCTTTTTTTTGCGAAATGCTCGACTAGATTTTGTAATACTCTCGGTACCACTCAACAAAGTTTTTAATCCCCTTGTCAATCCGCGTGGTGGGCTTCCAGCCAAGCTTGCGCAATTTTCGGATATCGGCCACCGTTGCTACCACATCTCCGGCTGGGAGTGGCATCATTTTTTTCTTGGCTACCTTGCCAACATTCTTTTCAATTTCCTCAATAAATTTGAGCAACGTGTCCTCCTTGTCTCCCCCGATATTCATGACCGCATAGGACAAATCATTGTCGAGACACGTGAGAATACCGGAAACAATATCATCGATATACGTGAAGTTGCGAGACATCTTGCCATGATTGTTCACCTCGATGACCTTGCCAGCAAAGATCTTGTCGGTAAAAAGAAAGAGCGCCATATCAGGACGACCCCACGGACCATAGACCGTAAAAAAGCGCAGTCCTGTCGTGGGCAGTTTGTACACATGGCTATAGACATGTGCTAGGAGCTCATCGGCTTTCTTGCTAGCCGCATATGGTGAAATAGGGGTATCGACATTGTCACTCTCGGAAAATGGGAGTTTTTTGTTGTTCCCATAAACTGATGACGATGAAGCATAGAGAAAGTTCTTGATACCATACTTTACAGCGAGATCCAACAAACGCACCGTCCCCATGACATTGATGTCGACATAGAGTGCCGGATTCTCAAGTGAGTTGCGCACCCCAGCCATAGCCGCCAAATGGATGACTTTTTCGGGCTTTTCTTTTTTGAATACTTTGTCCAAAAATTTCTCATCGCGGATATCGCCACGATACAGCTTGAAATCACCCTTATAGTCTTTAAGAAATTTCTTGATACGATCTTCTTTCAGTTTCGGATCGTAATACTCATTGAAATTATCAATGAGCACCGGCGTGTCACCTCGCTCCATCAGCGCCTTGGCTGTCGCCGAACCAATAAACCCCGCCCCACCCGTAATCAATACTTTCATACCGTTAGCTGTTTAATTTCTTAGAGATTTCAACCTTCGATTTCAAATAGTCAGAGTACTCTGCATCGGTGGCATTTTCCGTAGTATATCGTGCGAGAACAGTCTGGAGAGCCCGAGCACCCATCGTTTTTCGTGCTTCAGTATCCATAATCAGTGCCTCCAGTTTTTGTTCCCACTCTGCCGCTGTGGCCGCTACATAGCCATCGACTCCATCGGTGATAGCCAGACGAAATGGTTCGGTAGCCGCAGCTACTGTCGGCACGCTCACTATAGCAGCTTCAAACCACTTCAGTTCTGATTTGGATTCACAGAATGGATTGCCAATTTCGAGCGGCGCCAGATTAATATCAACCTGCGCGATATTGTAAAAGTGTTCTTGACGAGGGGCAAACGCCACTCGTTCAATCTGAGCAGAAAATTGATTGAGCGTATCATTGACGTCAAGCGGTCCGGCCAATACCAACCGTACCTGTGGGTACTTGGCAAACAAACGCTCCAGTACCGGGGCTATCGTAGCAAAATCCTTGTTGTGACTGGGAGTACCGGAGAAGTAGGCAAGACGCACCGTTTCTGATTGCTGATTGTTGATTGCTGATTGTTGATTTTTTAGCGCTTCATCTGCCCACATCACATCCTGCTTTGAAAGCTTGTTTTTTACAACAAACACGCGCTTGCCTTCTTCACGGAGCTTGCGAGCGAGATAGTCCGTCGAAGTCGTACAGACCTGCACATACGGGTCGGCGAGGATCTCACCGCCCACACCATGCTCATAGAGTTTGCGCTCCAAGACATTCATCTTGGTATAGTAATCCATATGCTTGAGAAACTCCGGGTCGTAGACGAGGTCATCTGTTTCAAAGATAATTTCTTTTTTTTGTTCTTTGATCCGCTCCATCAGCTTGGCTACTGATGGCGTATAGAGCACGCGATGAAAAACAAAAACCGAGAACTTGTCAGCATAGGTCGAGAGAAACGGATTGTCCTGAACGGTTGTCGACGTTCGAAGACCCTGCAATTGCAATTCCTCCGCGATATGCTCGGTTCGGTATCGAGCACTATCCCCGACTCCTCCAGTGATAAACAGTATGTCACCTGCAGTCACTCGGCGAAACATCGCACATGCGGCAGTCAGGACGCGTCGCCCACCGCGAAGCAACCCTTCGCGCCTGAGGGTATGCCAAGCCTTTCCCACTTTGATAAGTAACAATTTCATAGAGTTATAATTCGTACATATATCTGCTCCAACTTCTCGGCAGAAGCCTCCCAGCTAAACCGTTCTGCCCGTTCACGATTGATGGTTCCTTTTTTGTGACGCAGTTCTCCGTCTACCACCAAAGTATCAATCGCACTCCCTAGCGCCTCTGTACTCACTGTGCTCGCATACGATCCCCCCTCTGCCAGATATTCTCTATTGTTTCCCGTATCGAAGCAAGCCACCGGGAGTCCGGCACCCATGTACTGGAGCGTCTTGCCACTGGCCTCCCGAGTCGCCTCATCCTTGGGATCGACTCCGATGTCGCTCATACGGAGAATCTGAGCCAGTTCAAAATACGGCGAAGGACTAATGATTGTGACGCGCTCCTTCAACTCCTCTGGAATGTCATAAACGATCATATCCAATGGAAACCCAGCCAATACAAAATGCGTCATCGAATGTTCTCGTGCCAAACGCGGGAGAGCGCCGAGAAAATACTGGATGCCCTTGTTCTTGATAAACGCACCGGTATAGGTCACCACGATGGCATCAACCGGCACACCGTAGCGTTTCCGTATATCGTTTTTTTCTGGCAGACCATCAAACATCGACAGGCGTGTCCCGTCGAGCAGCACATCTACGGTTCCTTCTTTTCGAACCTGACTGATATCGAGAGCATTGTTCCATGAACTCGTCACAGCCGCATCACCGATATTGTTGATAAAGCGCTCGACAAACTGAAAAACGCTCTGCAAAAATGGCAGTCGGAGATAGCTATGCGACACCATTTCTTTGGTCAGACTGCCATGGAAATCCGCTACCACTTTGATCCCGCGCCAAAACAACATCTTTTGCACGATCCAAGCGATGAGCACTCCCTCATGCAAATGGGCATGAATGATATCGGGTCGTTTGGTGCGGGCCAAAAAAAATACTTTTTTTACCAACAAGAGATCGAGAATGATTTTTTGCCAGTCCGGTCCTGCTTCCAGTTTTTTGTACCAAAAAAGCAGCCGCCTGATACGGCGCACATCAATGTGACTCCCCAGTGTATCCGGCAGATCCTGTCCTATATGGTACGTCGCGATGGTCACGTGGTGCCCCCGTTTTTCTAAAGCCAGTGCCTCTTCGAGAATACGGATATGCGTCCCTCGGTCAGAAAAAAACGGTGTCGGTGCCACCACCAAGATATTGAGCGGACTTTGCATAGCGTTAGAGCTGATCGGCTGTTACGGAGAGAGTACCTCCTGATGCTACCGATCCCGCGATGACCTGATTGACCACGGCGTCCTCGATAGTGTCTTCGATATAGCGGTTGATCGAACGAGCGCCAAATTCCGGCTCATACCCACGCTCCACTATTTTTTCTGCCACTCCCGGCGCAAAAGTAATCGTAATATTTTTTTCCTTTTTCAACCGATCGGCAAAGGCCTGTAGTTTGAGTGTGGTTACCTGGAGCAGCTCGGACTCTTTCAAGGGTTCAAAAAAGATAATGCCGTCGAACCGATTCATAAACTCCAAACGATAGATGCCCTGCTCCACGATATGGTCCATCACGCGTTTCTTGATCTCTTCAAATGGCACACCAGAGGCTATACCATCACGGATAATAGGCGCCCCGGCATTGGACGTAGCGATGATAATTGTATTGCGAAAACTGACCTTTTCCCCGAACCCATCCGTCACAAACCCCTCATCGAGAATCTGGAGAAAAAGATCGAGTGCTTTTGGATAGGCCTTTTCCAGTTCATCGAGCAAAAGAAGCGAGTATGGTTTTTCTTTGACGAGATCGGTCAGCTGGCCGTGGAGCCCCATCGCCTCGGATCCGATGAGACGCCCGACCGACTCGGCACCCTGGTACTCACTCATATCCAAACGAATCATGCGATTTTCATCACCAAAGTAACTCTCGGCAAACGCTTTGACCGTCTCTGTTTTTCCGACACCGGTCGGTCCCAAAAAGATAAAGCTGCCCAGAGGCCGTTTGGCATCGCCAAATCCAGCTCGTGCCCGACGCATCGCTTCGGCCACCTGACGAACTGCTTCATCCTGACCAATCACTCGTTCGTGCAGATACTGCTCCAGTCCCAAGAGCTTGTCTTTTTCTTCTGCTCCGATAGCCCCAATGGGCATACCAGTTTTCAGTCCGACGAACGCCTCTACCAGCTTGGGCGTGATAAACCGTTCTTCACTCTGGCTCTGCCAATACGTCAGCACTTCCTGGGCCAAGTCCAAAGCCCGCTCCGGCATTGGCACTTCCCACTTGTACCGACTGGACTGAGCCACGATACTCAAGAGTCCCGGGAGCGTAAAGACTGTATTTTTTCCTTCTACGCGCCTAACAAAATTGAGTAGCACTTGGAGCGTTTCTTCTTCCGTGGTTTCCCGCATGTACACCGTCTCAAAAAAATTCAGAGCCGGGTCATCATTTTTTTCCAATACATGGTAGCGTCCCGGCGTCGTAGTCGCTATCAAACGAAAATTTGGCAGTGACAAAAATTCACCAAAAACAGGCGCCAAACTCGGTCGTGATGATGTCGTGCCAAAGAGGGTATCGATATTCTCAACCACCAAAATGACATTGCCCGCATAGTACGCTTCACCAAGGAGTGCCCGGAGCGCATTGTCGACATCCTCTCCCTGATTCAGGGCGTCAGAAACGGCTCTCCCTGGATCAAATATGAGTACCCGTGATTCACCGAGTGGTGTCCCGATAAACGCATTCTCTCGGATCAGTCGAGCCAAATAATGAATAAGTGTTTTTTTTCCTGTACCAGGTTCACTCACCAAGAGCACGTTATTCTGGCTCGGACGCTCCAGTACCAGTGTCAACATCTGCAGGGTTTCTGCCCGTCCAATCAACTCTACTCCCTTGTATTCCGGATCGAAAGAAGAGAGATCGAGCGCATAACGATCCAGATGCGAGGTATAGGCATAGCGCCAACCCTTACCAAAAGGAATGTGCTTTTTCAAATTTTCCCAAGAAAAAAATCGCTCTTCCTCGACTCGTTTCTCGGCATAGGCCGACTCAAAGCGAACAGCCGATTCAAAAACGTCTCGATTGATACCCTGGAGAGAGAGTAGTTCTAAAAACGCCTCGGTACTAGTGAGAGACGCTACCTCTTTGTCTTTTTTTTCAAAACCCAAACGTCCGAGCAGTTGTTTCCACCACGAACGTCGCTTCAAAAGCATGATATCAAACGTCTCTCCCTCTTCCTGCTCACGAAACATAAAGCCGATCACTGCCAACAGAAAACCAAGGATACCCAAGAGGAACAAGGAAAAAGACACAAGACCAATCCCCTGCTCCGTCAAAAACAGCATTATACCACCGAGTAGCAACAACGGAGCCACAAGAAAGGCGCCCAATAAAACCACGCCTACGATACTACAGAGGAGCAACACGATAAGACCGACACCGATCACAACCAAGCGAACCAGCATGCCCAAAAACCGCGAAATGAGATTTCCAGCGAGCGTTTGGAGCATCCACAACGGGTGAAAACCAGCCCAATTCCCAGAGGCAGCGTCGCGCTTCCACGGAGAAAACAACGTCGCCAGCAATCCGAGAATATGAAAGCGATGCGCCACATAACGAAAAAGTGTCACCGGAAAAAGAAGCATCGATGACAGCCCCTTCGAATAGTACCAAAGGAAAAAGTTTTGATTCATGTAGGGTATCCTTTTCTTTCATTGTAGCCGCATCGAAAGTCCTTGGCAAACCCCAATGTTGAAAAAATGCCTCGTATTCGCTATACTACAAGGTATGAAACTGTCGTCCGCGCTACAAGCACAAGGCTTTCCAATACTGCTTGGATTGTCTTTCATTATCTTTGGTTGGTTTGCTCTTTCCCTGACACTGGGCAGTCTCTTTTCCTTTCCTTTCATTGTTTCCGGGTTTGTCCTCTGTTTTGCCCTGACACTCTATATCGCCTTTCAGTACCTCCGCTTTTCTCCCCTCGATCTCCGCCTCGCATTTCTCTTGGCACTCGTATCGGCAGTCAATATCGGGTTTATCTCTGAACCAACCATTTTTTCAGGCCGTGACCAAGGATCCATCGCCGAAGCAGCCTATCGTCTCGCTCAAAATACTGAACTGCCATTTTCTACTCCCGGGAGCGATGCCTTTTTCGAAATATACGGCGCCGGCACCGCTCTCAACTTTCCCGGGTTTGCCTATACCGAAAATGGGCTCCTTATCACCCAGTTCCCCCTTGCTTATACCGCCTGGCTCGGCAGTTTTGTCTCGCTCTTCGGACTGACCGGCTTTGCTATCGGCAACGCCATATTACTGTTTCTTTTCTTTTTCTTTTTCTATCATCTGCTTCGCCTCTTTGTTCATCCCTACTACGCCTTTGCCGGTCTGTTACTGTCGCTCGTCTCCTTTCTCCCTTCCTGGTTTGCCAAATTCACCCTGACTGAAAACATGGCGCTCTTTCTTTTTGTCTTTCTCTCTTACTCCCTCGTCTTGTTCTTTCGTACCGGAAAATTTCTCTTCTATAGTAGTGTACTCTTGGCTGCTGGACTCTTTGCCTTTACCCGCATCGAGGGCTTTGCCTTTCTCTTCATTGCGCTCGCGCTCATGGTCTTTCATCCTCACACGCGCACCCTCTTCCGAACCTATCCCTGGAAAAGCATCGTTATTCCTGGTGTGCTCTTTGCCCTATTCCTGCTCCGAGATCTCTTTATGAATCTCCCGTACTACAAAATGATCGGCAAAGCGCTCAACAAATTTCTCGAACGCTCCGGTGACACGACAGCCTCTCTGGTCAGTACTGTTTCTGCCAGTCTCGGATCAATTTTCTTTATCTATGGATTTCTCGCCATCGTGCTCCTCGGCTTTTTCGGCATTCTTCTTTTCCTTCGGAGAAAACACTGGGCACTCCTCATCCCCGCTAGTATCGCCCTCCCGACCTTTCTCTATCTCTTCCAGCCCAATATCACCCCTGACCATCCCTGGATGCTCAGGCGTTATCTTTTTTCTCTCTATCCGACACTTCTTTTTTCGGCCGTCCTCTGTATCGCGCTTCTTTTTAGCCACACACGCACCCTTCCGATAGAAGCCCCCAAGGGAAAACGCCTCTTTTTTGCTTCGCTTATCTTTCTGGGACTGATTACTCTCGAACTCCCTGCCTTTACTTCGCAGATTGCTTTTGCCGAACACCGGACACTAGAGAATCAGATCACGAGCTTTGCCTCTGAATTCTCTGATACCGATCTCATCTTGGTCGATCGCAATGCCACCGGTGACGGATTTGCCATGCTCTCCGGTCCGGCCCAATTTCTCTCAGGAAAAAATACTGTCTACTTTTTCAACCCCTACGACTTGGCAGCGCTCGATACTTCTCGTTTTGAACGCATATTCCTCCTCACTCCCGAAGAAAGCCAGGGTCGTTATGCTTCTGTTTTTGGAGAAAAACTCGCCCGCAAAGGCACTCTTACTTTTTCTCTCGAACAGTATGAGACGTTGTCACTGTCTTCGGATGCCCTACGTCTCCCAGAAAAAGAAGTACTTCACACCCAAAACATTCTCTTTCAAATCTACTGACATTTCCTATGATTCCGCCTTTTCTGCCGATTCCTACTCACTGGCTCAAACGTTACCACACGTTTCGTGCCATCATGTACCTTGCTATCCTCGCCATCACGATTTTTTTCGGTCTTCAGGTCATCTTTCCCACCCTCGAACAGCAGTTTGATTTCCGCTCACCGGAATCAAGCAAAAACACCCTGAAAAATCCCCGTTCTCCTGAAAACATCGTTCGTATCAATGGAAAAATTGAACAGAACGGCACGCTGATTGCCGATACTCCTGCCGTCGGTGATTTTTCCCAGACTCGCACCACTGCCATTCTTGAAAAAAACTCTCCCGTCCCCGAAACGATCGACCTCACTCTGCGCCGCTCGTATCAAAGCTTTTTCTATCCTACCGGACAGCCAGTGACTGATTTCCCATCCATAGACCGCTACCAGCAAAACGATCCGCTAGAAATGTTAGAAACACTGTATGTGGTTGATGGGACATACTATGCTCCTCTCGCTCGTAGGGGCGGGCTCTATCCCTTCGTCAGTGAACAGGCTTTTCTCTCTCGCTATCCGAAAGAAAAAGCATTCACAACTGATAAAAATCTTTTTTACAACTATTCTATTTCCGATGAATGGCTGGGCTTTCGTGTCGGTTCGCTCCTCGGCAATGCTACTGGCGTTTTCGTGGTGGTAAGTGAGACAGAGGTGCGCCCGGTCGGCAGTGCCGAAATTTTCCTCGCTCTTGGCTACAACTTCGACGACGTCATTCCTGTTTCTGAAGAAGAACTCGGTATCTATAAACGTGGAAAAATCCTTCTCCTCGGAGATGTCCATCCCGATGGTACCCTCCTCCTCGATCAGGATACTGACACGTACTTTCTCATTGACCAGGGTACCAAGCGCCCTCTCGTACCGGGTGAATATCAAGACTTTTTGACCAACCATATTCGCCCTATTCTGGTATCGACCAAAGCAAGCAAACAGACCGCTACCTGTACACTCGTGCCCAACATATTTGGCACCAAGCTTTCCTGCACCACGCTCCTCTCATCATTCACTCCCGGGTTTGGCAATGACTTTCGCATTGAACTCCAAAACGGAGACACCGCTATCGAGCTCGACAGCTTGTCAGTTGCTTTTGAAACCGCCAAGAACACCCAAAACATCCTCACCCTCCTCTCCCAGATCAAACAACGCCTCATCTCCCGTTTCCTCCCATAACCACACTTAGGAGCGAGACTCCTAAGTAACTTCTATGAAATTTCTCCAGAAAAAAATAATGGCCTTGCTGCTCGGCTGGCGCGCCAGTGGCTTGCTCAAAGTCATCTACACCCTCGCCACCGAAGCCCTCCTTATCGGGTACGTGTACTTTATTGGATTTTTCACCATTGAAACACTCCTCCCCACGTTTGTCACTGTTCGTTTCAGTCTTACCACCTTTTTCTTTTTCCTCGTTATCTCCACCATGCTCCTCTCGCTCCTCGGACGCTTTCTTGCACTCTCCTTTTCTTGGAACATCAACAAAAAAAGCCCGGCTCTGTGGCTCGGACTCCTATGGGCACTCGGCATCGCTACGATTTCTCTCATCAAGTTCCCCCTGCCTCTTATCTTCCTTCTCCTTGTTCTTTTTTTCCTCTCCGGATATCTGTTCTGGAATATCTTTTTCGAAAAGAAGTAGTCTTAAAAACCTACTTCAAAGATTCAAGATCGAGTACTTCGTCAATACGAATTTGAGAAACGAAATCCGGGACGTGCGAGACCAAAATGAGCGCACCTTGGTACTTATCGAGCGCCTCGGCAATGACCGGTAAATGGCGAAAGTTAATGTGGTTGGTCGGTTCATCAAGAATGAGCAAGTCGGGCTGTTCTGCATACAGACAAGCAAACATGAGCAGTCCCTTCTGCCCCTCAGACAAACTGTCTACTTTGTTCTGGAGTAGCTCGGCCGGTACCAAAAACTTGGTCGCCACTTTATACGCCAGTTCCGTATTTTTTTCTGACAGAGAATCCAACAATGTTTCTACTACAGTCTTATTGAAATCAAGTGTTGAAAAATCCTGACGGTAGTATCCAACGGTCACGCCAGGCGTAATTTCGGCACGTTCAGTATTGCCCGTCGCTAATTCCTCAAGAAAGTGGCTCTTCCCAATACCATTTGGTCCCATAACTACCACGTGCGTATTCTTCTTTAGCACCATGTTGATCTGCTTCACGTTCGGCCCAAACTCCCCAAGGAGTGATACGGTTTTGATGTTGACTATCGGCCCCACGATACCATGGGTCGGGATCTCAAATGACGACAGCGTCTTATCCTCTCGTCTGACATCAACCTTGTTCTCTTCCAGATCTTCTGCGAGCGTTCGCATCCGT
This sequence comes from uncultured Bdellovibrionales bacterium, assembly GCA_964590035.1. Classification (GTDB taxonomy): domain Bacteria; phylum Patescibacteriota; class Minisyncoccia; order Moranbacterales; family UBA1568; genus UBA1568. The sequence goes on from CAZPXK010000023.1 coordinate 12,963, forward strand.
TTAGCAACCGCACGAAGCTTTCCTCCCTTGTTTGCAAAGACGTTGGCCTGATCTTTTTTTTCTTGAATGGTACGCTCGAGCCGCACGTTTTCACTCTGCGCTTTAGCGATACGCTTGGCGATTTCTTCTACCACGTCGTAGTAGTTCCCAGTATACTGTTCGATTTTGTGCGTATAAATATCCAAATAAAACACACCCTCCGTAAAAGAGTTCAAAAACTCGGCATCATGAGAAATGACGATAACCGTCTTCTGGTAATTATTGAGGAACTGGGTCAGATGCGTGATACCGGCATAGTCGAGGTTGTTGGTCGGTTCATCCAAAAGCAAAATATCCGGATCCTGAATAAGTGCCGAAGCCAAAAGGAGCCGTGCCTGCTGACCGCCAGAGAACGCCCGGATCTTTTTGTCGAGCGGTGGCATGGGCAGATTGACTACCTCCAGCACGTCAGCAATATGCTTCGCGATATTCCACTGCTTCTCATGAAAAAACTGCTCGAAATATTCTTCCACTGTCAGATCGAGCTGCTCCTGGGGAATCACCTGGCGGCCGATAGCGACGACGGCATTCCTATCGAGTGACACTCGTCCGCTTTGAGGCTGCTCCTCTCCAGTAATGAGCTTGAAAAGTGAACTCTTGCCGGCACCATTTTGTCCCATGAGGGTGATTTTTGAGCCCGCACGCAAACTAAAGCTCACCTCATCTAAGATGGGCTTCTTGTGTCCGTATTCAAAGGACACGGTATCAAATCGTAGTACGACGTTGTCTTTGGCCATAGGTAAACAAAAATGCCGTTTTCGGCAGAGGTATTGTGACACGGATTATCTTTTTTTGCAAGACAGACTACTCAAGGATGTAGTCGAGAGTCTCGCGGGCGCAGGTGTCCCACGAAAAATTCTCTAGTCGCCGTGTTCCCTTTGCTATCAAATCCGCCCGCAGGGTATCATCTCGCCACAGACGCTCGAGTTTCTCACGAATATCAGACACATCGTCAGCCCGACAATAGAGCGCACCATCCCCTGCCACTTCCGTCAAACTCGAATTATCGGCCGTGAGCACCGGGATACCGGAGGCAAACGCCTCGAGTATGGGGAGGCCAAATCCTTCATACAAAGAAGGAAACGAAAAAAAGCGAGCACCCTGATACAAGAGACGCAGATCTTCAAACGATACTCTCCCCGGTAACACGATATCATCTCGAACAGGGCTGTTTTCCCAGGTACTAATAATTTCCTGCGACAACCAAGCCTCTTCACCCGCCAAAACCAACTTGGCCTCGGGCACCGATTTTTTCAAGCCTTCAAATGCTTGTATCAGCCGCACCAGATTTTTTCGAGGCTGAAGGGCACCAACGTACAGGATATACTTATCCGGTTTCAAATAATAGGAAGAAAGTTTTTTAGTAAGTGCATCTTCAGAAACTCGGATGCCAAAATATTCACTATCAAATCCATGGTGAATGACGCGAATCTTGTCTGCCAAAATATGAGGAAAAAATTCCAAGAGATCACGTTTGGTCGATTGTGAAACAGCAATCAATTTGTCAGCGCGCCGTACCGCTGTCTCAAGCATAAAATTGAGTTTCC
>CAZPXK010000024.1:0-9542 GCA_964590035.1 uncultured Bdellovibrionales bacterium
GACCAAATTCATACCCTGGCACCGTCACGGTACCAATCCAGTTTTCAATCGAAGCAGAGACAACAGACTGACTGAGAAAATCTTGCGTCAAAAACAACGTATTCATTTGTTTGCGAGCTGTGTATACCCCAGCTGCTACTCCCCCCGGCCCTCCCCCAATAATAGTCACGTCGTACATATGTTTATTTAAAATTGTTACTGTTTAAAAAAAAGAAGGAGATTCCGTCAAAAACGGTCACCTCCCTTGTCATCAACGATATCCTCCATCCACGATGATATTCTGACCTGTAATGAATGATGCACCTGGACCGGAGAGGAAAGTGACTACGTTCGCCACTTCAGATGGGTCTGCAAAGCGGCCGAGCCAAATCTTCGCCTCTTCCTTTTCGCGTTCGCCAGGAGGAAGCGTGGCATTCATTTCGGTATCAACCCACCCTGGTGCCACACCATTCACTCGGATACCACGCGCGGCAGAGTCCAAAGCAAATCCACGAATCACTGGCTCCATGGCCTTAGAGAAGTCGTAGTGCATGGAGTATGGTGCCCACGAATTGATACCGTTGGTTGAAGTAATAAGCACCAACGAACCACGAGTACCTTTCTCGGTCATACGGTTAATAACCGCTCGAGCCGAAATAAAAGCACCGGCCACATTAACCGCAAAGACTTCATTCCAGCCAGGAATCCGCTCTCCATTAGCATCAACACGAGTCTTCAACGTTTGCTCGTTGAGGGGCGTGTTCGGCGAGATGCCGATACTATCCACGTAGATATTGATCTCTGCACCGAGTGCCGCCACTGCTTGTTCTAATAGCGCTCGAAACTCTCCCTCAGTTTCGTCGGTTCGCTCCTTCACTTGAATAATGTGGGTTTTCGCTCCCATTGATTCCAGTTCAGTAGCAAGCGCTTCAATCAAAGGACGCTTACTGTCGCGTCCATAGTGAACCGTCAGATTCTTAACACCGCTCCACGCAAGCGACCGAGCGATGTCCGAACCGATCTCGCCACTTGCCCCAAGGATAAGAGCGTGGCCGGATGGATTGAGAAGGTACTTGTTCATGTGTGTTTTCTCCATTTGGTTTATTTGCACAAAGGTACTACTGCATTTTGAAAAGGGATTTGAGATAGGCTTCGTCAATCTTCTTCTTGCCATCCCACTTGCAGGCGATGTCATCTTTCAAGAGTTCCACCCCGAGCATAGCTACCGCTTCGCGGATAGCCGTGATTTGGGTGATGACTGAGAGACAATCCTGCTTTTCTTCTACCATACGCCTAACACCCTTGAGCTGGCCTTCAATACGCGCAATGCGCGACAGGACTGGCGATGCTTTTTTGGTGGTTGGCATAGGTGTAAGAAAATATACCCTCTAGAGGTATATTACGCCCTCTCCTGACTTTCGTCAAGAGAGGACGAAATGATCAAAGCTCAAATCACAAATACCAAACAAAATTCAAAAGTATATTTTTGATTCCCAGAATTCTCTTGGGCGACTTTGTAGACGAAAGCAGGTCTTTTTGTGAAAACAAAAAGTTTCGGCTACAACGTCAACAGAAATCTCGCTGGGATTTCTGTGGCACAAGAGAGTTGCTGGGAAGTAAAAATATCCACTAAAGTAGTTCGACAGCAGCCCGAAACTGCTCGCCACGATCAAACTCGTTTTGGAACAATCCGAAACTAGCCGCGCCAGGAGAAAGGAGGACAATATCGCCCGGGGCTGCATACTCTGCGGCACGCCTGACTGCTTCGCTCATACTGTCTACTATTTCAAACTGGTGTTTACCCTCAGGCAATAACGCTCGTATAGCCAAGAGGAGGTTGTCTGTTCCGGCTCCCTGAAAAAAGATAGTTCGTTTTGGACACTTCACTATTTCTTGTGCCAGACCGGAAAATTCCAAATTCTTGTCACTACCTCCGGCCAACAAAATCGTAGGCTGGGCGAAAGAACGAAGTGCCGCTACAGCCGCATCAGGAATTGTGGCTGCCGTATCGTTATAATAGGTAACCCCATTTTTTTCGGCTACTTTTTCCAAGCGATTCAGGATACCGGGAAAACTGACGATACCCGCACGTACGTCTTTGACAGAGAGACCAGCAGCCAACGTCGCCAAAGCAGCGAGCAAAATATTCATCCGGTTGTGATCTCCCACGAGTGGGATATTTTCTACGGGCAAGAGTACCTGTTCTTTCCCCTGGTTCGAGAGGAGGAGTGTTTCACCATCACGCCAGGCCCCATCACCATCGAGCGCCTGCACAGTAGAGGCAAAGAGGATCGAGCCTGGAGCATTTTGCACCATTTCTTGCACCAGAGCGTTATCAAAATTAGCGACCACGACATCGGTATTTTTTTGAAAGGCAAAAATGTTTTTTTTATCCGCCATGTAGGCTGCCATGGTCTTGTAATAGTTGAGGTGATCAGGATAGATATTGGTCAGGACGGCAATGTGCGGACTCTTCTTCAGGCGCTCCAAAGCAGAGAGTCGCCACGAAGAAAGCTCAAACACGACGATGCTGTCTTTGGTCACCCGTGACAGTACACCGAGCACTCCCACCTGACTGATACCCACGCGCACCACCGGTCGCCCGGCATGTTCCAACATATGCGCAATGAGTGAAGCAGTGGTCGTCTTGCCCTTGCTCCCGGTCACCCCGATAATGGGCGCGGGACAGAACTGAAAAAAAAGACTCGAGTCCATCTCGACTGGCACACGGTGCGCCAGCGCCATCTTCACATACTCATTGGTCCAGGGAATTGCTGGATTTTTTACCACCATGTCGACATGGGTAAAGTCTTCTGGGCGATGCTGCCCCAGGACATACACGATATTTTTGTAGGAAGCGAGCTTCAGGAGAGACGGCGCCAACTCCTCACGACTCTTCATATCCGTCACAATGATTTCGCGGGCACCGTGCTTGGCCAAAAAGAGTACCGTTCCCACACCTCCGTCATTGAGACCGAGGCCAAAAACTGTTATTCGTTTATCCCGAAAAAGAGGTAATGTAGCCATAGGAATCCCTATCGTCTCACAGTTGCGCTATTTTGTCACCCCGCACCTTTTCCAAAGAGAACTCTGCTTTTATCCTGATATGAGAAGTATTCGCCTATCGGCTTAAACAAGCCATAATCAATATTCATTTAAGAAAAGGTGCGGGGTCACGTCACGAGAAAACAGAGTCCTGGCTTCCGTTACCATCCGAAAAGTCCTTTTTTCTGACGGAGGACGGCGCCTAAACGCCGCGGTGACAACAGTCCGTGCTCGAGAGCGATCCGACCATTAATAAACACATGCGAGATGCCCACCGGGTACTGATAAGGATCTTCCATAGTGGAACGATCTTCGATCAATTCCGGATCCAAGACAACGACATCTGCATAGTATCCCTCGCCAATCAGCCCGCGTTTTTCAATATTGAATTTCACAGCCGGCTTGCCCGTCATTTTATGCACGGCTTCTTCCCACGAGAGCGCTTTTTGCCTCCGGACATATTCGGCAAACACCTTGGGAAACGTGCCGAAATTGCGAGGGTGTACCAGATCCCCCGTCTCCTTGTGTGCCAGATCATACCCAACACCATTACTTGAAATGATAGAAAATGGATGCTGGATTGCCTTCAAAACATTTTTTTCAGACAGCACTTCCATCGAAACGATCGCCCGACCGTCACTTGCCAAGAGTAAATCGAGTACCACTTCCTCTGGTGACTTTCCCTGCATTGTAGCGATTTCCGAAATCCTGCGACGGGTCAACATTTTTGAAAGTGTCGATGAGGAAATAACGACCTGGGAATAATCAATCTCGTCCTTGCGCATATCGCGAAGCACCGACACGTATGTCTGCTTGTCTTTCAGTTGTTCGATCATCATCGTCCGGCCATTTTGGGTCACCCACTCCGGAAGCAGCGTATACAATACCGAACCCGTCGAGGTATACGGGTACACATCAAAGGTCACCGCAATATCATTGAGGGCGGCTGTCTCGATCAGATTGAAGACCTCGTCCATCAGGTGCCAGTTCTTTTCTCCGACCGCCTTCAAGTGAGAGATATGAATAGGCGTCTTTGCTTCTTTGGCTACCATGAGCGCCTCTTCGACCGCCTTGACCAAATTCTCCTCTTCATCACGCACGTAGGTCGCGTAAATACCACCCTGATCGACTGCCATCTTGGCGAGTGTCACTAATTCACGAGTCCCGGCACCACGAGCATGCGTATACTTGAGTCCCGTTGATAGACCAATAGCTCCATCCTTGAGTGCGGTTTTCAAATAACGCTGCATAATGGAAATTTCATCCGGCACAATCGTACGCGTCTCATCCTTCATGGCACCACGACGAAGCGTCCCGTGCCCCACCAACGTCGCAAAATTTACTCCGGGTTGTCGGTGCTCTACTTCGCGTAAAAATTCTTCCATGGAGAGCCAATTGAAGTTGATACGCTCCACATCGGTCCACTTCTGAATAGACCGGATCACGCTCGGATCAGTCAGCGGTGCCAGTGATGACCCGGAATTGCCACCCACTATCGTGGTCACGCCCTGTCTGAGCATGCTTTCCAAGTGCGGATCCGCCAACAGTTGCCAGTAGGTATCAGAATGATTGTTGATATCCACAAAACCAGGGACGACATATTTCCCCAGCGCGTCGATTTCTTTTTCAGCTCGCACATGAGCAAAATCACCAATCGCGACGATCTTATCTTCGCGAATCGCGACATCGGCGCGATACATCGGTCGACCACTCCCGTCGACAATGGTCCCATTTTTTATGAGGACATCGTACATACCTCTTTGTATTTATTCTTCTTTTGGAACCAATTTTTCTACTTGCTCCATAAATGCTTTGTCTTTCTGAAGAATCTTGGGTACCAAAACAGCGATATCCACACTCTCTTTCAGCTCCTTTACTTTTTGCAAAGCCATCTTCTTTGCTCGCTCCAAAATCTGATCATATGATTTCATTTGTGGCAAAACAAAGCGCACATTTTTGTAATCCTGTTTGACAGCCGCCATGACCACAGCTTCGGTACGGGCTTCGGGTGTCATCTCAGCGAGCACATTGCCACTCGCGCGCTTCCCCTTCATCGACACCACTTTCACATTGAAATCTTCGTCTTTCTTGAGTACATCTTTATCGGCATAGTGCATGGCATAGGCCGGATCAATCTGTGCTACGGCCAACATAAACATCTTGTCCCGTTTGGCTGCGACCGGCAAATCCTCAAGCAGCTTGCCCATACCATCAGGATTACCCTCCATTTGACTGATATATTGTGCCAGCTCAGAGTTGGCATCGAGGGTAAATTCCTGAATTTTGTGTTCACCAAAATCTTTATTGACAACAAACTGATCGGTTCCTTGTGATTGGCTCTCACTATGGGATTCTACCGGTTTCTCTTCCTCCTTCTTTCCTATAACCAGCGCCGGTTCTTCTTCGGATTTCTCTACTGAATTTTCTTTGGGCTTCTCTTCAGGTTTTTCTTCCTGAGCCTGAATAGATACCTCCGACACACTCGATCCTCCGAGAGCCTGGTCTGCAGCAGCCAGTTTTTCCTCCAAAACTTTACGCTCTTCTACCAAATGAATCAGTTCATCATCAGGCTTGTCCGGTGATATAAGCGTATTCAAATGTTCCAGCTGACTTTCAATTTCAGCCTTTTCTGCCTGCATATGCGCCTTCTCCTCCTGTTCCTTCTGAACCTGTTCGTACTGTTCCTTCAGTGCTTCCAGTTGCTTTCGTTCTGCCAAAAGCTGCAGCACCTGATCATCAGAAAGTTCACCAAACACCGTATGAGCAATCTGTTCCAAGCGCTCTGTATATTCCGTAGTCTGTGCCATAAATATTCTCTAAAAATGCTTAGTCTCTCAACCGCCTAGATCAGCCCAGCCATCTCTACAAGACGATTGGAATATCCCCATTCATTATCATACCAAGCCACAATCTTGACCAAGTCACCATCAATCACCTTGGTAAGCGTGAGATCAACAATACTGGAGTAGGGATTACCAATAAAATCAGAAGACACGAGCGGTTCTTCTGTCACGGCCAACACTCCCCGATAGCGAACATCCTCCGCTGCTTTCTTCAAGACACTGTTTATTTCCTCTTCGGTCGTTTTTTTCTTGAGTACAAAAGTAAAGTCTGTCAAAGAAACGACAATGGTCGGTACCCGCATCGAATGACCATCAAACAATCCTTTGAGTTCCGGAATGACTTGGGTGACCGCGATAGCTGCTCCGGTCGTTGTCGGTACAATATTGTGCGCAGCAGCCCGAGCACGACGCAGGTCTTTGTGTGGACCATCCTGCAAATTCTGATCGGCCGTATATGAATGAATAGTCGTCATGAGCGCTTTGGCAATTCCAAATTGATCATGAATAATTTTGGCTATCGGGGCCAGAGAGTTGGTCGTGCACGAAGCATTGGAAATAATAGTCTCATCTGCATAGGTATCCTCATTGACCCCCATGAGAAACGTCGGCACTTCTGCATCTTCCCCTTTTGCCGGAGCGGACAAGATAACTTTTTTAGCACCAGCTTCGATATGCTGCGCCGCCCCTGCTCTGTCGGTGAATCGCCCCGTACATTCGAGCACCACATCCACCCCCAATGTTCCCCAGGGAAGCTTTTTTGGATCCGGTTCGGCATACACCGGAAATGTTCGTCCCTCCACCATCAGTTTTCCATCTTGGACCGATACGGTTTTTCGATAGTGACCATAGGCAGAATCATACTGGAGGAGATGCGCCAAAATAGAGGCGTCCGTCAAATCATTGATGGCTACCACTTCCAGGTCTGGTCTTTCCAAGGCAATTTTAAAGGCTGCTCGTCCGATCCGACCAAACCCGTTGATAGCAATTTTCTTCATAATCTTTGTTTTTAGTTCTCTCGCATTTTTAAGCCTCTCCGGCGCTCCTAAAATCATTCATCTTGGCTTTTACTCGTTCCTTGGTCAGTTCCTTGGCCCGTCCCAGCACCTTGCGCAAATCCGTCTCATCCTCTGATTGCAGCATCTCTCTCAGTCCTCCGATAAAAGCCAGTCTCAAAGCCGTATCCACGTTGAAGCAACTGATTCCCCGTTTGATAACTTCAGTTACACGACCATTCTGCCAATCAGAGGCTCCATGGAGCACCAGCGGGATATCAACCAGTCCAGCAATAGTCGAAAGGCGTTCAAAGTCAGGTTCACTTCGTTCCCGGAAAAAACCATGGGCATTGCCTATAGCAACCGCCAGGGTATCGATACCTGTTTCTTTGACAAACTGCACGGCCTGATCCGGATCGGTCATATACTCCTCCCATGCCACATCCTCCATCTGCATTTCACCGATATATGGAACATTTCCAAGTTCTGCCTGCACGACTACTCCTCGGCCATGCGCAATTTCAACAATTTTTTTTGTCATGATCACATTGTCCGCATAGTCTTTGCGAGAACCATCATACATCACCGAAGAAAAACCGATCTCCATAGCTCGCTCGACCACCTCAAAATTCTTCCCATGATCAAGATGGATACCCACCGGTATTTCCGGAGCATACATTTCCGCAATATTCTTCGTCAGGTGATACATCGCTCGGCCGCCAGCATAGTCAAACGTTTTCTCCGTCATCTGAACAATAACCGGCGAAGACGCTTCTTTGGCCGCTTCAATAATAGCGCGTGTTGTTTCCAGGTTGACCGTATTGAACGCTCCCACGGCATAGCCTCCCGCTTTGGCTGAAAGCAACATTTCTTTGACATCGACAATCATAGGTATAACAATTATTGAGTTTCTTGATTTTTCAAAGCGTATTCTTCAAAAAGCGTCATCATCTTGACTACCTCGTACGGAAACAAACTCTCTCGTCCCACAAGCACTCCATCCATCCCCGCCTCCCACGACACTTCGGGAAGAAAAGAACTCTTGACCGATCCTCCATAAACCATCACCACGCGCGACGCTATCTCAGCATCATAGCTCTCCGTCAGAATTTTTCGAAAGAGGACTCGCACCTGCAGTATCTCTTGTGATGTCGGTACACGATCTGTCCCGATAGACCAGCGCGGCTCGTAGGCAATAATAATCTTTTCTGCCTGCAATCGTGACACCCCAGCAAAAATACTCCGCACCTGCTGCTCTAGTACTCGCGCGGTCTCCCCAGTTCGGCGCTCTTCATCAGTTTCTCCAATACACACGATCGGAATAAGTAGGTGTTTCAGTGCAGCATCTACTTTCATCTTCACTACTTCATTGGTCTCTCCCAGGAGCGTTCGTCGTTCACTATGACCGATGATAACCGATGTAACGCCGGCATTCTTGAGCATAACCGGTGAGACTTCTCCCGTATAGGCACCACCCTTCTCCCAAAAAACATCTTGTGCTCCACACTCAATGCCCTGTGGAAGACCAGAAAAATCATACAAGTACGGAAAAGGCGGACAGAGAATGCCTTTGACATGGTGAAAAGAACGGTCTTTGATTTCTCTTTTGAGTACCGTCTGATACTGTACCGCTTCTTCGCGTGACAGCATATTCATCTTCAAATTGCCAATAACATACAACATAGACTGGTCAATTACTCGGTCAACTTGGAACGCAGATACTCTGCTGCCACCTCAGGCTGAATGGTTGATATTTCGATACCAGTAGAAAGCTCAAATCCTCCCCAAGTAGCTGTGTGGGGCAAGATCTCAATATGCCACTGGTAGTGCGGATACTCTCGTCCATCACACGGCGCCGAGTGGATATAAAAATTGTAGGCAGGATCATTCAGCCCTCTGTGGAGCGACTGCAGTGCTTTTTGCAGTGCTTCAGCACAGGCAAATTTCTCTTCTTCGGTGATACGCTCAAAGTATGGGTTCGGTCGCTTGCCCAAAATCATGATTTCAAAAGCACCACGTGACGCAAAGGGACAAAAAACAATAAAATGTTCATTCTCAAAAATAACCCGCTTCTTGTGCTCGGCCTCAAAGTCCACTATGACACTGTATACTTTTTCTTTATTGCTCTTGTAATACTCAGCGGCTCCGGCAAGCTCCAGGTTGATATACGGAGAAATAACCGGGATAGCCATGATCTGCGAATGCGGATGAGAGAGCGACGCACCCGCTTCTTTTCCGTGATTGTGTATCACCTGGATATAGTTCACACTCTTCCGATTCATGAGTGCCAGAAAACGATCCTGATAGGCATCGAGCACTTCAGCCACCTGCCATGTTTCCAAAAGAGGAAGCGATCGCTCGGCATCTCGTGTTATCACGATTTCGTGGTAGCCGACCCCATTCATAGCAAAGTAGGGACCCTCCGATAATTCCTTCATGGGCTTGCCACGAGAAAAAGCAGGAAACTTGTTGGGAATGACCCGCAGACTCCAGTCTCCATCTTCTCGACGGTACACCAGTACATCTTTTTCCTGACCGCTTTCCTCGGGATTTTCAAAAGGATCAAATTCTTCTCGGGCAGCGACCCGCTCCATGTGCACAAAAGCATCCGGACGCTTGGCTCGTCCCGTCGCAATCACTACCCAGTCACCCGTAACAATATCCTGACGCAACTCGGATTCTT
>CAZPXK010000024.1:9642-14235 GCA_964590035.1 uncultured Bdellovibrionales bacterium
GTCGCAATCACTACCCAGTCACCCGTAACAATATCCTGACGCAACTCGGATTCTTGGGAAACCTTCTTTGTTTTTTCGATTTTTATTTCTGTCATTTTTTTGCTTGCCCTATGTAATTCCACCACAGGTGGACTGGCTTTGCCAGATTACATAGGGTATTTTTTACTGTACCCGTTTGGTATATTCCTCGATATGGTACGCTCCCGTCAGAAATCGCCACTTGGTCTTGAAGAGATCGATCAACACCTGAATAAAACCGTTCGGCCCGGTGAGTGATACGGTTGATCCCTCCTCATTCATCCAACGTACCGGCATTTGCTTCATTTTAAAACCCAATTTCACAGCAAGAATAATAAGCTCAAAGTCAAAGCCAAAACGATCCACCACCATGCGCTTGGCCACCTGTTCTGCCGCTTCTCCCGAAAGCGCCTTGAAGCCACACTGTGTGTCCGGATAACTCCACAGTCCCAGAATGATACGAATCAACCAATTACCACCCTCGCCCATGATTTCTCGGTGGCGTGGCTGGTGCACCTGAATAAACGACCCCTCTATCTTGCGAGAACCGACGATCACATCATACCCCGCCTCAAGCTGCGGCAAAAACGTATCAATGTGATTGATCGATGTAGAACCATCGGCATCGAGAAACACCCGGTACTTTCCCTGGGCCTCGAGCAGTCCCTGACGCACCACATAGCCCTTGCCATGATTCTCGGCATTATCAATCACACGCAAATGTGGGATCTGGAGCGCATAATTGCGTGCCACTTCCGCGGTATTATCAGGACTCCCGTCCTCCACCACCAGAATCTCGTAGGTAAAGTTTTTCCCTTTCAAATACTTGTCAATTTCAAGAAGATTCCTGCCGATACGCTCCCCTTCTTTGTAGGCAGGAATGATCACTGACAGATAAGGTGTTTCCATAGAAAAAAATCCGCATCAAAATTCGTACAGTTTCCACGTCACACTTGTATTGTACCACAAAAGAAGGTAGCTCAAAAGCTACTTCGTCTTGTCCAACCAAGACTGAAGGAGGATGCTCGCCGCTTCGGCGTCGTCGTGCGCCGACACTTCGGTATAGCCTTTGGAAATGAGGTTTTGCTGTGCCATCTTCGAGGTAAACATCTCGTCTTGGTACTCTATTGCCACTTGGAATGCCTCAGCGATACGCTTCCCGAGCTTCTCCCCCTCGTGTTCCCCCACGAACGTATCATTTTTGTGAATGCCAATAACAATCGTGCCGATTTCCTCCTTTTCTATGAGCGCACCGATATTTTGGAGAAACGTCTCATCATTTTTGAGCACTCCATAAGCCAGCGCCAAACGCGTTTCCTCATGCGCCAAAGCCACGCCTATTTTCGCTTTACCCCAATCAAGACCGAGATAGTTACTCATAATTTTCCAATAATACGTTTGAGAATCCGAAAGATTTTTCAAGTGATATTTTTTTCTTTCTCCGGGTACCGTCGGTAACATTTCTCTTGAGCGTGCCGGTAACAGTCGGACGTAGACAGGATGGTTTCGACTAGGCAGTCCCCTGTTCGGCGAAGCGAGTGAGAAATGTTCGACGGTCACGTAAGGGAAAGAAAAAAGTATCCTTGAAGAAAATCTTTCCCTTTTTCATCTCTAAACTCTCGTAAGAATCTCTGCGCCATTTTCAGTAATAACGACTGTATCTTCGAAATGCGCCGAGAGTTTGCCATCGGCGGTAATAAACGTCCAGTCATCGGGGGCGATACGCACCGCAAACGTACCGGCATTGATCATGGGTTCGAGTGCGAGCGTCATGCCCTGCTCCAGCACAAAATCACGCATGTGCCGAGAAACATAGTTGGGCACTTGGGGGTCTTCATGCAGCTCGTGCCCCACGCCGTGTCCCACCAAATCACGCACCACAGAAAAACCATGTGCCTCCACAAAGCTCTGCACGGCTCCGGCATACCGAGAAATAGATGCTCCGGGACGCAGTTCCGCAATGCCCCGCTCCAGACTCTCGCGTGTTATCTCGAGAAGACGCTCGGCCTCGGCCGAAACGGTTCCCACGGCTACCGTACGCGCCATATCCGATACCATGCCCTCGAAACGCATCCCGATATCAAGCTTGAGCAGATCACCCTCACGAACAACACGTTTCGTACTCGGGATACCATGCACCACTTCATTATTGAGCGACGTACAGATGCTGGCCGGAAAGACCGAACCGACTCCGGTATCATACCCCTTGAAGATTGGGATACCCCCTGCCTGACGAATCAATCGTTCAGCTTGCTCATCGATGTCTTTGGTGCTCATACCTGGCCGTACCGTCGCTATGATTTCGTCCAATATCAAAGCCAGCCGCTGACAAGAATGTCGCAGATGGTCAATTTCCGCTTCAGTTTTCACCCATCGTTTCGACATACCTTTTGAAAAAAATTTTCCATTTAGTCCGGGCGGACATGTTCGAGAACCTGCTTGAATACCTTGTATGTTTCCTGGTCACCATTCACATGAAGCAACTGTCCCGTTTTTTGAAAATAATTGACCACCGGCAACGTTTCTTCTTGAAAAATCTGATGGCGCTTGCGCACACCCTCTTCAGTGTCATCGGCACGTTGCATAATTTTTCCACCGCAATAACGACAGGGTTTTTCACTATCGATCAAACTTTTTCCAAGAATATAGGTGCGTTTACAGGTTCCACAAGCGTACCGTTTGGAAATACGACCGACCGAAACCGTTTCGGGTACATCAATATATATCACCTTATTAAGTGAGCGTCCACTCTTTTCCAAAACATCCAGCACTCTTGCTATTTGACTCTCGCGACGAGGGATACCATCAATGAGTAGTCCGACAGTTTCAGGAACAAAATGTATGGCATCCGAAAGAACCGCAAACACCACGTCATCAGGAACAAACTCATGCTTCACATTGATAATATCGTTCACCTGACGACCAAGCTCGGTATCGTGTGCCGCTACCGCACGGAGCTCGGACCCGATATCAATATGCGCGAGATGAAGTGAACTCTTGAGAAGCTCCGCTTGTGTGCTTTTCCCCGATCCGGCCGAGCCGATGAGAATGTAAGTGTCTTTCAAAGGCATATTTAAGAAATTTCTAATTACCAATTTCTAATCTCTAATGGACTTCGGCTTGGATCAATATTGGAAATTAGATATTAAAAATTAGAAATTGCTTCACTAGAAGCTTTCATAGCTTCGCATCGTAAGCTGACTCTGAATATGCTTGACCGTTTCCAGTACCACTGACACCACAATGAGGATGCTCACGCCTCCCAATGAAAAAGCCTGAATACCAGTCAAACCCTGGACGATAAATGGCAGCACCGAGATAACACCCAAGAACAGAGCACCAGCCAGAGTGATACGGTTGATAATATGATACAGATAGTCTGCTGTGGTCGCGCCCGGACGAATGCCTGGAATGTATCCGCCCTGCTTCTGCAGGTTTTCAGAAATTTTCCCTGGATCGAAAACGACTGCTGTATAGAAATACGTAAATAGCACGACCAAAACGAAGTACGCGATACCATACACCCACTGATCCTGAAGAAAAACACTGACACTTGATGCTATACTGGCCACTTTCACATTGGCACTCTGAGCCAAGAAGTTCGCTATCATCGTCGGGATGAGGATAATAGACACTGCAAAAATGATTGGGATAACACCGGCCTGATTCACTTTGAGTGGCAAGTGGGTAGCCGAACCTCCGTACACCTGGGCTCCACGGACCCGCTTGGCATAGGCAACAGGAATAGTACGCTGGCCCTCGTTGATAAAAATAACCCCGGCAATCGTCACGGCGGCAAGCAGCAAAAATATAATATAGATAAAGAGCTGCGAAGGATCCCAGGTGGAAATGAAACGCGAAATCGACGTCGGTAAACTCGAAACAATACCCGCAAAAATAATCATGGAGACTCCATTGCCCAGACCCTTTTCCGTAATCAATTCACCCAGCCACATGAGGAATACCGTACCGGCAGTCGCGCATAATATGATGACGGTCATGTTGAACACCGAAATATCCCCCAGAATATTCTGCGAACGAAGGAGCGACAACATACTAAATGACTGGAGTGCGGCCAGCGGCACCGTCAAAAAACGTGTCCACATGTTGAATTTTTGCCGACCCTGCTCTCCTTCTTCCTTGTAGAGTCGCTCCAGACTCGGAACGAGCGTGGTCATGAGCTGCATGATAATCGAAGCGGTGATATACGGCGCCACACCAAGCAAAACGATGGAGATATTGGAGAGTCCACCACCAGAAAAAATATTGAGGAGTCCCAAGAAAGCGTTTTCTTCAAAAAGCTTCTTCAAAGCCAAAACATCCACCCCAGGAAGAGGGATATTGGCTGCCAAACGATACACCACCAAAAGAGCGAGAATAAAAAGAATCTTATTCCGTAAATCCCGCACTCGAAAAATATTGAGGAAAGTCTCGTTCATGTATATTTCTTTTCATCAGTCTCCCCGCTACCTCCGTAGTATAGCGTAGAAAAAATCATCCTCCAAAAAGACAATTTTCTTACGCGGCGACAAAAGACTTCTTGGCTGTCTCGGAAACCAGCACGTCTTCTCCGAG
>CAZPXK010000025.1:0-13255 GCA_964590035.1 uncultured Bdellovibrionales bacterium
GCCGTCACTTTTTTCCCAAAATATTTCTGGCTCTTTTCAAGCGCTCGCTTCATCAGGTCGACCAGCGTCGCTTCACTATGCTTTTCTAGAACCAATACTCGGGTACGTGAAAGCAAGGCAGCATTTACCTCGAAACTCGGGTTTTCGGTGGTCGCTCCGATGAGGATAATCGTGCCGCGCTCCACATGTGGGAGCAAACTATCCTGCTGCGATTTGTTGAAGCGATGAATCTCATCAACAAACAAAATGGTTTTCTTTCCCAGTTTTTTATGTTCTTCCGCCTCAGCGAACACCGCCCGCATATCCTTGACTCCACTCCCAACCGCCGACAACTGACGAAACTCGGCCTGTGCTTCCCGTGCGATCAGGAGCGCCAGGGTCGTCTTGCCACTCCCTGGTGGCCCCCAAAAAAGCAAAGACGGAATTCTGTCTGCCGCGATGGCTTCACGCAGAAATGATCCCTCCCCAAAAATTTTTTCCTGCCCCAGAAATTCCTCCAATCGCTTGGGACGTAATCGTTCAGCTAAAGGAATATAGGTATTCATAAGTGAGGTCCTATCACAGATTTCAAAGGGTTCAGATTTGAGTGGAGTTCGAGGCGTCGATGAGGAGCTCCGTAAGCTGTACTCGTAGAGTACAGTGTCGAGCACCGGAATCGAGAACAAAGAAATACACCAAATATGGACACTTACAACAACGTAATACCAACCGGGCAATGATCTGAGCCCAATACAGAGGGCAAGATAAACGACTCCTTGACTCGATCTTTGAGCGCGGCGCTTACCAAAAAATAGTCGATGCGCCAGCCGACATTGCGCTCGCGGGACTTGGCAAAGTGCGACCACCAACTATAGTGTCCGTTGCCTTCGTGAAACAAACGGAACGTATCGACAAATCCAGCATCGACAAAGTTTTGAAACCCTTTTCGTTCTTCATCCGTAAAGCCATGTTTTCCTACGTTGCCCTTGGGATTAGCGAGGTCCTCTTCGGTATGGGCGACATTGAGGTCACCACAAAAAATAACCGGTTTGTGTTGTTCCAGTTTTTTACAGTACGCGAGAAAAGCCGGATCCCACAGATCATGACGAAGTGGCACACGACTGAGGTCTTCCTTGGCATTGGGCGTATAGACGGTTACCACATAAAATTCCGCAAACTCAGCCGCGATGACACGCCCCTCTGTACACGGATCACCATACTCATCCGGTACCAGGTGAAACTTTTTCACGATATCTTCCGGAAAGCCATTTACTACTGAAAGCGGCTTGGTTTTGGAAAAAATCGCCGTCCCCGAATAGCCCTTGCGTTCTGCTGAATACCAGTACTCCTCATACTCCGGCAGGTCGATCTCCACCTGCCCCTGCATGGCTTTGGTCTCCTGGAGACACAAAATATCCGGCTGATGTTCTTCTATAAATGGCAAAAACAATCCCTTTTTGTGAACAGCCCGAATACCATTGACGTTCCAAGAAAAAATCTTGATTGATTTGGATGTTAACATAGAAAATTAAAAATCGTGTTTACTCTACTTTCAGTATAACAAATTCCTGGAAAAAAAGAAAAGACTGCCTCGTCGCGCAGGACAAGGCAGTCGGTGAGGGCGTCTACTGCTCCGCAGTAATACGCTCTTGGAGCCGCTCCCAGGACTTAGCGTAGTCCCAGATTTGGAGCCGGAACGCCAAGCGAACCCCAGGATCAAATGCGGTGATGACAAGCACCGCCAAAACAATTCCCGTGAAAATTTCCACGATAACCTCTCCAGCAGTTACTGCAACCACCGCCCGGTGACTACTTGGTTCCTATTATACACCCAAAAAGCGTTTCCGTCAAGAGGAAAACGCTTATTTGTGGCTTATATAAGCATTATATTTAATATTCTTCCTGCCGTTTTTGACCCTAGAGAGACCTTTTCTTTCCCTTAAAAGCCACTGCATCTAATTCATGAAAGCGACGCTGTTTTTCTTCAATCAAGACATCATCCTGTATCTTGGCAGCGGCCGTCCCGGGACGCGGCGAGAACCAGGCAATAAAGGTCTTGGCGAAATCCACACGCTTGACCAAGTCAATCGATTCCTCGAAGTCCGTTCGGGTTTCCCCAGGAAAACCAACAATGATGTCAGTAGTGAATATGATGTCCGGAATCTTGGTACGAATACGATCAATAAGCGCCAGGTACTCTTCTCTCGTGTACCACCGATTCATTTTTTTCAAAATAGCATTACTCCCCGACTGGACCGGTAGATGGAGCATCCGATCGATATTTTTATGACGTGCCATCACATCGATCAGTTCCTCGGAAAAATCCCAAGGATTGGAAGACATGAACGAGACCTTTTTCAATCCCGAAATCTGAGCCACGCTCTCAAGCAAGTACGGAAACAAGGTCGGGATACGGTGACGGTTGAGATGCTTGACCATAATAGGCTTCACTTTCCTCCCATCCGGCAATTCGTACTCCTCACCTTCCTTTATTTTTTCTTGCAAAAAATCTGCGCCATAGGAATTGACGTTTTGTCCAAGAAGAACAATCTCTTCATAGCCCTCGGCTACTACTGTCTTGGCTTCGTTTATGATATCCACAAATGCTCGCGAACGTTCTTTTCCACGTGAAAACGGCACAATACAGAATGCACAAAAATTATTGCAGCCGTTGGAAATGACAATGGAAGCCGACTTTCCATTGGCTCGCACCGGCACATGCTCGAAGCCCACTTCTTCCATAGGAAGGAATTCTGCATCAGGCAAACGACTCGTCAAGCGCTTCATCATCTTGCCAGACGGTTCACGCGCTGCCGCCCCGATGAGACAGCCCGTCACCACGATGTGCGGTGTCCTTTCACCGAGTTCCTGCCGTAGGCTCCGCACCAGTCCATACACCCGCTCCTCAGCCTTGTCACGAATGACACAGGTATTCAAAATAAGGACATCGGCATCTTCTTGTTTTTCGGCACGCAGAAATCCTCGTGAACGGTACAGACTCTCAATCCGTTCTGAATCAGCCACGTTCTGCTGACACCCAAAGGTTTTGATAAAAAATGTTTCTGCCATGATGCAATATATTATGTTTTTGCCACTACCAACTGACCACAGGCAGCAGCAATGTCGTCGCCCATGGTGCGCCGGCGCGTCACGACCACTCCGGCATCTTCCAATTGCTCTTGAAATCGCATGAAATCACCCGGGAGACTATCGCGATAGACGCTGCCCGTAAAATTGTATGGGATGAGATTGATACGTACCCTACCAACCCGGCGTGCAAAATCAATGAGTTTTTTGGCATGCATTTCCGTATCATTGACCCGCGACAGCATGACATACTCAAACGTCAGGTGACGGCGTCGACTTTCAAATTTCTGAAAATATTCGCCCGTCCATTCTACCAATCCATCGAGAAAACCGTCGTACGAGCTCGGCATCATGTTCTTTCGTGTCTCAGTATCGGCGCTATGGAGCGATACCGCTAGTCGTACAGCCGGCCACTCAGGGTCATCGAGGAGCTTCCGGAGCATCGGGAGCAATCCCACTGTCGAAACCGTGATACGTGTCAGACCGATATCTGTATACGTGAGGAGGAGTCGTATTGCTTCTTTGACATGTTCATAGTTCGCTAACGGTTCGCCCATACCCATGAATACTACATTTGAAATACGCTCTGACACATCAGGCCGCTTCATGAGAAATATATACCAAAACCGCACCTGATCGACAATTTCATCGGCCGTCAGGTTGCGTGTAAAGCCCATGGTACCGGTAGCACAAAACGTACAGGCCATAGCACAGCCGATCTGCGATGACACACAGACCGTCCACTGTCCCCGAGCGTTCTTCATGAGTACCGTTTCTACCCGTTTGGCCCCGGCCTCGCCAACGACCTCTACTACCGCTTTGAACGTATCTTTTTTGGCACTTTCAAAGACCTGCACTTCTTTCACGGAAAGCCAGGAAATTTCCCGATCCAGTGTCTCCCGCATAGCGAGCGGCATATTGGAAACGTCAGCAAAACTTTTGAAACTCGGTGAAAAGAGCGCTTCTTCCATCTGCTTAAGACGGAAAGCTGGTGCGCCAGGGAAAAGACTCTTCAATTTTTCCGCTCTAGAAGATGGATTCATAATTACAGTATTGTACCCCAAAAAAGCAGCGAGGTCAACTCCCCACTTTCTCAGTAACTCTCTCAAATCTCAATGCCTACAACAGGCAGAGGTAACTGCCCATTACTTCAAAGATTTCCCGAGAAATATATCTTGAGAAAATTCAAGACCCTCCGTATGGGAACGCGCACGAGCATTCAAATGATGCACTCGGTCACGAAAATCAGCCTCATTGAAACGTGTTTCTTTGAAGTGCTGCTCCACGTATGCCTTTTTGGTTTCTTCGTTCCACTGATACAGATACAAATGCTTGTACCAAAAAAATCCACCCATACCAAGCACTCCCAAAAAACCAAAGAAAAACGAGAGCTTATAGTAACGATACCACACAAACATGAACCGCCCCCAGGAAAAGCTTTTCTTTATTTTTTGTGAAAATTTTGGAATATTCATACTCACTCCCCCTTACTCATATAGATTACCGTGTCGAACCGAGCCTCCAAAGAACCAATCACTTGTTCAGGAACGAGAGCCACTTCACTGGCAACCGTCGTCCCATCCCCTAAAATAAGGAAGGGATTGTTCCCAGGATTCCCTGCCGGCTTCTGAGACTCTTCGTTTTCTCGTTTCCCAATACTCAGTCCGACAATATCCATACCAATAGGAAGCGTTTCGACCTTGTGAAGAAACGCCATGATATTCTGATACTCTCCTGTTGCAATAACTGTGACATGGAGGTAGCGATCATACGGAACCGATTCCAAGATAGTCGCCGACGCTTTTTTCTTGATAGACGTATCTGTGTCATCTGGTGTATCAGTGGCTTTCTTCACTACTCGCACCGGTGCCTTTCTCTCTTCGATAGCATCCTTATCTTTTGCTTCGATACGAATCAGGGTATCCGTATCTCTCGCCAATTGTTCGAGTGTTTTTACGAAATCAACGATCTGATTCTCGGAAAGAAGAATATCCAGTGTCTTTTCATGTACCAGGATATTTTCAAACTGATTCTGCAAATCAGGCAATTGAGCAATCTGGCGTTCGCGGTTCTCCCGAGAAGCATGGTACTCTTGTATGCCATCGGCTTTTTCTGTAATAAACTTTTGAAACGGCATGATACCGAACCACACAATAAGCCCTATGCCAGAAAAAAGCGTCACCATAATGACGATGGGGAGTGTATGATTTGATTGTTTCAAAGATATCTTCATAGCGTTTCTTTTTTATGATCCTCAAGCAAGCATTCCTGTTTTACAGAAAAATCCAACTGGAAATCAATCTCTACTTGCGAGAAAAGATTGGAAACCGGAATAGTAACATCGCTAATACACGCCACAGAATCCTTGAGCTGCTTGTCAAACAACAACAGATCCTCCCGTTTTGCTGCCTTACCCGAAAGAGAAATTTTGTATTCTTCTGTCTTCAGCTGATTCACGGTAATCCCATGAGGCGTCAAGGTATCAAGCAATAAAAAGACTTTGGAAAAATGAAGGTGAGAACGATCAATTCTTTCTATAATATCTACCTGCGTATTGGTATCTTGAAATTTTTTCTCATATTCACTGAGGCGCCGTTCATCAGACCCAGAAGATTGTCCCATATCTTGACCAATACCCTGGAGGCTCTTCAGTTGAAAATCCAAAATGAGATAGGTACTGACTAGTATAGAAAGATAAAAAATCTCCAAAACAAACACTAAGAACAACTGCCAGAGCAGGAACCTGGAGCGCAAACGATTCTGAATAGCATCTTTCTTCTCCTCAGGGAGAAGATTAAGCAAAGTCTTCATATTCGTCCAAACCTCTTAATGCCAATCCAATAGCTGTTGAATACTGTACCGATTGCCGCCGATCAATGAGTGGAATTTCCCGGCCAAGCCTGACATTGACCCAAGGATTTCCCGATTCAACCGGTTGACCCAATCGCTTTGTCATATACGGAAGAAACCCATTCATATTGGAACCTCCGCCACACAACACAATAGAATCAACCTTACTCGAATAGCGTAAACTGTTAAGGTAAAAATCGATAGAACGCTCAATTTCAACCGCCATACTTTCAAGAACTGGCTCAGCGGCTTTTAGTACGGGACTCTTCATAGCAAGCGACCCCAATCCATGCTTGATCTTCATCACCTCGGCCTCATCAAAAGAAATCTTGAGCGCCTTGGAAATAGCCTCTGTCACCATTTGAGAAGACAACGGGACACTAGACGTGAAACAAGGTGTACTCCCAATGGCAATAAGAAAACTCGTTCGACGATCACCGATATCCACAATCAGAGTTGTTTCTTTTTCATTTTTCTCCGCTAAAAGACTGCGTGCCTGGGCAATGGATTCTGTTTCCAAGCCAATAACCTCAAGACCGGCACTTTCCAGTACTTCTGTAAACTGATCTACCACACCCCGAGCAACCGCTACTACCAGGACGCTCATCTTCCCCTTTTCTCCGGCCACATTCAAATCAAGAATTTGCCAATCGTAGTACACCTGATCAAGAGTCAGTGGGATATTCGCTTCAATCTCCCATTTGATAGCCTCTTTTACTTCGTCCTTTTCCATCTTGGGAAGCACAATGATACGAAGAAAAGCCTTGGTTTCAGGAAGCGAACAAATAACTTTTTCTGTTCCGATTTTTTTCGGACCCGCTTTTTCCATGAGGTTCAAAACTGCCGCCTTTACCGCCTCGGGATTCATAATCTCACCGTCCACGACATTTCCCAGGGCAAGCGGCACCGAACCAAAGCTCGCGATAGAGTCACGATCCCCCGAACGATCCAACCAGACAGCTTTAATAGAAAGATCGCTCAAATCCAACCCGAACGAACTCGGAAACAAGTCAAAAATTTTCCTTTGCAAAAAACTCATGTGTTTTTATTTTTCTTTTCTTCTATCATACCACATTCCATTACTCTTCCTGCCACAAATCCATCTCATACTGTGTCCCTGTGGGAAAATACGGCGGCGGATAATATAACAGGTTATTATCGTAGTAGAGATTGCGATTTTGGTACCCCGTTCCATCAGTCCAGGCAAATCCATAGCGCTGGTTGGTAGCGATAGCACCATTGACTGTAATGGTTGTTTTCGTATCAGGATTCAAATTCTTAGGCGATGAATAATGCTCTCGGCCAACCCTTCCTTGTTGGGCGAGCAACGCTGCATCAATACGGAGATCATTTTCACTCGCATACCCAATTTCAATATGATTCTGACCAATAATTCCAAGAATGTCACGTCCGTCAGTATTAGTATAGCGAATATCATTCAAAATATACACCGAGGGAGCAGCTCCCCCCAGTAAATTGCCTGCCACCACTGTGACTCGTCTATCATTAATCGTCCCACTCACCCAAGTATTCCCTTCGACAAAAATAACGCCGTCATCCGGGATAGGATAGTTTGTTGGAGCACATTGCCCAGAACAGGCACCACAACTTCCCGCGCCAGCGTTTCTTGCATACTGAGTGATTGAATATCCTGTATTCACCGTTCGCACCTTGCACACATCATAGGTGCCATTGGTTTTGAGAATAATCTGTCGTCCTGCCGCACTGGTACCAGCAGGCAAAAAATACGATGACGATGCCTGAGCGGCCGCCTTCATAACACTCAAATCACCCAAAACACCGTTAAAATCAACAGCAGCTTCCGGGAAAGAGCGGCCCGCTTCAAAGACATCGGCCCGGCTTGGTACTGCCGCCGGAGGCAACGGATCAGTCGGTGCATCATGGGTATGCACCCCAAATTCATTGCCACCATTGTGATCAGGATCATCATAGGTAGAAAGTGAGCTCGTCACAAGATTGTGCGCCACGCCATCAAATCGGATACCGTTATTGGAATGAATCTTCCCATACACTTCCGTACCCGCCCCAAAACGCATCACATCATTAGCGAGCACTGCACTTTCACTCCATGACGGCCGACGAAATCGCACTTCGATGATACGCACTAGGCCAGGGTACTTGTAGGTAAAGCCGGTAGCTCGCACAGTAATAATCGTTGATCCTGGATCAGGCGGTGTCACATCCAAAGAATATTCTCCCACCAAATCTCCTGAAGGATCACGATAGGTCGCGACATAGGGATCACTTACTCCATATGGACTTCCTGTTGACCAAAAATCTGCCACCTGCTGCGCCGTGCGACCCTCTACCTGATGTGCCAAATACCAACGATAAAAGTGAATACCAGATTCAGCAATCTGAAAAGCCTGTTCCCTGGCGTGAATCTGAAGCGAATACTTCGTTTGTCCGGCAATAAAACTAATAATCGACGTCATAACAACCGACACCATGAACATAATCACCAGTCCATAGATGAGGATAGAACCTTTCAACATAACTGTCTTTTTATTCAAAATCATGGAGGTTGCGCAGATCAACAAATGATTCGATATTGATATTGTCCGGAGCATGGACCGGATTGATATTGACAAACAAATGTACCTGGATCATCTGTATGTCACCGACACTTGATGGCGTAGCAAGCGGATTGTTTACCGTATCACCCGGATAATTCTCATTATAGTAGAAAAAAATAGGATTGGACGCCTCATTCACTACATAATTTGTCACAACAGTCACGGTAGTATCGCCGGCCGGGTACGTCACAGGGTTAGTGGCCAAAGGATCACTTACGCCCAACTTTAACTGGTCATTCACATCATCCAAAAAGTAATGCACTCTTTCGGCAGCACCATCATTGTCAACGTCACAATAAAAGACCAGATCAAAATCATCAGCCGATTCTATCGGATAATCTCCATTGTCACCCTGCTGCACCGCCCGCAACTGAATCACAATCTTGTTGGTTGCCCGTGCCGCCGCCGTCGAAGCCATGCCCTCTTCAATAATAAACTTGTTCGTATCCCATGTCTTCAAAAAAAGGTACGTGAAACCTTCCATCGAAATAAGTACTATGGCTATGGCAACCATGAGCTCCACCAATGTCATCGCCTTAAGAGTATGCTTCATAAATAGTTCTTATTCAGCTGTCATTTCTACGGTATCCGTAACCAACGTTGCCCCGATCACTACACTGCTATTTTCCGTATCGTATCCTGCGAGTGTCACCTCCAGATCATAGGTAGCCGGGACGAGAGCAGGCAACGCTGTAGGAAAATACGCGTACCCGTACTGGTCTGTCGTCACCGTAGTATCATAGACAAGCGAAATATTGGTCAGCTTGACACTGGCACCCGCCAAAGCAGACCCATCAGCCTGGCTTTGCACTTTTACTTTCAGTGAACTTATCCTCGTATCGAGCAAGATGATATCTACTGGTGCCGCTACCCCAGCCAAAGCAGTAAACTCACCCAAAAGAGCGCTCTCCGGCGAGGTCTTGTAGAACTGGTAGTCAGCATCCGTTATCCCGACCAAATACTGTCCGGCACTTTCATCCGGGTATTCAGCCTCACCGGAACCATCCGTCGTTCCACTCGTATCCAAACTATAGACGGTTCCCGCCACCGGATCTACACCTAAGATACGCCCTCCTTCAATGGTATAGTCAATACTCGGCACACCAGTACCAAAAGGATCTTTTGTTGTCAGGGTAATGTCAGAAGATTCCTCTATCACGAGTGTTGTCTGATTCAAAACTCCAGCCACAACAGAAGCATGCACATCGATAGGATTGAACGATGATGTCGGATAGGAAGGATAGGTCGCTGCTCCATAGTGGCCACTCTTGGAAACAGAAATCGTATACGCCTCTGCTCCCGCAGGAGAACCAGGCAACATCACATTTCCAGTCGAGTCCGTTGTAGCATTGATATTGACTCCGGCCGCGCCGTTCACAATATGCACGCCCACTCCCGCGACACCTGCACCGGTTCCGTCGAGTGTATTGATAGAAAGCACCCCACCAGCACCTGCCGTCTCAACCCCTTTGGGAGAAAAGTTGCCAAAGATGCTAACTGACTGATCACTCCCCTGATTTCCCCATGAAATAGTCAGTCGAACACGTTTGTAATCAGTAGGGATGGCGTCACCAGTAGCAACCGTACTATCAAAAGCATCATCGACATACTGCACAAACGTATGAACATTATACTGCACTGTATTGACGCTGATAGCTTCATTTTCCAAAAGATCTCCAGATGGAATACCTGTCGTGGTACCGATAGCATCATAATCAACACTCCGAATGATCTCCATCTTCTGATTGGCCAAAGCGGTGGCACCCAAACGGTTTTTTGACTCAATGATGAGCCGCGTTCCCACGGCGTACGTCTGAAAAAAAACAAGACTAATGACCATGAACAAAAACAAAAACACCAACGACTCAATCAGGGTGAAACCGGACAAAACTCTGTTTTTCAATGCATGACTCATGATACGCGATACTTATTGAATGTTCTCCAAAACGGAATACATCGGCTGAAGCATAGCCACTGCAAAAAATCCCACTCCTCCACCGATGAGAAGCATCAAAATCGGCTCGATGATTGAAGACATATTCTTGGTAATCTGTGACACTTCCTCTTCATAAAATTCAGCCAAGCGTTGCAGTACTGTTTCTGTCTTTCCGGTCTCTTCTCCCACCTCGAGAATCTGCGTCACCAAGAGTGGAAATAGCTTTGGATATTTACTAATGACTTTGGAAAGCTCCACACCTTTCTGAATTTCAACAATGGCTTCTCCCAGGGCATCTTTATAGTACAGGTTGGACAAGGTCTTCGAGATGATGGTAAGCGCATTGACCACAGAAATACCACTCTTGAGCAGAGAACTATAAATACGAGCAAAGCGAGCACAATTCACCTTGACAATGATGTTTCCGACAATAGGCAAGCGCACAAAAACATAACCGAAAAAACGTTTTCCCGGGATGGTTCCATAAAATATCTTGACTCCGACTATCACAATAATCGAGGCAGCGATAGTGAGGATGGCGTGACCCCGAATAAAGTCACTAATCGCCATAATCACCTGGGTAGTTGCTGGCAACTCCACGTCCATATCCTTGAACACACCAGTAATCCTTGGCAGAATATACACCAACATGAGGATACCAATGCCGATCATCGCTACCACGATAACCGATGGGTAAATAAGCGCCCCGCGCACCTTAGAAAGAAGATCATTTTCTTTTTCCAACTGCACTGCCAAAATATCGAGCACTTCCTCGAGATTGCCACTCACTTCTCCCACATACACCATGTTGACGAACAGTTCATTGAAAACAGACGGGTATTTCCCCAGACCCTCAGACAGTGTTTTTCCGCTCTGCAGGTCGTCATCGACACTAGCCAAAATTTTCTTGAATGTTTTATTGCTCGTTTGCAGTGCCAGGTTGTTCACGGCACGAGAAACCGTCAACCCGGAAGAAACCATGACCGACAAGTTCCTTGTGAAAGTCATTTTTTCTTTGAGTGGCACCGACATGAAACGATCGAGAAACTTCACATGAAGCGCAGAAGCTTCTTCCTCCGCTCTGAAAGAAGTAAGGAGCAAGCCCTCGGCACGCAGGTCCTGAGCTAGGGTCTTTTCATCTCGCGCTTCCATTTCACCACCCGATGTTTCACCTGTCGTGGCATTTTTTGCCGTATAGAAATACTTTGGCATACTGAGTATTTGTTTTTAAATCCCGTAAGTACAGGATTTATATACAGTATACCATATATTTCTCTTCTTTTTTCAGAACCTCACGTCCGCAAACGTTCTTTGAACTGCTGAAAGACCCTCGGTCCACGAGGAGTCGGCAAAAACACCAGCGCTCGGTTGTTTGCTTCAATGAGACTGCCCTCCAAATGAGTCTTGGGGTTCCGTTCAATCTTTTTTTTCTGCCACAACCCCAGCCATTCCTCGAAATCAAAGTAATTGAACAGTCTTTCCAGAACAAGGCGTATCCGATCCGAAAAAGAGCTATTCCGTACCGTCCACACACTGGCCAATCCCGTCAACGAAAAATTAGGCTGAAAATTCTTGATCCAACGGTTCTTCAGTTCAAAAATCTGAAACATCCCAAAGGAAAACATTGGGATAAGATAGCGATACTCATGAGCGGAGTACATGTCCTTGGTGCCGATCTCGAGATTATCGTCGGTCACATAATAATTGAGACACGCCCGATTGTTTACCTTGCTTCCATGTCGTCGCTTTCCAATCGCATGCAAAAAAGCAGTGAGCACTGTTCGGCCAGTCCAGATTTTTCCCGAACACAAGACCACAAACATATCCCAGTCGCTCCCTTGCTCACCATGCTTCATTGACAGACTTCCCGTAGCACCGATCATACGTACATAGGGGACAGCAGCCAAAACACGCACCAACTTTTGCATGCGCTTCAACTTTTGTACCGACAGCTTTTCCCGTCGGACACGCTCTTCCACGAGGTGCTCTCGCCCTGGGAGAAAATAAAAACCATTTTTTTCTGCTACTTTTTCTTTCAACTGCTCGGAATGCAGGATGTCCCACACTTTAAAAAAAGACACCGGTTCCATCGCCGCTGACGTTTTATCATGTTCGATGAGATACTTCCAAATTTCAAAAGACGTCAGTGGAAAATCCATGACATCATAGTACGTCACCGTCGCAGTAATGTTTTTGCCAAGCTGATAGGACATGAGAAAAATTTCTAATTACCAATTTCTAATTTCTAAACAATTTCCAATAATTTAATTCTCCAGTACAAAGAATTTTACCATTTCTACGATATCTTCTCACTATTGACTTTTTGTCATTTTTATGCTATGTCGTTAGAATTCTATTATTTCGGGTGTTTCTCGGAAATACTTTCCCTCCTCTGTCTTTTATATAGAGAGAAACTTCCCAAGCAAGCAACCTTCCAAAGTACCATAGAGCCACCCCAGCGTGGTGTCTCTACTGCTTTGAAGCCCTCGCTCTTTTTCTTTCGAAAAAACCATGCCCCCTCAGTCTTCAAGGCTACTTTGAAAGATTCTTGCTTGGAAGTTTCTTGAGGAGACAAACGCTTGTTGATGAAACAGTGTTTTTTTAGCAGTTTCTCGAAAAGACTTTTCCTTTTCTTTCCTTCTGTTTCCCGACGGTCACATCCGTGATGCCTGCCCGCCTCTGGAGGGAGTGAACCGGTAACAGTCGAGAGAACAGGGAGGCTTCGACCCGAGAACTCCCTGTTCGGTAGAACGAGTCAGGGATGTTCGGCGGAAACAGTGGAAATGAAAAGGGAAAGTGTTTTTAG